>JAVKCN010000022.1:0-83602 GCA_040222715.1 Cyclobacteriaceae bacterium | reverse complement strand
GGTAAAACGACTGAAAGCTCGTTACCCATATGATGATCTGGCTTCCAGTCCGGTGCATGGAGTGGCGGTATTTTCCAAGTATCCCGTAGAGAATTTCACTACCTACTATTGGGGAAGCGAGCCTAACCTGACCGGGAATATTATTCTGCCAGACACTACGGTGCATTTTGTGGCTACCCATACATTATCGCCGCGTAGCGAAGAGCGGTACGCCAAGCGAAATCAGCATTTAAAGCAGATGGCCCATTATTTAGAGAGCATTAACGGACCAGTGCTTGCCATTGGAGATTTTAATGCCGTGCCCTGGAACCCGGCCATTGTGCAAATTCGCCGCCAGTCTAATCTTATCGATAGCCGTAAAGGACTTACCCCTACCTATCCGGCCGACTGGAATGTCGGGGGGATTCCAATTGATTATATTTTACATTCCAATGAGCTAAAATGCCTGGGTTTTCAGTCAATAGACATGGCTGGGTCGGATCATAAAGGGGTGCTGGGCGAGTATCAGCTGGTAGCTCACGAAATCCAGAGTGAAATATAAGATGGTATTTTGCCTCGATATTTCAGTCTAATCTTTCAGAGAAGGTAGTTGCAGCGTAAACGCCGTGCCCTGCCCTTCCTGAGATCTAAGTGTAATGGTTCCATTTAGTTTCTCCACAGCTTCTTTCACAATATAAAGCCCCAGCCCCGATCCGGTAGAGTGGTGGCTGGCCCGGTAAAACATATCAAATATCTTATCTTGCGCGGCTTTATTAATGCCCACTCCATTGTCCTCTACCACGATTTCTACTCCCTGACTTGTCGGTGTAATGGTGATAGCCACAAAAGGCACGGCCACATGCGGGTTGAAATATTTAATGGCATTGGAGAGCAGATTATTAAAAATCGTTCGTAAGCGCGTAGGATCAGATATATAGGAAATATTGTCAGGCACTTCCAATCTTATGTCTATGTCAATAGAACTCCGTAGGAAATACAACCCGTCTAAGATTCCGGCAACGATTTCCCGAAACTGAATAGGCTCGCTTTTGAGGGTAATACGGGCATTGCGGGAGTAATCAATAATTTCATGGATGGTTTCATCCAGGCGGTGAATACTGCTTTCAATCAGTTGCAGGTATTGGGTTCGTTCTTCGGTATCGGTGGTTCCCTGTAGCACTGAGATAAGCCCCAGCACCGAGGCCAGGGGAGCGCGAAGGTTATGCGATGTGCTATAAACAAACTGGTCTAGTTCAGCATTGGTCTTGCGCAGTTCTTCGTTATTTTCCCGCAGTTGTTGCTCGACCTGTTTCACGTTGGTAATATCCAGATTGACGCCGGTCATCCGGATAGGTTGTTGATGCTTTCGGGTGATCTTGGCCGAGGCTCTGATATACCGTTCGGCCTGATCTTTCGGGTGAATAATGCGGTATTCAGTATTAAAATCCTGTTCTCGTTGCAAAGCCATATCAATCTCACTCTGCACCCGTACCCGATCCTCAGGGTGAATTGCCTCAATCCACGATGGCTCACTGTGGGTGAAATTACGAGGGTCAATCCCAAACATTGCGAAGGTTCGCTCATCCCACACCAGATGATTTTTAGGGATGTACCAGTCCCAGATGCCAATATTGGCCGACTGCGTAGCAATAGCAAGGCGCTCCGAGAACTCAGCAATGGCCTGTTCACCCTGCCGTTGTTCGGTTACATCCCGAAAATTAGAAACGATGCCCTGTATGTTTTCATCCAGCAGCAGGTTGGTGGTGATGGTTTCTGTCCAGATGGCTTTTCCGTCCTTCCGAACAAGTCTGAAAAACCCTTCCATACGCTTCTGAGGATGTTGTAGCGTATTGAACAGGATATCCTGGGTGATGGACAAATCTTCAGAGAAAATGTAATCTTTCTGGTAAGTACCTACCAGTTCTTCTGAAGTATAGCCAATCACATTTTGCACTGAAGGAGTGGCGTAGGTAATGAGTCCATCTTCATTAAAAACAACAATGGCATCAAAGCTTTTTTCGGTGAGGCTTCGAAATTTTTTCTCGCTTCTTAACAGCAATTCGTTGAGTTCCTGGGTGCGAACCAGGGTAAATTGCAGCTCTTTCTGGCTTGTTTTTAACTCTTCATTCAGATGCTGGCTTTGCTGGAGTAGTTGTGTATTTGTGTCTTTGGTGATTTTTCGTTGGTGAATATTACGGGTAGAAGCGATAATTTCCCGGGTATTATTCTCCTCTATCAATTTGGCCGTGATCTCCATCCAACGGTATTCACCGTTTTTCTGGCGTTTACGGAAGTGGTATTGTACCGTCTCACCGGAAAGCACTTTCTCCAAACTTTTCAGCGCGCTGGCCTTATCATCCGGGTGAACATGGTCAAAAGCAGAAGTGCCCAACAACTCATGTTGTTCATACCCAATAAGTGGTTTACAAGAGGGGGACACATAATTATATACCCCATCCAGATTGTGTTTACTGACCATGTCAGTCACGTTCTCGGCCAGAAGCTTATATTCGTCACGGCTGTCGGTAAGCGATTGGTTGAGTTCAACCTGATGAAAGGTGGTACCAAAGATCGTTCCCAGCAATTTAAGCGGGCCTATGACTTCTGATATCCGGGAACTGGATGTTATATCGGTGGCGAATACGACGTAGCCTTGTAACTTACGTTGGGCAGTAATGGGAACAGCCAGCAAAGACTTGATACGGAGTGACTCAAGGAGATATCTTTCGTGAGAGGCTTCATTAGGTAATGTTGCCCTATCATAGATCGATATGGTTTCCTGTCGGGAAATTTTATCTCTCCACCAGGGAAACTCTTTGATTGCAACATGATGGGCTGTTTCCGCAATCGGGGCTGCGTCAGGAATTGAGTATTCATGGGTTAGGGTTCCTGTAACAGCATCCTCATCCATTGTATAGACTAACCCCCACTGGAAATTAATACATTGCGTAACTGCCTTCAATGCGTCCTGAATAGCTGCGCTTAAGGATTGGTGATCAGTATTGGAGGTTTGGGCAGAGATATCAAGAAGGATGCGGTTAAGTTGATCAAGCTGTTGGAGACGTTGTTCTGCTTCTTGTTCTTCACTAATATTGTATCCCATACCCTGCACTTCTACTGTTCGCCCCTGCTCGTCAGGCACCCCCATAAATTCCCACCGGATCGTATAATATTTGTCAGCACCCTTTGCTTTTCGGAGCTCAAGCATTACCGGTTTCCCCGGATTCTGCATGCATGTGATGGTCATTCGATCATACTTTGCGATGTCGTCCGGATGTAAGGAGTCGTGGAAAGGTTGAGCGAGGTATTTTTCTTTCGATCCAAATTGCCGCTCGTAAGCATAGTTTACAAAACTGTAATTGCCTACCAGATCGATACGTACCAGATAGCTAGCATGAGATGCTACTACTGAGTAGAATAAACTATCCTGGCGTCTTTGAACAATGGCTTGCTCTCGAAAAGACTTTGTTTCCTGCATAAATAACAGACAGTATCGCTCTTCATTATTTAGTATAGCCGCCTGACCAGAGAGGGTAAGCCGCTTTTTCATGCCATTGGCATGATACGTTATCGCAATAGGTGGATAGGTCTGTAGGTTGCCTGAAAATAAGCCATGATGACTTTTCAAGGCTATAATAACATCTTCTTCTGAAAAGCCATTGGTAAAATACTGCCCAATAAGTTCTTTTGCCGGGCATTCATACACTTTTTCCAGATAACGATTTGCCCAAACAAATTTCCCGTCTTCATTTACAATACCAATGCCTTTATTTTCTATAGTAATCGCATTAGTAAGCAGTTCTAGTTGCTTTAACATGAATTGCTTGTAAGATTATAAGCCAGCGATATATTATAATCCTGCAAGTTAATGAATGTAGTGTATAATATGTAAAATATTAATGGAAATTTGGAATAATATTAAATGTAGTTGATTGGTTATCAACGAAAAAGAGATGATGAAAGTTAGAAATTATCTTTTGTTCATCCAAAAGGGGGCGGTGCTGAACCATAGTAATGTACCAATGAACATAAGCCACTGCTGGGTAGAAAGTGAGAGAGACCCGGTAAAGTACAGCAGGGAGGGGACAATGGTAAGTAGAAGGCCTACGAGGGATATTAGTTGGAGGAGTAGTTTCATGATGCTTTTTCTAAAGAGACAGACGAACGTTGCTGAAGAGCCTTGCTAGCCCCAATATATAGCAGAACCGCCAGGAACCAACCCGGTAATCCCAGGAAGAAAATATCGATCCCGGCCATCATATTGAGTAGCAAGCAACAGGCCAGGGTGGCAATCCAGGCAAAAGCCGGGGCCCCGTAGAACTGTAATCCCTGGGCCTCAGCGTAATTTTGCTTAAGTCCCAGTCTGGGCAGCAGATAGAAATCCACGAAAATAACAGCGCCCATAGGCATCAGCACCAGGCCATAGAGCGCAACGAAATCAAGCAGCCTCATTACCAGTGCCGGGAAGCAGGCAGCAATGGTAGTTACCAGCCCAACCACCAGGGTTACTTTCCAACGGCGTACCGAAGGCATGATACCCTGTATGGCCAGCCCGGCCCGGTAAATGGTAGGATTGGCGGTAGTCCACCCGGCAATGATAACGCATATAGCACCTGATAAGCCTACGGCGCTGTAGGCAATTGGCCCCGGAGCAATTGATCCCGCCGCCGCCGCACAAAGAATACCGGAGGCCAGCCAGGCCACGAAATGCCCTAAGAATACACCAGCAGCAGAGGAGAAGCCATACTGCCACTTCCTCGCATAGCGAAGGATCGACATGTCGGCCATACCAATGTGCATGGCCATGTTACAGAACCAGGCAAAAAACAGTACGTGCCAGAATGTAAACTTACTTTGTCCTTCCATAGGAATGCCCGTCCAGATTTTTTCGTTAGCAACCTGCCAGAAATCTCCCAGAGAGCGTACTCCCAAATCAGGCAATGCGGCAAACGCAGCGGCAATGAATACCAGGATCATCCAGGGAGCTGCGATATTGGCAAAGCGCGATACCTGGTCATACCCCAACATGGCCACCACCGTGATGACAGTGCCTACGGCAAAAACCGTGATGATCCACCCGACGCTCGTTGGCAGCCAGTCGCCCAGTTCGGGCATGGCAATGTCGAAGGGAATGCCCACGGCTGTGGCGGATACCGCAATCATAGAGCCCGCCAGAAAGCAAAACATCATGCCATTCACCACATTGTATATCGACACCAGGTTGCGTCCGCAGATCTTTTCCAGTTTAAAATATAGTGTCTCCCGGACACTGGCCGCAATGGGAGCACAGATAAACCCCCAACTGGCTACGGCCAGTAAGTTTCCGAAAATCAGCCCCCATATCAAGTCTCCGGCAGAAACTCCGTGGGCAACGAATAAAGGACCAATCACGAACTCCGTTCCGGCGGTGTGTTCACCGGCATACATCCCCACAAAACTCTTCAATCCCTTCAGCTTAGAAGTCGGAATCGGTTCCCGTTCAAACTCATTGATGCTGTTTAGCTTGTTGACAACCTTATTTTCGCTCATACTTTCACTAGGGGGTAAGATGATAATTTGGGTAAAGCCAGGGGTTGCACCTTCTGAAAATTAAACAGATGATCGATGGGTTGCTCGCGGTTCCAGTGGCGGTGCATCACCAGTGCAGCACCCAAGGCTGAGGCATTATTTAGCTGACTGATATAGAACTCCATATCGGGAAAATGAGAAGCCAACAGTCGGATGAATAATTCATTACTGCTGAATCCTCCGGAGATAAATACTTTCTCGGGCTGCTGTTGGCCTTTGGCCAGTTTTAAGGATACTGCCTGCATTCCCACCAGATCCAGTAATAACTGATGATAAGCTTCCTCATAGCTGGAAAACTGGTTCAGATCAGTTAAAGGGCCGGTCAGGTTAGGGAATGGGCCGGTATGGTCCATGGTTTGCGGATAAAACCGCCGGCCCGGCTCATCCTGGACAAGCAACTGGCGAATCATTGCTTCATCGGGAGAGATGGTGCAGTGATAATCAGAAGGTTTATGAAAGTGTTTGGCCAAACGTACTTCCTGGTAGTCGTGCTCACTCCCCATAAAAATACGGGAAGCTTTCACGGGGACACCGCGGTAGTTCATATACTGCAGGCAATCTCGCTGCAATTCTTCATCGGTAAGTGGCTCGTCATTAAACGGATTGAGCGTAATATTCCAGGTGCCGGATGAAAGCAGTATGAAGGATTCCTCCAGCCCTAGCATATAGGGCACCAGAGAGGCCGAACTATCATGAATGCCTACTCCGCAGAGAATATTGGTGTTTTTGTTGGAAACTTCTTCGTAAGAGTGGGTTTCTACCACTGGTGGAAGAATTGCGGTAATTTTCTCATCGTATACCCAGTCATGCCCACGGTCATTGGCAAAATCCCATAAGGCGGTATGGCATCCCAGGCTGGTAATCTCATTAAAAAATTTCCCGTGGATCAGATACGCAAAGTACTGGGGCAGGTGAAGCGAGCGCCAGATCTTTTTATAGGTTTCCGGTTTCCGGTGCTTCAGCCAGTACAGCAGCAGCCCTGAATTTAGCATACCCACGTAGGGAGAGGCCGTCTGCCGCGTAAAAGTTGCCTTGCCCCCGTACTGATCATAAAGCTGTAAGGCCAGTTCTTCGGGATAAGGCTTGAGGTAATTGTAGAGCGGAGCCACCGGGTTGCCCCGCTCATCTACGTGTACAAATGAAGCTCCATAAGCCGAAACATTCAGGGCGTGTATGTCGAAATCCTTGTTTTTCTTGATGTCTTTGAAGCTTTTCCGTACCCACTGGCACACCCGGTCCAGATCTTCACAAGGGTCGCCATCATCGTCTTCTATCTCGGGGAAATTTACCTGCTCCTGGTATACGACCTGATAGGTTTGATCAAAAAGCAATAACTTCTTGTTGGTTTTTCCAATATCATATATGGCTATAACAGGCTGACTCATCTTTTCTCATTAGGTTGTTGTATATTATCTTTCGTTGTGCTTACAGCCCCGTAGCAAATGTTTGCGAGCCACGTTCATCAACCAGAGACTGACGAACCTGTAACTCCCGGAATAAGGAAATGGGCTGTAAAGCCGCTCCAGCCCGACGTCGTACTTCGGCCAGTAGCGGACGAACATCAGTGCGAAAGGCCTGCTGGATAATTTCCTGGCATTGTACCACATCATTCATTTCCTGGGCCTGTCGTAAGGCTTCCCGATCTACCAGCAGTGCCTGGGCGTAGGCAATCAGAATGGCTTCTACGGATTGTAGCAGGTCCTCCAAAGGGTCCTTCACATTGTGGCTGGCGTCAATCATCCAGGCAAACGACTGGCTGTCTATCCCTTCTATAAGTTCCAGAAAAATCAGAAATAGCTGGTAGGGTTTAATGCTGCCTACGGTCAGGTCATCATCGCCGTATTTAGAATCGTTGAAATGGAATCCGCCCAGTTTGCCTTCCATCATCAGTCGACTGACGATTTGCTCAATGTTGGTGTTGGGCAGGTGATGTCCCAGGTCTACCAGGCTGTAAGCTTTCGGGCCCAACTTGCTGGCCAGCAGCAGGGAGCTTCCCCAGTCCTGAATCACGGTCGTGTAAAAATTTGGCTCGTAAGGTTTGTACTCCACAAATATTCTCCAGTCGTCGGGCAGGTGATTGTAGATTTTCTGAAGACTGTCCAGGGTATGTTCAAAGGCCCGCCGGAAGTTCTGCTGTCCGGGGAAATTGGCGCCATCGGATAGCCAGACGGTGATGGACTTTGAACCTAAGGCTTCTCCGTAATCGATCACCTCCTGATTGTGTTTCACGGCTTGCTGCCGCACCACCACATCGGTATGAGAGAGGGAGCCGAATTTATAAGATTGCGATTGGCCCGGTTGGTCCTGGAACGTGTTGGAGTTGACGGCATCAAACACAAGCCCCAACTCATCGGCCAGCAGCCGGATGTCGGATGGATTTTCCGGAATATCCCAGGGAATATGCAGCGAAATGGCACCACAGTGGCCGTTCAGGGCATGTAGCAGGCCCACATCTTCCAGTTTTTCCTCCAGACTGCGAGGCTCCCCCCCTCCGGGGAAGCGTCCAAAGCGGGTACCCCCTGTGCCTAAAGCCCAACTGGGAATGGCAATTTGCAGAGCGGATAGTTTTTTAATTAGATTTTCCCAATAGGCTTCGGGTTGAGATGAACTTGACCGGAAAAAATCCCACTGAGCTTCATGTTTCTTAGAAGCTCCCTCGTTTTCTTCGGCAATACGTTGACGATCCAGGCGCATAGTGTAAAGTAATTTTTCTGATATTAGTCAAATTTTGGAAACAATTCCGTCCTGCTCCTTCCGGTAACGTGCCCAATCTTAAAAAAAATTACCGGAATGTTCAGCCCCAAGGCAGATAAAGATGCACAAATTTATTTGCTTTCAGAAACCATATAAATGCTTTTGTTGAGGGTTTTGCTGCAAAAGTACCCTTAAAAATACCTTCTGGATCAGATGGATTTTTTCATAAAAATAGTTGGGTCTCAAACGGTTGTCTCGCTCGTTTATGTTTTAGGTGAGAAGCGTGGTTCGGTTAGCAGATAACGCACGACCTCTAAGCCAGAAGGAAGAGCGACCCAAAAAAAAGCCTGACCGGGGAAGGACAGGCTTATCATGATATGGTGCGGCGTACTTTACTGGTAGTAGCTCACTGAAAAGAGATCGTGCTCCGGCCACTCTTGAAGTTTGCCCAGTTCTTGTTGCATGATATAGCTGATGCGGCCCGTAAAATAACGGCTACGATGGTTGCTGGTATTGGCTAATATCACCCACGAAGTGCCATCCTGCTGCCGTTTGATCAGGGCCGAGGTGCCTGCCAGCGTGCCGGTGCGCCACCAAGTGCCTCCTACCTGTGCACTTCGCCACCCATACGGGCGTCCGCTCTTGGTTTCAATCATGGCGAGCAGCGATTCATTGCTGAGAATGTCCGGACTGTCTTTAAATCCGTCTACCGCTACCAGAAACTTCATCAGATCGGTGGCCGTTGCTAACCATCCTCCGGCCGCGGCCAGGGCCTCAATATTAAAGCTATAGGCATTGGAGACCAGTTCGCCGGAACCGTACATATCCTGTCGAACATTATTGGAAGACAGATCGTAGTATTTTACTTCGTTCTCGCAACGTTCGTCCAGTCGGTTTTTGGCCAGTCGCATGCCAGTGATACCCAGTGGAGCAAGAATTTCAGATTTTACGTATTCTTCGTACGACATGCCAGACTTTTCTTCAATCACTTTGCTCAGCAGGGAGTAGCCAAAATTAGAGTAGTCGTACCGGGTGCCGGGGCGATATGGCAGGTGCTTAGAAAGAATGAACTCGATAATATCGTCCAACTCCGGTGCCCCGTCGGTTTCCATCGCCGTGGCAATCTTAAGCGGAATAAACATCGGATCACCGTAGGTTCGTTTGCTCCAGCCGCCGGTGTGGGTCAGCAAATGTTCTACGGTAATCTGGTAATACTTTTTATCTTTAATTCCCTGATAGGTTTTTGAATGTAGGATACCCTCTTCGCCAAATATAGGTTCATCCATGCGTAAACGACCATCCTCCCGCAGTTTCATAACTGCTACCGCTGTAATCAGCTTAGAGACGCTGCCAATGCGGAAAAGGTGATAAGGCTCTACTGCTTCTTGCGTTTCCTCATCGGCAAAGCCAAATCCTTTGGCGTACATCAGCTTACCGTCTTTCACAATACCCAGAGATGCTCCCACGATGCCCTGTCGCTGGATGAAGTCCTGCATGGCCTGGTCAATTCCCTCAAAGCCGGGGGCGTTGGAGTGCTCATTGGTAAGTAACTCAACCGACCGGAGGTATTCCTCATGGCTATTCCCCCAGGCTGCATTGCTCGAGTCAGAGATAGAAAAGGGGACTCCCAGATAAAGCAATAGAAAGGCCAATGCCGTGGCAAAAGGGGAGGCCTGAAAACGTAGCTTCAGTCGAAATGAAGTAAGGTTTTTAAGGTTCCTTTGCATGGTTTACGTTTGAAAATCAAGGTTGATCGGGTGGTAGTACTTCAGATTCCGATGTATTACCAAATCTTATGTTCTTTAGTTCATTAGTTGTAGCAAAATGCCCACACGTAACCACTAATTTGTGCAATTAATCTTACGCTGGCAAGGCCTTAATGACAAAAAGACAATAAGTTGTTTATATAATCCTATAATTTATTCACTATTTTAGCAACGTTAGTATACATCAAAAAAAGTGCTAGAAAACATTCAGGGCGAAAGTTGGCCACCGAAAATGGAAAAATGACAGCCGAATGCTGAGCAACGAGCATACAGCACAACATAAATCAGTAAATACGCACCAACTATTTTAGTAATCTTGCAGTTGAAACATTTAACAAAAGATCTTTTATGAAATACAGAACCTTTGGCCGCTTAGGCTGGCAAGTAAGTGAAATTGGTTACGGTATGTGGGGCATGGCTGGCTGGACCAACTCTGACGACAACCAGAGTGAAAATTCTCTGGACCAGGCAGTAGCCCTGGGATGCAACTTTTTCGATACCGCCTGGGGCTACGGAGAAGGTAAAAGTGAGGAACTGCTGGGGGCACTCATCAAACGGCACCCCGACAAGAAATTATACATGGCTACCAAGGTGCCTCCCAAAAATTTTATCTGGCCTTCCCAACCGGATTTCAAGTTAGAGGACGTATTTCCGTACGAACACATTATAGAATACACTGAAAAGAGCTTGAAGAACTTAGGAGCAGAAACCATGGATCTGCTACAGTTTCACGTATGGGAAGATGCCTGGGCTGAACACGAAGCGTGGCAACGGGCCATTGAGCAATTGAAACAGGATGGAAAAATACAGGGCGTCGGTTTAAGTTTGAACCGTTGGGAACCGAACAATGGTCTGCAAACGATTCGTACTGGTCTGGTTGATACGGTACAGGTCATCTACAATATTTTTGACCAGGCTCCCGAAGACGAACTATTTCCCTTGTGTAAAGAACGAAATATTGGGGTAATTGCCCGCGTGCCCTTCGATGAGGGAACCCTCACCGGCACTTTCACCCACGACACTATGTTCCCGGACGACGATTGGAGATCCACTTACTTTGTACCCGAAAACCTGCATTCCAGCGTAGACCATGCTGATGCCGTGAAAGCAGTATTGCCCGAAGGAATGGGTATGCCTGAGGCTGCTCTTAAGTTTATTCTGGCCAACCCCACCGTAGGCACCATCATTCCTGGTATGCGCAAGGCCCGACATGTGCAATCCAATTTGGGATGCAGTGACAGCGAACCCTTATCGGCGGACCTGCTACAGGAGCTTAAAAAACACCGCTGGGACCGGGAGCCTACCGAGTGGTCGCAATAGGAATAGAACGCGTTTCATCTTCTAAACTGATGTGCGTTCCTTTTCAGTTCTGCTGTCGGTTTATGCCAGCACATCATGAATTACGTGTCCGTGTACGTCCGTCAGGCGGATGTCACGGCCACTGAAGTGGAAAGTCAGCTTTTCGTGGTTAATACCCATTAAGTACAGCATGGTGGCGTGCAGGTCGTGGATATCGACTTTGTTTTCCACCACCCGATAGCCGTATTCGTCAGTACGACCGAAGATGGTTCCGGGTTTGATTCCCGCTCCGGCCATCCACATACTGAAGGCCGAGGGATTGTGATCGCGCCCATCACTGCCCTGGGCAAAAGGGGTTCGGCCAAATTCTCCGGTCCAGATGACGAGGGTTTCATCTAATAAACCTCGGGCCTTCAGATCTTTTAGTAAACCGGCAATGGGCTGATCTACCGCATGGGCGTTCCGCTCGTGTCCGTCTCTCAGGTCACTGTGTTGATCCCAGCGGTCGGCTTTCACACTGGGGCAGGTGAGCTCAATAAATCGAACGCCCCGCTCTACCAGCCTTCGGGCCAGCAGGCATTGAGCGGCATACCCTCGAGTGTGCGGGTCATCTGACATGAAGCCGTATAGTTTTTTAGTGGCTTTGGTTTCAGAAGCAAACTCGGTGAGTTCCGGTACCGAAGACTGCATTCGATACGCCAGCTCGTAATTAGAAATGGCAGATTCTACAGCATCAGCATGGCCTAACTTTCCCATCAGGTTCTGGTCCATCTGTTTGAGATAGTCGAGCTTTTGGTCCTGTATTCGCTGCTTTTCCAGTGGCTGCACGTTGGCCAGCGGCACGGCCTGTCCTTTCAGTACAGATGCCTGATACGAAGCGGGTAAGAATCCGCTATTAAAGTTATCTAATCCACCGGGAGGTACCAGTCCGCCATCCAGTACCACATAGCCGGGCAGGTTGTCGTTTTCACTGCCTAATCCGTAGGTTACCCAGGCTCCCATACTGGGCCGGCCCTGCAAACCGCTGCCGGTGTGCAGAAAATAGTTGGCATTGGTGTGCTCCGGAAATTCCGATGTCATGGACCGAATCAGGGCAATGTCATCCACGCAGGTAGCTATGTGCGGAAACAGCTCACTGACTGGCATACCACATTCTCCGTACTGCTTAAAGCCCCAGGGACTTTTCAGGATTCTCCCGATATTATCAAACTGGGTGGCATCTACCTTGAATTTCTTGTACGGATCTTCTCCGTTTTCCTGCGCCAGCCGGGGTTTAGGATCAAAGGAATCTACCTGGGAGACTCCACCATCCATGTATAAAAAGATCACATGCTTGGCTTTGGGAATATAATGGGGGGTAGCTCCAATGGGGGCGATGACTGAGGAAAGTTTCTCTGCTTCTGAGCAGGCCGCGCTCAGTCCGCCAAAGAGACTGACAAATGCCAGGGAACCGAATCCGCTTCGGCAGGCTCCCAGCATTTGACGGCGGCTCATGGGATGGTGGATGATGTGATTATTCTTTCCCATAGCTCAGATCAGGTAAATAAATTCCTTCATATTAAAAATCGTATGGCAATAGTCCTTCCATACGTCCATCGATTGTAGCAAATCTTCGCTTTGATATACCCGGGCCTGTTGTTGGAGAAAGGCCTTAGCCTGGGTTACTTCTTCTGCTGTAGCGGAGCGTGAAAATGCCTGTTGATAAACCCACTGAATACGTTCTTCCAAACTAAGTTGTCCAGTTTGCACTACTACCCGTTTCGCCATTACCTCAGCCTGTTCGGCCACGAACGGATCATTCATTAGCATCAGCGACTGAGCGGGTACATTGGTGGTATTGCGCTTGCCAAAAGTAGCAAAAGGAATAGGGCGGTCAAATGCCAGCATCATGGGAGATAAGAAGTTTCTTCGTACTTCCAGATAAATGCTCCGTCGACCATTGCCATCCAAAGGACCGGAATGCTGAGGGCGACCCCTTCCCTGCATAAAATCAGTCAGGTGGACGGGCACTGAAGGGCCGTACATACTGGAATCCAGCCTACCCGACACGGTGAGCATGGCATCACGGATGGCTTCAGCCTCCAGGCGGCGCAGTGGGAAACCGGCCAGCCACAGGTTCTCAGGGTCTTGCGGCGCCGTTTCAGTGATCACGGTCCGTTGGAAGGTGTTAGACATCACGATGTACTTGATCATCTGCTTCATTGAGCCACCTTCTTCCTGAAATTTGGTGGCCAGAAAATCCAGCAAAGCTGGGTGAGTGGGAAGCTTTCCCTGCAAGCCAAAATTGTCCACGGTTTCTACGATCCCTCTTCCAAAGAGATAATGCCAGATGCGGTTGACCATCACCCGGGAGGTGAGCGGGTTTTCCGGATTGATGATCGCCGCTGCCAGTTCCTCCCGGCCACTGCCCGAAGAATGGAAAATAGAATCTCCGGTGGGAATGCTGCTGAGAAAACGACGAGGCACTTTTTCTTCAGTCGGATTCTTAGGGTTCCCTCGGACAAATACGGGGTTATCAACGCTAAAACCGTCCGTAATACCAGCGAAGAAGGAAGAATCTGCAAAACGCTGCGCTAGTTGCTTTTCTCTCTGATGTAGTTGTTGAATCTCTGGAGAAATTGCTGGCCATACATTGCGCTTTAGCGACTGATTGAGCAATTGAATATTTTCGGGAGTACTCTCATCTTTAACCCAGTTTCGAGCCGCCTGATATGAAGGAGTGCCTGTCGCGGGCTGTAATAAAGGCAGAGTCAGCTGCTCTCCGTTGTAGGCCAGCGCGTAGGCTACTTCTACATAAGCGTCGGGCGGAAGTTGATAGATGTGCCGTTCGTAGTATCCGGGGATAATCTCAATATAGGCTTTGTGGCCTTTCCAGGGAGTTACATCCACGGTATAATTCTGCCAATCAGGGTTGTCTACCCGCATGTCCAGTTCTCCGTAAATCGGGTCCTGAATGAGTTGAAAGTTATCGATGATGATGCGGATAGAGGACTGCTTACCCATAGCGCGAACGTTGATAAAATCCTGGGTAATGGTGAAGTTAGGAGACCGTAAAGCGCCTACCAACCCGGTATTGATCTGTCTGCTGGATGCTTTTCCTTCCGAGAGGCGGATGAGTTGGTGAGCATCTTTCGTAAAAACAGGATCACCTAAGGTGGTTTTATCGCCAAAAGCCAGTCCTGCGCTTTGCCATCCGTCAAAATCCTGTCCGCGAAAATCACCGATCACATCCCGGTCAGCCTCCCGTGTTATCTCATTCCCAGTCTCACGAAGCCCAGTCTGTTGCACCGGCATGGCTTTTTCCCCAATCCACTCTTCAGCCAGTAAGTCTTTTATGCTGCGCCTGATTTTTTTGAGTTCTTCCAGGTCTCCGGCTTCTTGCAGTCCCAGGTCCGCATTCAGTATGCTGAGCCGGCTGCTTTTCATTACTCCATAGAGCGCGTAATAATCGGTTGTCGGGATGGGGTCGAATTTATGATCGTGGCAGCGGGCACAAGCCACCGTAAGTGCCTGGAAGGTCTTGGTTGTCACATCAATGATATTATCTACCCGGTCAGCCTCATCAATGGCCAGGTCTACCGGGCTATGTTTGCCTTCCGTCATGGCAAAGAACATGGTACCCAGTCGGGATTCATTGCGGCCGGTTTCGGCATTCCAGCGGGGTGATGCCAGTAAATCGCCTGCCAGATGCTCCTGCACCAGTTGGGGGTAGGGCACATCCTCATTAAAAGCTCTAATTAGATAATCCCGATACTGCCAGGCGCCCTGCACCATATAGTCGAATTCATGACCTTTGGTTTCTGCGTAGCGTACCAGGTCCATCCAGTGCCGGGCCCAGCGTTCACCAAACTGAGGGGCATTTATGTACTGATCCACCAGCTTCTCGTACGCTTCAGGGCTGTCATCAGCCACAAATTTCTCAATATCGGAAGGGTTTGGTGGTAAACCGGTGAGCAGATAGGACAGTCGTCGGATGAGGGTTGGTTTGCTGGCCTTTGGTGCCAGAGGGACTTGTTGTTCTTCCAGTTTAGCCAGGATAAATGCATCCACTTCATTCGCTACTTCCTCCTTCTGTTCTACTGTAGGGACTTCGGTTTTTTCAGGTTTGATAAATGCCCAATAGGGTTTCCATTCAGCACCCTGGTCTATCCATTTTGCCAGGAGTGCTTTTTCTTTTTCGCTCAAATTCAGGTTGCTCTCTGGAGGAGGCATTATTTCATTAGGGTCATCAGCATTGATGCGCCGGACAAGTTCACTTTTTCCGGGATGGCCGGGTAACACAGCATAGGTATCATTTTCCCGTAGGGCCGTAGCTCCTTCAAAGGTATCCAGGCGAAGGTCCGCTTCTCGACTGCTGGAATCGGGACCGTGGCAGAGGTAGCAGTTTTTAACCAGTATCGGGCGAATGTGAAAATTGAAGTCTACGGTTTGAGGCAGCGTGGCTGTTGGCTGCTCAGCACATTGACTTAATAATATAGCAGTAAGAAAGAGCAAGGTAGCGAGTAATAGGAATGAGATGCCCGGCGCCTTCATACGGTTTGGTTTACCTTTTGACGAAAGGCGGGGTAAAAAATCCCACGTCCGCTGGGTGTGCATAAATTACATCTGGATGCCATGTACAAGTTATTGTATCTTCTACCGTACAATATACTGATATTGCCCCTTCTCATCAAGTCCGCCCCAGGTTTCTGCGGGCTATTGCCTATACCAAAACGTTCTTTTGCTGCATAAATAAAAAAGTGGAAATTCATACGTCTGATCACCGATGTCATCATTAAGATGAGGGACCCCTTTCCTGAGATAAAGTGTCAATTACTGATTTAAATGCTGTTTTCCTGGTCAGAATTGTTATTTTTAGTCAAAAAGCAAAATACTTATTTACTCACCAAAACCTTAAACCGGTCGCCCCGGCGATTTTATTGACATGAGATTACATCATCATACCCGTAGGAATTTTGTCAGACAGACCGCCCTTGTCGGAGCTGGTATTGTGGTTGGAGCCGATCGTAGCTTGTTTGCCAATCAGGTGCATGCAGACCAGGTGAAGGTATTGAACCCCAAAGACCAGGTACCCATCAGCTTTATCATTGATGACTCTACTGCCCTTGTCAATTTGGCTTACTTTGGCATTCCGCAGTTCCAGGAAGTCTTTCCCGACCAGTACCAGCAGGACTGGCGGAAACTGCCTCGGGAAATTCCTGATGATTTTGTGCGGGAATTTCGGGATTACTGTCAGGAGCATGGAGTAAAAGGAAAATATAGCATTGTCCCTTATCCGGCCTGTAGTGGTTGGGTTGATCGTTTTATTCCGGGCTGGTCTAAAAAAGAATTGCAGGAAAGTCTGAAGCTGGTACGGGAAACCATGCAGCCCGACTGGGATATCCACCCGGAGATGATCAGCCACACCCGGGTAATCGATATCAAGACCGGGCGCCCCTTCCCGGAGGCTGATGCGCAATTTATGGAAAACTGGGGCTGGAGTCAGGATAAAAGTGCTGATGAACTGGGCGATTATCTGGCTTATGCCCTAAGAGTGCTGAAGAATGCCGGCTTAACCTGCGAGGGTATTACCACTCCCGGTGGCTTTGGCGGCGAAAACAAGGAAAACCTGGCCCAGGGCACCCTGGCAGCGGTGAGAGAAGTATACGGAAAGGTAGATGTGGCCCATTATTTCAGGGATTTGTACACTGAGCCTACGGAAAGTGTGGTGCCTCTGGTGAAATATCCGGCAGATTTGCACAGCAATGATCCTAAATGTGTGGTGTCCGTGATTGGCTGCACCGGCGATTGGTTTGGTGGATGGGATGGTCTGACTCCTGGCTCGGCAGATAAATTTATTACGGCAGATCTTTCTCAGGGGCGCATGGTGGAAGTCATTGACCGGGGTGAGCCAGCGATGATGGTTTGCCACTGGCCGGGGATCTATTATAACGGCGAAAAAATAGGCTTTAACATTTTTAAGCAGGTTGTGAGCCGCCTTGAGCAGAAATACGGCACACTGAATTGGATGAAAAACAGTGAGATTGCCCGGTATTGGGCAGCTAAAGAACTGACCGAGATCAAGTATGATGGTAAGAAGGTCAGTTTCTATGCGCCCTTTGCCGGGGATAATTTTACCTTGCAGGTCAATACCCGTGCGGCAGGCCAGCCGATGCTGCAATCCAATGGCCAATCGTTGCGGCTGGAGAAGGTGGCATCCAAACAAAAATTGAAGGCGAGCTGCTATTATCAGCAGGATACAGACATGGTGGTTTGCCTTGATTTACAAACAGGTAATTCTGAACTTGTGCTAAGCTGAGAAGGTGTACGGTGGCTTTCTTAGTATTTGCCTGGCAAAAGGATCTCCGGTGGAACGGTCATACAGATAACAACTACCTTACTATTGGCCACAACTTTAAATAAGAAGTGAACCTGCACCGTTTGCTTACGATTCACGAGCAGGCAGCAACGCTCATAATTATTCATGGGAAAGAACTCCTCAGGGTCGCTACCAGAAAATTAAAATTGCCTTGATGATTTTGTAAAATAAAAGCGGGTGCATTTGTGTATGAAAATGCGGCTGGAAAATCAGACTGATTATTATAAAATTTCCATATTGCACGCGTATAGCTAATTTTCCATATTCGGTGTCAGAGAAACTCTGGAAAAGAGAGTATGAGCCAGGATGGAATGTAACTGTTTAATTACATAAGGTTATTAAGCACTGTGACAAAATGAGCTTATATTTTTAGCGTCATAGCCAGGAAGAATGACGAAGCTATCTCCCCGCGCCACGTCGGCTCATTAGCAGCAGATTGCTTCCTCGTGCCTCGTCGCAATGACGTTATAATTATTTTCGGCATAGTGCTTATATTACCACGTAAGTTTAATGATTGAAAATATGATGATAAAAAACATTCTTATGATTTGTGTGCTGGCGGGCTTTGGCATAACCACCTCGCTGGCTCAAAAAGCGAAAAGTGCATTACCTGACAATATGGGGATGGTATCGTATACCTATCGCCATAGTTTTGAAAAAGACATAGCCAAAACGCTGGATACAATTAAGGGGCTGGGGATTACGAATATGGAGTTTTCCAGCCTGTTTGGCAGCGATGCCCAATCTATCCGCAAAATGCTGGACGAACGCGACATGATCTGCACTTCTTTTGGGGTGAGTTATGATGCTTTGGTGAACAGCACCCAAGAAGTTGCCCGGAATGCCAAAACCCTGGGTGCTAGTTATGTGCGGGTGGCCTGGATTCCCCACGAAGGTGATTTTACCCTGGAAGATGCCAAAAAAGCAGTACAGGATTTTAATCAGGCTGGCAAAATTCTGAAAGAAGAGCATGACCTGACATTCTGTTATCATAATCATGGCTATGAGTTTCAACCTTATGACAAGGGTACTTTCTTTGATTATATGGCGCAACAGACTGATCCGGCATATGTCAATTTTGAAATGGATGTATTATGGGTTTTCCACCCCGGACAGAACCCGGCCAAGCTGCTGAAAAAATACGGCGACCGTTTTAAACTCATGCATGTGAAAGACCTGAAAAAAGGAGTAGAAGGCAATTACTCAGGTCAGACCCCGGTTGAGAACGACGTTGCCTTAGGCACCGGGCAGTTGAATCTTCCATCCATCATCAAAGCGGCTAAAAAAGCCGGCGTACAGTATTATTATATTGAAGACGAAAGTCCTAATATTACGGTACAGGTGCCTCAGAGTATTACTTATTTAGAGAAGCTGGTACAGTAGCTTTCCCCGATGATGGCTGTGGTCGGGAGGCATGGTAAAGCAAAGAAACCTGCTGTCTGGGTGGCAAATGCCAGTAATGTGTTCGTAGAATTTTGGGCTGGCTCTGCAAGGGTCAGCCCATATTTTTTTGATCTTTTCTTCCCACTATGGGATTCATTTTATCAGCAAATGTCATTAAAACCCCCACAATAGCGGTTTAGTATGTTTGGTATTGGTTTTGGATTCTTTATCTAAAAAAAAATATGACGTACAATATTAAAGCAGATCCGGAAAGTAATAGTTTGCTCATTGTTTTAAATGGGCTGGCCAATGAAGAGGATATCAGGCAAATTTCGGTGTTCTTACGGCGGGAAATAATAAAGCTGTCTTTTGGCTTTACGATTATCAATGACATTTCAGCACTTAAAGTCCTTAAAAAGACTGAGGCTAATAGTGTAGCGGACATCCAGCAATGGCTTTTTCAACAAGGCGCTCGCAGAACCATCCGGGTAGTAGGAGGTGTTTTTGCGCAGGCGCAGTTTAGAATAACCCAGCAGGAAGCCGGAGCGCAATATGATACCAGCGAAGTAGCCACTTTAGAAGAAGCCTTCCTTGTGCTTCAACAGTATTCAATGCCTTAGAATCCGCCCCGGGTTCAACACGATTGTATTTGTTCTGCCCTGTGCTGCTAACATAGCGGTTATGGGCAGTGGTTTCTTCAATGGCGTGTCATCGGGCGTCGAAATCAAACTCCGCTGTGAAGCAATGAACTGATGGTTTTACGCCTGGGTTTGAGGAATTACTTCATTTCCTTTTGCAGTAGTAGCTACTGCAAAAAGCGGGGGAATTACCCGAATATCGACCATCCGGCATGACAATTACCTGAAGTATAGAAAAGAGCGTATTTTTACCTATAAAATAGCGCATAAAATAGTAAGATGGCTATTTTTGTTTAACACATTCAGTACTTTTAATCATCACCTTGAGATGATAATATGTCTACTTCATTTGTTAAACCTACTGTTCATACATGTCATTTGGTAAAATCTTTTTTCTATGGTTTATTGGTTTTTTTCTTTTATTCCAGAATACTTGTTTTGCCCAGAAAGATATCGAACCGCTCCTACAACTCTGGAAGGAGCAAAAGCTACTTCCGGGCTACGCTACTGATACCAACAGTGTGTTGATACTCACCAATATTGCCCAAAAGTACCTGTATGACCAACCGGATACTGCCCTCTATTTTGGTAATGAAGCACTCACCCTGGCTCAACAGCAGCAGTACAAGAAAGGTGAGATGGAGTCGCAGTACCTTTTGGGAAGAATATATTATGTCAAAGGCTCCTACAATAGATCCTTAGAGCGTAATGTTAAGGCCATGGAGCTGAGCAAGTTGCTAAATGATGAAGGCGGGTATGCCTTAGGACTGAATACAACCGGCCTTGTTTACATCGGGCAACATAATTATGAAGCGGCCCTGGAGGAGTTCTTTAAAGCAGTTAAAATCAATGCTGCCCGGAAAGACAGCCTGAAACTTACCAAAAACTACTTTAATATCGGCTTATGTTATGATGAAACCGGAAAGTATGATAGTGCGGTTTCCTATCTGGAAGAAGTAATTCGGATTGGAAAAGAAATCAGCGACCACCGCATGGTTGTCATGTCTTACAACCGTCTGGGGGAGACATACTTTCATACGAAAAACTATCCCAAAGCACTGAAATATTATCGCATGGTATTGCAGGACAGCCTTTATGAAAGCAACTGGGAAAACAGTTTTGCCTATGCAGGGCTGGGGCAAACATATTATGCCCTAGGAAAATATCAGACCGCAGTTAAAAATGCCTTCGAAAGCTTTGAATTTGCCCGAAAAATGAATGCTAAGTGGGATGCAGAAAGGGCCCTTCATATACTGTCTGACGCCTATGCTGCCCTGAGAGATTTTGAGCAGGCGTATCATTATCATCAGCAGTACAAAGCGTATAGTGATAGCCTGTACAGTGAGGCTAAGGATCGGGAGATGAACTTTTTACATTTACAGCAAAAAGAATCTGAAAACCAGCAACTCGCCCGGAATAACCAGATACAGCAGCAGAAAAATCATTTAAGCCAGCTTATCATTCTTATCATCAGTCTGGTCGCTTTGTTTACGCTCATTGTGGCGATGTTGATATTCCGTAGCAACCGGCAAAAGAACCATCTGAACAAGCTATTGCTAGACAGAAACCAGAACATCGCTTTGCAAAAAGAGAAAATATCTGAGCAAAATGAGGCGTTAACGGCCTTAAACACCACCAAAGACCAGATATTTTCGGTCATCAGCCATGATCTGAAAAGTCCCTTCGCTTCTATCATGGGAACATTTGATCTGATTAGTGGCGGCTTGCTTAATATGGAGGAACAGACGATAGTGTTTCAGGAGCTGCACCGGAAAGTGGCCACGGTCTCCGAAATGTTAAATAATTTGCTATACTGGGCAAATGCTCAGCAGAAGGGAATCAATGCGGTAATATTACAAGTAAATCTTTCGGCACTGGCCGAGGAGATTCTTTCGGTTTACTACTTTTTGGCGGAGGAAAAGAATATTGTCATTGACCACACGTACGATTCTTCAAAATTTATCTATGCGGACCCGGATCATGCGAAAATCATCCTTCAGAATATTCTTGGAAATGCCATTAAGTTTACTCCTGAACAAGGGCATATCCACATCTTCTATTCCGAGGAGGAAACGTATCTAGCCGTGCATGTGAAAGATAGTGGTGTGGGCATTCCGCCCGAAAAACTGGAAAAACTCTTTATTGAGACCGGGAAAAATATCTCCAGCCCAGGTACCAATCACGAAAAAGGCACCGGTATTGGCTTGATGCTGGTACAGCAGTTCATTCATGGCAATCAGGGTGAACTGAAGATCAACAGTAAACCTGGTGAAGGTTCGGAATTCATCATGTATTTCAGGAAGTACAACAACCAGGTAGCGGCGGATGAAGAGGAAGCTTCCCGGCAGATCATCCCACCAGAGGATAATTTGAAGCATAATAAGTAATGAAAGCATCTTATCAAGCCAACAAACTTCCTTAGTGCCTACCCTGGCGGACCTCTCTAAAATCCACAAGCAATTATTAAAACCCTTCTTTATTGGGTAATAAAAACGGCTTTGTCCCAAACTTCTGCTGATTCCTGCGGGATTTCTAAGATGATATGCTGATATTGTAAGAACGCCCCCTGTAATTGCGATCATACTGGGAACAACACTAACCGAGGCTGCCGATGAACTTTGACTATAGCAAAGCTTCCTTAGCAAGACAAGCTACTCTAGCGGACTTTATGGCACATCATATTGCTCCGGCAGAAGCCGAAGTCAATCACTTCTTACAGCAGCCCGAAAATGTCTGGAAGTATTGGCCGGGGTTTGAAGATCTAAAAGCCAAAGCTCGAGCCGCCGGATTATGGAACCTCTTTCTTCCTAAAGCATACGGAGCCTTTAGTCCGGGCCTCAGCAACCTGGAATACGCCCCGCTGGCCGAAATGATGGGGCGGGTACGCTTTGCCTCCGAAGTATTTAACTGCAATGCCCCGGATACTGGCAATATGGAAGTACTGGCCAAATACGGCACTCCTGCACAACAAGAGCGCTGGCTGCAACCCTTGCTCAATGGTGAAATCCGCTCCTGCTTCCTAATGACTGAACCCGAGGTTGCTTCTTCCGATGCCACCAATATCCAGACATCCATTCGGCGCGATGGGGATGGCTATGTCATCAACGGTCGCAAATGGTGGTCGTCCGGAGCGATGAACCCCCATTGTAAGGTTGCGATTGTAATGGGTAAAACCGATCCCTCGGCCGAGCGACACCGGCAACAAAGTATGCTGCTGGTGCCGATGGACACACCAGGGCTTACCATCGTTCGCCCTTTGTCCGTATTCGGCTATTACGATTCACCGGAAGGGCACGCCGAGATCATGCTGGATCAGGTGCGAGTCCCGAAAGAAAACCTGATTCTGGGAGAAGGTTGTGGCTTTGAGATTGCTCAGGGACGACTGGGCCCGGGCCGAATCCATCATTGTATGCGCCTGATGGGCATGGCGCAATGTGCCCTGGAGCTGATGTGCCAACGAGCAGCCCAACGGGAAACATTTGGCCGCAAGCTGATGGACCAAAGCAGCATTCGGCAGGAGATTGCCCGTTCCCGCTGCGAAATTGAACAGGCTCGTTTACTCACGCTGTCTGCGGCGGACACCATGGACAAAACGGGGAGCAAAGGAGCTAAAGACCTTATTGCCATGATCAAGATTGTGGCACCCGGTATGGCTTGCCGCGTAATAGACCGGGCCATCCAGATCCACGGGGGGCTGGGAGTGAGCGCTGATACTCCCCTGGCCGGTTTTTATGCCGCTGCCCGCTCGCTGCGCCTGGCTGACGGTCCCGATGAAGTACATATGTATCAGCTGGGTAAGAATACCATCCGCCAATACCATCATCTTGAAGAATAACCTTTTTTTGCACAACTCATGTCTGAAACAACATCTTTTCTTCCCAAAGAACCGCTCAAAAGATTCCTGTCAGCGCAGGGACTGATTACTGATCAAACCAGCGAGATGTCCGTACATCAGTTTCCCGGTGGGTATTCCAACCTGACTTATCGTCTGAAGACTGAGGGAAAAACCTACGTACTTCGACGACCACCGGTGGGGGCGATTAAGAGGGGACATGATATGCAGCGAGAGTATCAGGTACTAACCGCACTCTATCCGGTATTCCCGAAAGTGCCCCAAACCTATTTGTATACGGAAGATGCCAGCATCATCGGAGCTTCTTTTTATCTGATGGAAGAAGTGTCGGGCATTATCCTGTATTATGAAGAAGCGCAAAAAAGACAAATCACGCCCCAAAATTTTGCTGTCATTGCCGACCGCTGGCTGGATACCCTGGCACAACTTCATCAGTTAGATTATCAGGCTGCCGGACTGGGAGCATTGGGGCGACCAGAGGGCTATGTGGCCCGGCAGGTAAGTAACTGGAGCAAACAGTACCTGAAAGCTGCCACCGATGATATCCCTACGGCTCAGAAGGTGATGGACTGGATGGACGAATACCAGCCCCGGCAGTACGACTTCAGCCTGATCCACAATGATTATAAGTACAACAATGTGGTATTTGTCGACGATCGCTGGCAGGAGATTCGAGCCGTTCTGGATTGGGAGATGTGTACCATCGGTGACCCATTGATGGACTTAGGCACTTCCCTGGGCTATTGGGTGACTACCGAAGACTCGGAAACTTTGCAGGTCGTTTCCCGGTCTCCTACTGTATTAGATGGTAACCCAAGTCGTACGGAGATTATTGAGAAGTACGCCCGAAGAAGTGGAAGACCTATCCGTCATTTAACATTTTACTATGTCTATGGCCTCTTCAAAATTGCGGTGATCGTACAGCAGATTTACTATCGCTACCAGGCTGGCCACACCCAGGACTCCCGCTTTGCCCGATTGAATAAATTCACCCAATTGCTTTGTCAGACAGCCTGGCGGGCCATCCAGCGAGGGCGCATTGATTAGCAATAAATCATGGGGAAATACCCCTCAAATAGCAGCTTCTTTCAGGCTTGTCTATTTACGTAATCATATGTCCGCCATCTGCGGTAAACACCGAACCGGTGCAGTAGCTGGAGGCATCTGATGCCAGAAACACGGCCATCCCGGCAATTTCTTCAGCTTGCGCCATACGGCCAGCCGGAATATCACGGGTAACCTTTTCCAGGATCTGCTCATTTTGCCAGAGGGCGGCGCTGAACTTGGTCTGGATCAGCCCCGGACAAATCGCATTGACCCGGATACCATCCTTACCCCACTCCCGTGCCTGATTTTGGGTGAGCATGATCAGGGCGGCTTTGCTTACGCTGTACAGACCCAGGCCGTAACCGGGCTTCAGTCCTTCCACCGAGGCAATATTGATGAGAGAACCTCCACCCCGCTGTTGTAAGTGGGGATAACACAGATTGGCCAGCAAGAAACAGGATTTTACATTTACATTCATGATCTTATCAAAAACCTCTTCGTTCGCCTGAGTAATAGGCCCGAAGACCGGGTTAATGGCCGCATTGTTGATCAGAATATCAATCCCTCCGTAAGTAGCAATCGTTTGGTCTACCAGCGCCTGCAATTGCTCCGCTTGTCCAACGTGGCAGGCGATTCCGGTAGCTTCCAGCCCGGCAGACCGTAGTTCCGAGGCTACCGCATCCACCGCGTCTTGTTTGCGGCTGCTCACCACCACCCGGGCACCAAATTCGGCCAGACCACGGGCCATGGCTTCTCCGATGCCTTTGCTGGCACCAGTGACAATCGCTACTTTATTGGTCAGGTCAAATCGAGGTTGAATGGGAGAGGAAGCCATGGTAATAGTGGTTTGTTTTTCATGTAAGTTTGAATATGTCCCCCTGAATATCAACAACTTCTAACAATTAATTACGGCTAATCAATATCTGAGTACAGATATTCTTCGCGTTTTATGCTATTGCGTTCAACACCTAAACCCGCTCATGGGTAAAAATCCGAACGCCTGAAAGTTTAAATTTTTAGCTACTTTGGAGGTTGGAAACCTCACCTGCTTATGCTCGACCAACCGCTGTACGTTCTTGGCATGTTGTGCCTTAGCATTCTCATTTGCGAGTGGCTGGTGCGTACTACTTTCCTGAAACATCTGAGTACTGCCCTGTTGGTGATTCTGTTTGTAGCCTTGCTGGCCAATGTAGGCATCATGCCTTCGGCCTCCCGGGGTTCACCCGTGTACTCTGGTATCTTTGCTTATATCGCTCCTTTGTCCATATTCTTTTTGCTGCTGGATGTAAACCTGGAAAGCATTCGAAAGGCAGGAGCGCCTATGCTCATTCTGTTTGGAGTAGGTGCAGCAGGAACGGTGCTTGGAGTACTGGCTGGTATGTATCTGATTGACGGTTCAGCGCATTTTGGTGACTTGTATCCCGCTATCAGCGGTATGTTTGTCGGCACCTACACCGGGGGCAGTGTCAATTTTAATGCAGTGGCCGTTCATTATCATGTAATGGAGAAAGGTGTGCTGTATGCGGGCATGGCCGCGGTAGATAATATCATCACGGCTTTGTGGATGGTTGTGACTTTGATAGTACCGGCCTTGCTAAGACGAGGGTTTAAACAAATGGCACCTTCGATGCCGACGAAAGCAGGCCCGGCGGAAAACCATTCTGAACGGGAAAAGGAAACTGTTGGTGTGATGTCACTTAGCATACTGCTGAGCTTGGGCCTCTTCACCCTGCTGATCTCCAATGCTCTGGCTGATTGGCTGATGACCTTCGGCATTGAGATTCCTTCCATCCTTATTCTAACCACCATTGCCCTGGTACTGGCCCAGGTTCCGGTACTGCATCGCTTACCAGGCGGACACGTACTGGGTTTATTCAGCGTATACCTTTTCCTGGCGGTGATCGGAGCGTTTTGTGAGTTTGCCGCGCTAAGCCAGATCGGTGATCTGGCCTGGCGGTTGTTGGTACTGGTTGTAACCATCGTATTGATCCACGGCGTGCTTATATTCGGTGCGGCAGCCTTGGGCAAACTAGACTGGGATGTGGCTGCGGTTGCTTCCCAGGCCAATGTCGGTGGTTCTTCATCAGCACTGGCCCTGGCCAAAAGCCTGAACCGGATGGACCTCTATCTACCTGGCATTCTGGTTGGAGCGTTGGGCAATGGAGTAGGAACATATCTTGGTTTTCTGGTAGCCAGTTGGTTGGCGTAAACCTGGGGTAGGAGATATTCGGGTAATTTCCATAACTTTCCGCGAGACTAATGCTGTTTTTATGAGCTACTATATAAAACCTCTTTCAATTCTTACCCTGCTGCTGGGGTTAAGCATTTCTTTTTCGGTCATCGCTCAGCCCGGCCCGGCACTGGTGCCCGCCATTGAGGGTAACTGGTGGACGATTGCCGGGAATCCTGACTTGGGAGAACTTACCTCAGAGGGGCAACAGCCAGTTGATTTTGGTATCTGGCAGGCGGCCGATAGCAGCTGGCAGGTATGGTCCTGCATCCGCGCAACCAAAGCGCCTGGCAAAACCCGTCTGCTGCATCGCTGGCAGGCGGCTAACCTGACTGATCGGGACTGGACTCCGATGGGAATTGCCATGCAGGCCGATCCTAAACTGGGTGAAGAACCTGGCGGGCTACAAGCTCCCTATGTAACCCGGATTGATAATATCTATCACATGTTCTACGGCGACTGGAACCGTATTTGTCTGGCCACCAGCCTGGATGGTATTGAATTTGAACGGAAGCTCGAAAATGGCTCTCCTGCCCTGTTTGGCGACCCGGAAGAAACCAATACCCGTGATGCCATGGTGTTGCTGGAAGATGAGACGTATTACCTGTACTACACGGCGCATCCCAACCAGATCGGTGCGGTCTACTTGCGCACCTCACCTGATCTGCGGATATGGAGTGAGTCTACCAAAGTGGCGTACGGAGGGCAGGCCGGAGGCGATAAGTTCTGGCAGGCTGAATGTCCGTTCGTGGTCAAACACCCTTCAGGATATTATTACCTGTTCCGCACCCAGTCGTATGGCAGGGTAGTGAACGGTGTGACCGAGCAACCCCAGAAAACCAGTGTGTACCGTTCCAAAAACTTGAGCGACTTTGGGATAAATGATGACCAGTACTTTGTAGGCACGATGGAAGTGGCGGCTCCGGAGATATTCCGGCACGAAGGGCAGTGGTATATGGCCGCTTTGTTACCTGATCTGCAAGGTATCCGTATTGCCCAACTCCGCTGGGATCCGCAGCCTTAATTCTCCGCTATCGGCTGGGGCAGGAAGAATTCAGGGTGCTGCTCTTCGGTATCAGTGGCCTGTTGGTAGGCATGGGCCACTTCCAGAATGGTTGCTTCGTCGTATAGCTTTCCAATGAAGGTGATGCTCTGCGGATGTCCTTTCTCATCAAAGCCATTCGGTACCACCACGACCGGGTGCCCCGTCATATTGGTGATTAGCAATTGGCGGAAACCCCGGGTGGGGGAAACGATCACATCGTACTGCTGCATGAGCGAGTCCATCGCCTGAATGAGCTGGTAGCGATAGCGGTTGGCCTGAATATACTCTACTGCCGGAATGAAGCGGGACTGTCGTAACGCGTTCGGTCGGGAGCCTTCGTCCTGCCGTACCAGAGAGTCATCCAGATTGCTGCGGGTGAGGTCGTCAAAGGCGGCTCCGGCTTCGGCAAACATAATCAGCGAAAGTACTTTGACCGGTAGAGTAGTACTGTCGGGTAAGCTGACCGCTTGCAGGTCAGCGCCCAGTTCCTGCAAGACCTCCAGGCTTTGCGTATTATTTTCCTGGTTTACGGTATCGTCTTCAAAGTATTGCTTTACCGACCCAAAACGTAAAGAGGCCAGATCCACCTCGCCATCGTAGTCAAAGGCTGCATCTACAGTGGTTTTATCGTGTGGGTCGGCGCCGCGGATGGCATCAAATACGATGGCGGCATCTTCCGCCGAACGGCAGATCGGCCCGATCTTATCCAGGCTCCAGCTCAGCGTCATGGCTCCGTAGCGGCTAACGCGCCCGAAAGTGGGGCGCAATCCACTGGCCCCGCAACGGGTAGACGGTGACACAATGGAACCCATGGTTTCCGTCCCAATGGCAAAGCCGACCAGGCCCGCTACTGCCGCCGATGCTGCACCCGCTGACGAGCCGCTGGCTCCCTGCTTCAGGTCCCAGGGGTTTTTGGTCGTGCCGCCAAACCACACATCGCCTCGGGCCAGGGCACCAGAGGTCAGCTTGGCTACCAGGACGGCCCCGGCCTCTTCCAGTTTTCGTACCACCGTAGCGGTTTCGTCGATCATCTGGTTCTTATGGGAGTTGGCTCCCCAGGTGGTTTTATAGCCTTTCACTGCCAGCAGGTCTTTTACTCCGTAGGGAATCCCGTGCAGGGGCCCCCGGTAGTGTCCCTGTTGAATTTCTTCATCGGCCCGGCGAGCCTGTTCCAAGGCAAGGTCTTCGGTCACGGTGATAACGCTGAGCAGGGTATCGTCGAAGCGATGGATGCGGTCGAGGTAGTGGCGGGTGAGTTCGGTGGAGGTGATTTTCTGGCTTTTCAGAAGGGAGGCCAGTTGCGGGATACTATAGAAAGCCAGTTCATCCCGGTTGATGGGCAGGGCTATATCTTCAGGTAAGATCCATTGCGGATGGGTAGATGCGGTATCGATGGTAAAGCCTTCGGGCAGGGGGTTGAATAATAAGGCCGGAGGCACCTCATTCTTCAGAGTATATTCATGCATGACGGCATAGTTCTCGGCATTGCTGTTCACATCTTCCAACAGGGTATCAATCTCATTGTCGGTAAAATGGAGTCCCAGCAGTTTCTGGGCAGCCAGCACATCATCATCGGTAACCTTTCCGTTTGGATTTGGGCTGAGCCACAAAGAGCAGGCTACGGTGGTCACAATGGCCGTTGTGACAATAATCAGTAGATATTTCACAAATCAATAAGGTTAAGGGTAGAATTTTGCGATCAAGAGGGGTAATTTACGCAACTTGCCTGATATTTCATAAAATTACGGAGCATGCTTAGAGAAATCAGAGGAGCGCAAAGCCGGATGCTGAACCTTGTTTCAGGGGGTGGTGTGCCCGCCCTTTTTATATTGTAGGAATGAGTCTATCGTCTTGTTTGGAGACAAATAGCGACTTGTCAGGAGCGTTTATCCTTACTGGCGCTATGCCAGATCATAGAGGTCATCTGCTATCATCTCATAAGCTCTTTCTTTCACTTTATCCCAGGTTTGCGTCTGGGCTTTAAGTATTGCGTTTTTACGCATTTGCTGAAGCATATCGGGGTTATCCAGCATACGCAGCAGGGTAACTGCTATCTCAGTAACCACTTCATGTTCTCCCCCATAATCCGTCCTAATCACAGCACCACAGGAGCTGTCCACCATTTCTTTCGGCCCGCCAGAATCCAGACAGATTACTGGCAACCCATAAGACAGCGCTTCAAGCACAACCTCTCCGCCAGAATCGTGCAGACTGGGAAACAGGAATACGTCATAATCCCGGTACATTTGAAAAAGGACCTGCTGTTGCACCCGCGGTATCCAGTTAATTTTTTCGTATACACCTTCCTGTTTGGCAATATCCTTTAGCCAATCGCTTTCACTACCAGAGCCTACAATCGTGAAATCTAGCTCAGCGTGGCGGTGTTGGATAGAGGCAAATGCCTTAATGGCCAGATGCACCCCTTTCCAGTAGATTAATCGGCCCGTGTACAGGATGCTGAATTTTTGGTCTGCTGGCTTTTCCTGTATCTCGTGAATATGCTCAATACCAACGCCGAGCAGTACTTTGCATTTGTGGTGAAACTTTGCAGGGATGTGTCGTAGATTGTCACTGGTTCTCAGAAGAATCAAATCGCTGTTTTTCAGACAGGAGTTCAGGCCGGGAGTGAAACGGGAGAATTTGTTGATGCGGGATCTTAGCCACTCAATACGCCTGAATTTTGCGGGAAGTGATTTTCGTAAAGGCACTGCGGATTCTTCTCCACCTCCGACCGGGCCAAAAACAAAGGGTTTACCGTGCATCCACATGAAGGACGGGATCCTGAATACCCCGAGGGTAATATGGTGGATCAGGTTAATATTCCGCTCCCGGATTATTTTCCGACTGAAGTAATACAGCCCGATTTGCCAGAGAAAGTAATAGATATGTTCTGAGGCGGTCGCGGGTTTATAAAAGCGCTTCACCCAGCTTGGCAGACCATAGTAAATGATTTCCAGATTCTCTATGCTGCTCCCCTTCAGGCTCTGTTCAATAAAAGGCTTTCTGGTATCACTGATAATAGCCGTTATTTTGTGGTGCCTGGCTAATTCAATAGCAAAATGCCATCCTATCCCGGACTCACTACCCATGTTTGGTGCGCAATGATAGGCTGATAGTAAGATATTCATTTAGATAAAAAAAATAAATAGGTGTTGGTTGTGAGTATTACTACGTAAGAACTCTTGCGATGTTAGATAAATTGTATCTATGTATCAATTAAAATCTGCTGCTTGTTCTTGGAGGCTTGCTGGGTAGATGACTGCAAATCGATTGGAAAGAAATCGGCTTTTGCTTTGGTATACTATTATTAGAAAAGGCGATTTCAAAGGGGAGTCAAGAAGAGGTTATTGCTGATGATAGGGTTTTCTTTTGCCTGGCGCAATGGCGGATGCCGAGCGCTATACTGGTATTTTCATTATTCCAGTCTAAAAATTATGCAGTAATGCCTCACAAAATTTGGTCAGTCATTGTTCGAGGGTCGCTATTACTTCGTCATATTATTTTTAATAAAATCACCCTGCTTCTGAGGTCACATAGTAGCCATGGCATTTGGCAAATCGGGAATCTGGAAACTTAAAACTCTTTCATTCCCAGTAGTAGCTTTCACGGTGTTTCGGCTACGTAGGGAATGAAAGAGTAAGGCATTATCTTAGCTAAAGCAACCGCGCTGTCTCATACTGGGTTACTTTAGCATCTGGCGACTGATTATTCCATTTCGGCACTGGCCACATCGATTTCAATGGGCGGCAGGTCGTCGGTGGTGCTGCTGTAGATGGCATTGAAGATCAGCTTATAGGTACCCCTGGGCTGTCCCCGAAACTGGGGGCGGAAACCAAACAGCACAATATCGCCTTCCCCGTGTTTCACGTGCATTAAGGCCCCTTTACCGCCAATATTCTTCTTTTCACCCAAGGCCCAGCCGCTCATTAGCAAATCCTTGCTGGCGTAGCGTACTACGGTTTTCACTGTGGGGTCCGGTATTTTTTTAATATCTTCTTTCCCCCCTTCGCCTTCCCGCTCCTGCTTTACAATCTCAAATGCCCGGCTTTGGGAGAAAGAGGTCGCTACCGTATCCTGCATGCCGTAAGCCAACGGATAGTCTGTATCCACTACCGCCCGAATGAGTGAACCGGGAATGAAGAAATCTTTACTGGATAAGCCTGACACCACATTGCGCAACGGAAGCCCAAACTGCTGAATAGCAAAATCGCTGGCTTCGTCAAAAGTGATCAGCGTGCCGCCCTGCTGCACATATTTCTCCAAGGCAAACGTGCCTTCTAAGCCTAAGCCTCCGGTATATTCCTCTGGCATGGCGTTGGTAGAGTGCCCATGCAGGATACGCGAAGGGCTCTGGTCAGGGATGATGATGGCATCGTACTGGGATAGATCGGCGGTTCGCATCTGCTCGTCGTGCAGGGTATCGTATTCAAACGCATACTGATCCAGCAGCCAGCGGGTCCAGCCTTCGTCCATGTTTGACACCCAGGATTTATACAGTCCTACTTTTGGCTGACGCAGACGGTGCATTGTTACCTCTGGCTCATCACTTAACCCGGTAAAGATGAGGCCCAGCGAATCGGCCAGTTCCTGAACGGTAGCTTCGGTACTGTTTCCGTTCTCTATCAGGATGGTGCCCGCACTCAGGTCGCCGGAGGCTTCGCCCAGCCAGTATAGGGTGGCATCTTCGGCCAGCAACTGGTTAATGGCCATCGCACTGGCATTGTCCTGGGGATTCAGGGCATAACCAAAGGTCGCACGACCGGTTACCTTACCCTCGGCGAGGCTTACTTTTTCGCTTACTTCGGTGGCTTTAATTGCCACTTCTTTGGTCAGTCGATCTACCCGCACGCCCATTTGCATGGGTAGGGTCCAGCCCGCCAAGTCATAGGGAGTTTTGGGTGGCCCACCGGGGTACAGGCGAATATCGGGGTAATCCTGTTTTTCCAGTAGGTCTTTGATGTAGGGTCGGAACGCCTGGGCACCGTATAGCACAAATGAGCCTTCGGCATAGGTGGTATCTCCCACACTAAATGAGCGATCAGCCCGGTGCACTTCAATACCTCCCTGCATGAGAATGTTAATAAGATTATACGCCTCGCTGGGGTTCCACTGCTCCGCCGGCACTACGTAGGCAAAGGCTTCATCTTCATCTTCAATAGCATCGCGCCCCATCAGGTACATATCGTATAACCACTTTTCTTTACGATCTGCCCCAATGCTCAACGTGGCCATTCCGGCGGTCAGCATATACTCCACCGCATCGCGAAAGTGAGACTCGCCCCCTTTCCAGGGATACGGATAGTTAATAGCCGTTCCGTTGGTAGGAATGCCGTTGCCAATCGTTTTGGGCAACGAGTCGGGCGGATAATAGCGTGGTGTTGGGGTAGTGTGAGCCGTTTCTGTCAGAATGCCTACCTGATTGTGGAAGTAGGGTGCCGTACGCAGCCCGCCGTTCCACCACATGGTATAACTCACGTCAGATACTACCCCGGGCATGTGTTTAATAGCAAAGCGGGTAGCCATTTCATTACCTACCAGATTCACTCCGTTCACCACTCCCGGATGAATGCTCGGGTTTACCGGCTTGGAGAACGGAGGAATAAAAATACGGGCCCACTGCGGAGCTGACTGGTGCTGGTTATGCACAATTTGAGGATACCACTCGTTGAATAACAGGTTGGTCACCGCCCGGGTTTCGGGCTGGGTATTCATAAACCAGTCGCGATTATCATCGTGCCCGATATAGTAGTGGTAAAGCACCGGGGGGTATGATGTCTCGTAGGGAGTACCCAGGTTTTTCTTGTACCAGTCGGCTACAATATCCAACCCGTCGGGGTTGATGTTGGGCATTAGCATGAAGATCACGTTCTCGCGGATTTTCTTCATCTCGGCAGTTTCCTTCGTCACTACATCATAAGCCAGCTCCGGGGGGAATTGCGTAGCTGCTTTTTCGGTAGAGTGAATACCACCGTCGATCCAGACAATGGCTTTACCTTCCTGCGCCAGTTGCTGAGCCTCTTCGTCGGAGATACGGGCCCGAGCCAGTTTGGCGCTGATCTCTTTCCAGTGATCCAGTTGTTGAAGATTCTCTTCGCTGGAGATAAAATACACGTACATGGGTTTGCCCAGCACCGTGGTGCCAATTTGCTTTCCCTGAATACGGTCGCTGGCTTCGTCCAGCGTTTTCAGGTAATCAATGATCTCGGTGTAGTCGGCAATCTTATAATCAGCTCCCATCTGGAAGCCAATTGCCTCTTCAGGAGAAGGGATTTGGGCTTGGCTCAGAGTGGGTATAAGGAAGGCGGTGAGGCAAATGAAGGACAGAAAACGATTCATATTGAAAAAGGCTAGGTTAAACAGAATGGGCAAATTACAAAAAAATACATATTCCTATCAGAAATAATGTATAAGATAGTAGAGGTAAAATTTAATAAATGCCAATGTTTATTTGGTGAAGCTTTCTCTTTTTTACGTTAAGAATAGGGAAAAGCCCTCAGAAACATTACAGAAGGCAGGAGCATTCGGCGTGGGCAGCCCTCATAGAAGTTCCATGTGAGATTCGTGGGTATATTTCGCGTCTTTTTCTGAGTAATTATGCGAGTCTCCTCCTTTTTCAATATCTTTACTAGAGAAGGAATGTGGGGTTGGCCTCATTTTATGTCAGAACTATCTTAACCTATACCCTCATGTTCCGTACCTACCTCAAGTTCGCCACCCGTACTTTCTGGAAAGACAAATTTTATACCCTGCTCAACATCATTGGGCTGGCCATCGGCATTGCCGTAAGCATCATCATTCTGCTTTACTTACAGAATGACCTCACCTATGATCAGCATCATGTAAACCATCAGCAAATTTACCGGCTGGTGACCAATGTAAAGGGGCCGGGGGTGGAATTCCATACTTCCGATGCGGCTCGTGAAGTAGCTCCCATGCTGGCGGAGGAGTATCCGGAAATACTTTCGTTTGCCCGGTTTCAGGGTATGGGCCGCACGCTGGTCAATGTCCCCGATCAGGGAGAAGAAAGCCTGTATAACGAAGAAGACTGGGCGCGGGCAGATTCTACGGTGTTCCGGGTATTTACGCATCCCTTTCTGGAAGGGAACCCGGTGACAGCCTTACGGGAAAAAAACAGTATTGTGCTGACCGAGTCGTTGGCCCGTAAGTATTTTGGCGAGGAGGAAGCCCTGGGAAAAACCCTGCTATTGTACGAAGGCAAAGAAAACTTCACTGTGACCGGAGTGATTGAAGATTTGCCTGACAATTCACATCTTAAGTTTCAGGCATTGGTTTCTTTTATAGGACCTCGGGAGTGGGCCATGCAGGACGGTGAGTTTAACTCGGAAGCCATCTGGAATCCCGATGTATTCACCTACCTGATGTTCCCGGAAGGCTACAATACCGCTGATTTCTTTGACAAAATATCCAGCTTTCACACCAAATATATTAAGCCCTTCGGCGATCAGGTGAGCAGCGAACTTTGGTTTTACCTGGAACCGCTGGCCGACGTGCATTTCCATTCCGTGCAGGATTATGACCAGCCTCAGGGAAATTTTGCCTACGTGTATGCCTTTGGCGGTATTGGCCTGTTCATTCTGCTGCTGGCCTGCATTAATTATATGAATATGGCGACGGCTCGCTCTGGTAACCGGGCGAAGGAGATTGGCATGCGTAAGGTGCTGGGCTCCAGTCGTAAAGCCCTGATCCTATCCTTTTTGGGTGAGTCCGTACTGCTATCGGTACTGGCTTTGCTGATTGCCCTGGCAATGGTGGCCTTTGTGTTGTATGCTACGCCTTTTAATGAATTGATCGAGAAGGACCTTTCGCTGAACCTGTTGAAAAACCCGCTACTATTGACCGGCGCCATCGGTATTACCCTGTTCATGGGGCTGGTATCCGGTTTGTACCCGGCCTTTTACCTGCCTTCACTTACCGCAATCCAGTCGCTGAAAGGCGCGTTCAAATCTACTTCTTCCGGTATTGCATTACGCAAAACACTGGTGATCCTGCAATTTACCATCTCCATTGCGGTGGTCATCTGCACCCTACTGATGCAGGACCAGATCCGCTATGTACGTAACCAGGAGCTGGGTTTTAACCGGGAACATCTGCTGCTGGTGCCTATTCAGGATACGCTGGTGCAGAAGCAGATTCCTTATATTAAAAACGAGATGGAACAGTACGAGGGAGTGGTTGGCACTACAGTTGCGTACGGTGTTCCGGGCCTGAGTGTGGGCAACACCGTATTTCAGGTAGAGCTTGATTCCGGCCTCACCACCCAGGCGTTCCGGACATTCTTTGTGGGCGAAGATTATCTGAAAACGATGGATATCCCCCTGCTGGCCGGGCGGGATTTTCATGAAGGTTTTGCCGGGGATAAAGACGGAAAATCATTTATTCTCAATGAGGCGGCCGCCAAAGCACTGGGATGGTATAAGCCTGCGCAGGACGGTGCCAAACTGGAGGATGCCCTGAGTGGACGGCTCAAGTTTTTTCACGGAGAAGAGTTGGGGAATGTCATTGGTGTGGTACAGGATTTTAACGTAAGCTCGCTCCACAACGCCATTGAACCTACCCTGATTATCCCGGCCGGACAGGAAGGCGGGGTCTTTTACCTGCGCCTGAAAGGCGAAAACCTACCGGAGACTATAGATTATATTGAAGATAAATGGGCGGCTTATGATCCTAACCATCCCTTTGAGTACTCGTTTCTGGATGAGCGTTTTGACGAACTCTACAAAGCCGACGAACGCCAGAGCGCCCTCATCTCGGTGCTTTCCGGTATCTGTCTGCTGATCTCACTGCTGGGTATTCTGGGGCTATCGGCCTTTACTGCCGAACAACGCACCAAAGAGATTGGTGTGCGCAAAGTGATGGGCGCATCCATTCCCCACATTGTCTACCTGCTCTTCAAAGATGTGATGATCCTGGTGGTGGTAGCTTCCCTACTGGCGGCCCCGATCGCCTATCTGCTGATAGACCGCTGGCTTCAGGACTTTGCTTACCGCGTGGATATTAATGTACTGCTGTTTGCGCTGGCCGGCTTCGCAGCCCTACTGATTGCCTTCGCCACCATGAGCTTCCACTCCCTGAAAACCGCCCGTTTAAACCCGGTCGTCAGCCTACGTTACGAATAGTGATTAGTGATGAATGAGTAATGATTAGTGAATGCAAGCACCATTAATCATTCCTCACTCTTCATCAGTCACTACTCATCATTCATTAAAATCATTCATATCTGAGGGATTTGGCGGGGTCGGCCAGGGCGGCGCGTACGGTTTGGAAGCTGATGGTAAACAGGGCGATAAGCAGTACGGCGATGATGGGCGCGACCAGCAGCCACCAGGCGATGTTGATGCGGAACGCATAGCCTTCCAGCCAGTAGTGCATGACCCCGTAGGCGATAGGCAGGGCGATCAGGCTGGCGATGATGACCAGTTGGATAAAGTCTTTAGAGAGCAAGGCCACAATGCCCGCGACGGAGGACCCCAGTACCTTGCGAATGCCGATCTCCTTGGTGCGCTGGGTGGCCATGAAGGAGGACAAACCGAACAATCCCAGACAAGCGACCAGGATGGCCAGAGCGGCAAAAAAGCCAAACGTTTTTCCAAAGCGCTGGTCGGCCTGGTACTGCTGGTTGAAATGATCATCCAGGAAGAAATAGGCAAAGGGGTTGCCGGGGAAGATATTCTGATACACCTCCTGAGCATTCGCAATAGTACCCGACAAACCGGCGGTTTCTACTTTCATGGAAAAGAAGCTCCGGCTGGCGGGGATCAGTCGGAAAATCAGCGGATCAATAGTGGCCTGTAGGCTTTCCTGGTGGTAGTCTTTTAGTACACCCACAATGTGGAAGGTATCTCCCCAGAAGAAAATCTCCTCGCTGAGTACTTCTTCGGGAGTATCAAAGCCCAGAAGCTTCACGGCAGATTCGTTGAAGAGCACCGCGCTTTCATCCGTCCCATAATCCTCCGAGAAATTACGTCCCGCAACAATATCCAGTTCAAAGGTAGGCACGTACTCGTAATCTACTCCGATGACCCGGTACTGATTGCTCTCGCTATCATCCTGATGGATCAACCGGATACCCCCGGCGTTCCACCCTGGCTTGTTACCGGGCACCGCTGTAGAAGCGGTAACAGATTTTATGCTGCTATTGCGTAGCAAGCCCGTTTTGAAGGTCTGAACCCGGTCGGCATACACCGAATCATCTACCACAGCGGGCGCTTCCACTACCAACGTCTGGTCAATATCGACTCCCAGATCCTGATCCTGCATAAAGGTGATCTGCCGGTAGACGACCAGCGTACCGGCAATCAGGAAGACAGATGCGGTAAACTGCACCACCACCAGCACTTTCCGCAGCAGCACTCCGCTTTTAGACGCACTCATCTTCCCTTTCAGCACCCGCACCGGCTGAAAAGCTGATAGTACAAAAGCCGGATACAAACCCGACAGGAAGGCACCTATCAGAAAGATAACCACCACCACTCCCCAGAACGAAGCCGTGGTGAACAGTGAAAGCGTCAGGTCTTTCCCGGTTAACTCACTAAAGTAGCGGTAACTCACCAGTACCAGTACTAATGCTAAAACTACTGCCAGGGCATTTAGCAGTACCGATTCGGTCAGGAACTGCCGGATGAGTTGGCGACGCAGGGAGCCCATCACTTTCCGTACTCCTACCTCCCGAGCCCGGTCTACCGAGCGGGCCGTCGCCAGATTGATGTAATTGACCCAGGCAATGACGATGATAAACAAGGCAATGATTAGCAGGGCATATACCGCATCTCCGTTGCCATTTACCTCTGCTTCCATCATGTAATCCGAGTACAGATGAATGTCGGTCAGGGGTTGTAGGATAAAGCTCATATCGGCGTCATATTCCCGCAGTTCTTCTCCGGCTTTCTCCTCGATGAGGGTGGGGATTTTCTCTTCCAGCAAAGCAGGGTCGGTACCCGGCACCAGGGAGATGTAGTTATAGAAACCGTCCCATTGCCAGGCGGTTTCTACTTGCTCCCCTACCCATTCTACGAAGGTGGCGAAGGAAAACAGGAAGTCAAATTGCAGGTGAGAGTTGGTGGGTATATCCTCAAACACTCCGGTAATCTCGAAGTCGTTATCATCGTTTACGCTAATTCGCTTGCCGATCGGGTCTTCCTCCCCAAAGTACCGCTTGGCTGCTGACTGAGACAGCACCACGGTGTAAGGCTTTTCCAGCGCAGTGGCTTCATCTCCCTGAATGAGGTCATACGAAAACATGGGCAGAAAGGACGCCGACACCATATACATCTTTTCTTCCTTAAAACGGATGGGCCCACCCGCGGCATCCCGATTGATCACTACCCCACTGAACGAACGAAAGCGCGTGTATTCTTCTACTTCAGGAAAAGCCTCTTTCATGGCCTGACCAATAGCCGCACAGCCCGCTGCCCACTCGGTGGTGAGCACACCCTTGTTATATCGGTTTTGTTTCAGGCGGTAGATGTTTTCCTTATTCGCGTGAAAATCATCGTAACTTAACTCGTAGGAAACGTACTGGAGAATCAGCAAACAGGCGGCCATACCGATAGCTAAACCCAGGATGTTAATCAGTGAAAAGACTTTATGTTTGAGAAGGTTTCTCAGGGCGATGGTCAGGTGGTTCTTCAGCATGGTGCGAACAGAGTTTAGGGCTTACCGGTAAGACGACTAAGTTGAAAGATCATTACAGAGACACTGCCCGATTTTTAAAAGGTTACAGTTAGCAGGAATAATCTTTTCAGGAAAGAGCTATTTCAGCGCAGTTTCATTTTTACCTCTTTGAGATCGTAGTCAATGACAAAACCATGTTTTCTCAGTGCTTTGGAGCCTATAATACCATTGATCCTGATAGGAGTATTTGTATTCAGCGAGCGGATGATATTGGATAGATCATACGCAATGAAAATGGCTTTTATTTTCTGTGAGCCCAGTCGCAGATCAATATTGTAGATATTGAAAAGTTCGTTGGTGCTTGCGCCAAGACCCGCTAACTGATATCCTTTAAGACCATTATTGGTGATATACGAAAACCCATATTTTTCCGCATCTCCCGTGTTGATCAGGCTTACATCCGAGCCGGTATCCAACAGAAAATAAGCTGTTTTGCCATTCATTTCTCCTCGTACAATAGGCTGATCCCGCATCACGACCACATCAAGTATTTCGTATGCGCTCTGAGCAGACACAGCATGGCCAATACCAATCACCAAACCCAACGTGAAGAAGAATTTCATCGCATTTCGTATTAAGGGGTACTGTTGCTTTGAAAATGATACTCAAGGAAAATGCCAGTAACACATCATTCTGATTACCAGTATTTTGCAAAATATTGCGCTTGTTGATAAGTACACGAGCGCACATTGTCCGGTTAAAACCGTACCATATCGATCACTTTACTCCTGCCTGAGCGAACGAACGGGGTTGATTGATCCGGTTTTGATCGTTTGAAAACTGACGGTAGATAATGAGATGATTAGTAGCAGAGCCGCTGGAATAACAAAGATGACCCAGCCGATATTCACCTGAAAGGCAAAGTTACTGAGCCAGCGTTGCACGGCCAGATATACCAGTGGCAAAGCAATGAGATTGGCGGCAATGATCAGCCGGACAAAATCCCGGGAGAACAAATACACCATACTGGACAACGTAGCTCCCAGTACTTTCCGAATAGCGATCTCTTTCACCCGTTGAGAAATCATGAAGGTAGACAGCCCGAATAAACCCAGGCAGGCGACCAGTAGGGCTAAGCCGGAAAACAACCCAAACACCTGCCCGAATTGCTGATCGGCGGCATACTGACGGTTGAAGTAATCATCCAGGAAATAATAGTTGAACTGATTGCCCGGAAAAGCTTCTTTATATTGTTCTCCGATAAAGTCAACTGTTTCGGTAGGCTGATCCATGCTCAGATTAATGGTAAAGTATTGCCTTGGAAAACCCGAAGCAGGAAAGAAAAGAATAGGGTCATAGGCAGTCTTCAGCGACCGTTGATGAAAGTTTTCTACCACTCCTACAATCTCACCTTCCCAGTCTCGGGGGCCCAGCCCGAAGTAGACGAGCTGGTGAACCGCTTCCTCAGCCGTCTGGTACCCCAGTAATTCAATTACTTTTTCATTGACCATCACTGGTACAGGATTTTTTTCTCTTTCGTCGGGTGGAAGGAGATGCTCTGCCTCCCGGAAATTTCGCCCGGCTGCCATGGTCAGTCCGTACGTATGAATGAAATCCTGATCAATGTGAAAATGGTAGATACCGATATTGGCTTCCGTACCTTCGTCCCGGTTTCGGATAAAGTTCATCTGGGAGATCAGCTTCCCAGGTACTTCCGAGGTAGGAGCCATATGATAGATATCAGGGTTTCTTTTAAGTTCGGTTTTGAATGTCTCCAATCGTTGTATAAAGGTTGAATCACCTACGCGGGGTGATTCTACCACCAACAGTTGGTCCTTCGCATAGCCCAGGTCCTGGTTTCGCATAAAAGACACCTGCCGGAATACCAGGATCGTTCCGGCAATAAGCGCCACCGAAATGGCAAATTGCGAACCGACCAGCGCCTTACGCAGGAAAATACCAGATCGTGACCGAAAGAACTTTCCCTTGAGCACCGAGGCTGCCCGGTAGGAAGAAAGCACAAATGCCGGATATAACCCGGCCAGGAATGATCCCAGCAGGAATACTCCAGCCAACGTCAGCCAGAACCAGGACTCGTTTATTAAAATCAGATCGATGATATTACTGCTGATATTTTTTCCGACGAGTTGATTGAAATAGGGTAGCGCCAGCAACACTAGCCCGAACGCCACTCCAATCGCCAGAAAATTGACGATGGCGGACTCGAATAAGAACTGGGTAACCAGTTGGTAACGGGAGGCCCCGGCTACTTTTCGCAAACCAACCTCCTGCGCCCGTTCCATAGATTTGGATGTAGAAAGGTTGATATAGTTGATCCAGGCGATGATCAGAATCAGTACGGCAATGATCACCAGAAAGTAAACGGTTTGCTCACTTCCATGTACCTCCCGTTCTTTGTCCAGGTTGGGCGATTTTAAGTGAATATCAGTCAATGCCTGTAGAGCCATTCCTTCTTTACTGTTGGTCTCCCTCATTCGGTCTCCGACATACTGCTGCATAAAATCCGGAAACTTAGCTTCCAAAGCAGCCGGATCAGCCTGAGGACTTAATTTTACATAGGTGAAAAATTCCGGCCATTTCCAGCTCCAGTTATTATCCCAACCTCCGCCCCAGCCTTCATTGAGGAAGAAGGAAAGCAGGATATCAAACTTGATGTGGGAGTTTTCCGGCACATCCTGAAAGACTCCCGTAACCGTAAAAGGGGCCTGTCCATTAACCATCAGCGTCTTTCCCAGCGGGTCTTCAGCCCCGAAGAACTTTTTTGCAGTGGTTTCTGAAATCACCACCGAGCGAGTGTTAGGAAAGGCCTCATCCGGATCGCCGTAGACAAAGGGAAACGAAAACATCATTAGAAAAGATGGGTCCACGTTGTACACCTCTTCTTCGTTGAACACCTCCACATTTCCCCGTTCATCTTCATACGACCAGGCGGTCATGTCACTCCAAAAGATTGACTGATGTACGATCCGGGCATATTCCTCTACTTCCGGAAAGTCCGCTTTCAGGTTGGGCCCGGCTCCCGGATGATTGGTGGCACTGGGGGTTTGGGAAGCGCTATTTTCATTTTCCCGGATCACCCGGTAGATCCGATCGGCGTTTTCATGAAACGTATCATAACTCAGTTCAAACCGCACGTACTGCATAATCAGAAAACAGGCAGCCAGGCCAATGGCCAACCCTAATACGTTGATCAGGGAAAAAGCCTTACTTTTCAGGGTATTTCTCCAGGCGATTTTTAGGTAGTTCTGCAACATACCGGAAAGGATTATATATTGAGTGTTGGTATTTTTTTCAAAAGAAGCGGGTTTACAAAACAGTAGTACTTCTTTCACAAAGAGCCACCGGGCTTTCCGGGCACCGTATTTTTCAATTCTGGTGTAGAATACCTCGTGCAGATCGCCCTGTATCTCATCCAGCAGCCCGGAGGCACAATACCACTCCAGAAATCGATCGGCCCAGCGAGGTGGGTGAACCTTCTTATGATGTTTATTATTACCCATTGCCCAAATCCAGTTTCGGGATTAGTGACCATAACTGAAGGCGGGTTTTCCGAATCTGGGATATTACACTGTAGCCGTAAGGTGTAGCCTCAAAAAGCCGCTTACGCCGTCCGCCCCGCTCAGCCGTGGCTTCTCCCATACAAGAGCGAAGCATTCCCTTTTCTTCCAATCGCTTCAGTACCGTATGAATGGCCGGAATGGAAATGGTATTACCGGTTTTCTCCTCGTAGGCATCGGCCACCGAAACCCCGTAAGCCTCTTCCAAAATCATCACAATCAGTAGTACGCTTTCTTCCAGGTTCCCTAAATTCGGTGTCATAACATATATCATTAATACTTGTATAACAAATATATATTATTTGGGCTGATTTCCTAAAAAATTGTCCGTAATTATTCCCGTTTCATTAATTTATTCCTGACATTCTGCTATCTTTATATACGCTCACAACAACCTATTTGAAATTGCGGACAGAAAAGATGCTTTCAAAAGAGGCGGCTGACCATGCCACTTTCTTGGATGGTGCTGCTACATTTCAATATATGCCGGAAGGTGATCTTTGGGATTTATTCCGATTGGGAGATGCCACCGCTTTTACTTATATCTACGCCAAATATTTTCCTCTCCTCTTAAATTACGGGCACCAGTTCACCAAAGACCATGAGTTGGTCAAAGACGTGATCCAGGATCTTTTTATTTATCTTAAAGAGAAAAGAACCACGCTGGGCGCCACGACTTCTATCCGGTTTTACCTGTATCAGGCTTATCGGAGAAGGATTTTTCGCTACCTCCGAAAAAAAAAGAACCAACGGGAAGGTAAGTATGCTAATGGCTATGGGTTTGAGATTACTTTATCTCAGGAATCCATCATGATTAATTCGATCATAGACGAAGAACGCCGACAGCAACTGGAAAAAGCTTTCAATATCCTGACCCGACGCCAGAAAGAGATTCTTATCTATTACTTCTACGAAAATTTCTCCTATCAGGAAATTACTACTGTGATGGGTTTTTCCGAAGTGCAGTATGCGCGTATACTGATGGGCAGAAGTATTGCCAAATTGCGTAAACATTTGGGAGCTTTAAGTATCAACTGATATCGGTAGTAATTCAATTACTGATCCGGCAGTAAGCCGTGTTCTTTCTATTCGTCATTAAAAATAATTTTGAGGCGGCTTGTATATACCCGCGTAGTTCACGCCTTTATGAAAGTGAGGATCGCAACGATCAAGCGAGCGAAGCATGGACTATAAGGATTATACGATTGCTGATTTTTTGGAAGACGAAGGCTTTCTGACCTGGGTCAGGAGTCCGACCCCGGCGCTCAACAGTTTCTGGGAAAACTGGATGCAGCAATACCCTGAGAATATCCGGAAAATAACGACTGCCCGGGAGGTTGCCTTATCTGTTCGTTACAGACATCAGGTACCAGCCAGTGAGGCTGAACTGATAGAAGTCTGGGATAAGATCAAACAGGGCAGATACAGTAAAAGCGACAAAAAGTCAAAGGTTATTTCATTTTCACCTTCCGTACTCTTTCGCTTTTGGGTAGGGCGCTTCCTCTTTGCGGTCATCATCGTAGGATTATGGCCCGAGCAACAGGCATTCATCCATTCACCGGTGAGGCTCGATGCCCTTCGTCTGGAAAAGACATTAAACGCACACTATTCGGTATCCCATCTTTATAATCAGCTAATACAACAACAATTATATATTAACCAGCAGTGCCATGAAGTATAACTCCAGCTAAAAAGACCCGGGTATCCTGCCGCATTGCGATGGCTGGGATATCGCTTGTTGAAGGCATGCATACGCATGCATCAGTTAATACAAACCTTCACTAAAACCTATACAACTATGATCCTATTCTTACACATCATAAGGCTATCGAGATACCTGGCTTTTGGAATATGCTTGCAGGTTTTTCTGGCCTCTTTATTATTTGCCAGAGGAAACAGCCCTTCGGAAATTATTTTTGAGAAAACCACTCCGCCGGTGGCCATTGAGGTGAGTGGAACGGTAAGCGATGAAAACGGTGAAGGCCTGCCGGGAGTCAACGTACTGGTGAAAGAAACCACGCTGGGAACGGTGACCAATGTCGACGGTATTTACAAAATACAGGTAGAAGATGGAAACTCCATTCTGGTGTTTAGCTCTATCGGATATGCCACGCAGGAAGTTACGGTGGGAAACCAGCGCACCATTAATATCAATATGCTTCCCGATGTCAAGGCATTGGAGGAGGTGGTGGTGGTAGGGTATGGTACCCAACGCCGGGAAGATCTGACCGGAGCCATCGGATCGGTGAGCGGAGAGGATCTGAAAAAAGTGCCGATCACCACTCCCGACCAGGCCATGCAGGGCCGGGTGGCTGGCGTGCAGGTAAGAACCAGCTCTCACGAACCGGGCGGAGGAGTGTCCGTGCAGATTCGGGGTACGTCTTCCCTTTCGGCCAGCAGCCAGCCTTTGTATGTGATCGACGGCTTTCCCATCTCTAATGATTACTCCAGTGTGGCCTCGGAAAAAGGGTCCACCACTCCCAATCAGCTTAACTCCATTGACCCTTCCACTATTGAATCTGTGGAGATCCTGAAAGATGCCTCGGCCACCGCCATCTATGGCTCCCGGGCTACCAATGGGGTAGTGCTGATTACCACCAAAAGAGGTCGGCGAGGACCGGCTCAGGTAGATTATTCCAATAACTTCTCCTTTCAGAAAGTGGCCAAAAAGTTTGATTTGCTCAACGCCACGGAATATGCCCGCCTGGTGAATGAAGCCAATGACTTAAATGATGCCCCCCACACATTTTCCGAGGAACAAATCGCTACCTTAGGTGAAGGTACCGACTGGCAGGATATTATGTTCCGAACGGCGCTTACCCAGCGGCACATGCTTTCCGTAGCCGGTGGTAATGATAACCTGCGCTACATGGTGTCGGGCAATTATACCGACCAGGAGGGAGTTATTATTGAAAGCGGGCTAAAAAGGTATGCCACCACCATCAACCTGGATGCCAACGTGAGTGAGAAGCTGACATTAGGGTCCAGCATGACGTTTAGCCATACGCAAAACCAGCGGACGCTGGAGGGCACCAAGAGTTACAGCAATGAGCCCAGTATTGTCTCCAGTATTTTTAATGCCCGTCCCCACATACCTGCCTTCGACGAAGAAGGGAACATCACCAAAAACAACAACGGGTTCCCCGGAGGCAATGGGGAAGACACGCCACTGTGGATGGCAAAAGCGTACCAAAGGGACGCTAAGACGATTCGGATGATTGGTAACATATTCGCCAATTACGAGATCATTGAGGGGCTGAACTTCAAAGTGCGGGTTGGGCTGGACTATAACGACTTTGGTAATAACACCTATTATCCGATTGGTTCCAGCATTGCCGGAAGTACTGGTGGGCAGGCCACGCGGACGACCCAGCAACTGGTCAACTTCCTGAACGAGAATACCCTGGAATATAAGCGCGTCTTTGGCCAGAAGCACCAACTGACGGCCCTGATCGGATACACCAATCAGACGGAGAAGAATGAGACCGCTACGGCCAGTGCCTACGGCTTCCCTTCTGATTTTTATGGATATCGCAACCTGGGCATCGCATCTAGTCCCCAGCCATCTACTTCCTATGAATCCAAATGGGTATTGTTATCTTATCTGGGAAGGCTTAATTACATCTTCAACGATAAGTATCTGGTGACGGCTACCGCCCGCTACGATGGGTCTTCCAAATTCGGGGAAAACAACAAATACGGCTTTTTCCCTTCTGCCTCGGTGGCCTGGCGATTAAGTGAAGAAGAATTTATCCGGAACATGGGAGTATTCAGCCAGTTGAAATTACGCGTGGGCTATGGTTCCACTGGAAACGAGCGGATTGGATTGTACCGATCCATCTCTACCATCTCCGCTTACAACAACTTCAGCAATGGGTACGGCTTTAATGGCCAGCAAACGCCAGTAGCCTGGCCGGGTAATATTGCCAACCCTAACCTGAGCTGGGAGAAAGCAGAAGATGTTAACATCGGGCTGGATATGGGATTTCTCGAAAACCGAATTAGCCTTACGCTGGATGTCTACCAAAAGAAAACCACCGATTTGCTGTTGAACACCCCGTTGCCGGAAGAAAGCGGCTACGCCAGCGTACTGCAAAACGTGGGTTCCATGCAAAACAAAGGTTTCGAGGTCACCCTCAACACGGTGAATACCACGGGAGCCCTGGGCTGGACCACCAATTTCAATTTTTCCATGAACCGCAACAAAGTACTGGATCTGGGCGGGGCTGACTTCTACTTTACGGGCTGGTCTGGCGGTGGAAACAACGGACACAACGGTACCAATCTGGTCCGGATTGCTCCCGGGCAGCCGGTTGGGGCATTCTGGGGCTCCATTTACGAGGGGATTTATAAAAGCCAGGCAGAAATTGATGAGGCCGGTTATCAGCCTAATAACCGACCGGGTTCCGAAAGATTTCAGGACCTGAACGGCGACGGCGCATGGACCGAAGAAGACGATACCTACATCGGTAACCCTAACCCGGACTATATTTTTGGGTTTAACAACGATTTCACCTGGAAGCAATTCAGCCTGAATGTTTTCATGTACGGAGAGGTAGGGCAGGAGATCGCCACCTTTGCGCTTGGAAACCGCCTGACCGGAGGTACCAACCTGCTTCGCTCAGACCGGGAAAATCGATGGACACCGGAGAACCCCAACGGGACGACACCCGCAGCCAACCAGGGCAGAACCTCGGTGCTGAGCACCCGCAATGTGGTGGATGGATCATTCCTGCGGATCAAGAATATCTCATTGTCCTATAACCTGCCGGTAGGTAATATGGATATCACCTGGTTACGCTCGTTGCAGGTATCTGTGGCGGTAGATAATGCCCACGTGTTTACCAACTACGAGGGGTATGATCCCGAGGTGAACACCTTCGGCGCTTCTAATGAAGTAAAAGGCGTGGATCGCTTTGCGTACCCATCACTGCGGGGGCTGCGGATTGGTCTTAACGTCGGATTTTAATGAAGATTTTACGCTGTGAAGTATCTTTAACCGAAAGAAACATGAAAAAACACATCAATTATATACTGCTGGCATTGCTGGTAAATTTAACGTTTTGCACCGAACCCCTGGAAGAGGAACTATTCAGTAATCCCGGCATAAACGATTTTTACCAGAGCGCCGCCGATGCTGAGCTGGCCATTGCCGGCGTTTATGCAGTACTGGTCACCGAGCAGGGAGTCTATAAGGACATCGCTTATTACATACTGGGAGACTGGACGTCTGATATCATGCAAAACCGGAATGCTGAGGCCACCCCGGATGAATGGACTTCCTTCACCTGGAATGAAAGTACCCAATTATTTGATTTTATGTGGTCAGGATCGTACCTGGGTATCAACCGGGCCAATGTGCTGATCGATAAACTGGAAGCGGGTTCCCTCAGCGAAGAAATAAAAGATGAATACATCGGGCAGGCCAAATTTCTTCGCGCCCTGCTGTACTTCAACCTGGTAAAAGCGCATGGTGGAGTTCCCCTGCATGTGAAAGGTACGTTTGATTCCTCGGAAACCGCCCTGCCCCGCAGCTCCACCGAGGATACATATGCTCAGATTATTGCCGACCTGCTGGATGCCGAAGCCCGGCTCGCGCCCTTCAATCCTGATCATCAGAAAGCGGGCAAGGCTACCCTTGGCTCCGCCAAAGGACTGCTGGCCAAAGTATATCTGCAAATGGGTAACTGGGCTGCGGCGGCCAGCAAGGCCCAGGAAGTAATGGACATGGGAGTGTACGCCTTGTATCCTGATTATAAAGAAATCTGGAACCCGGACCCCAGCGTGGAAAATGGCTCGGAGCATCTTTTCTCGGCCCAGCACATCAATGGGGGCGATAATACCACCAACCTGGGCAACCATACCGTATTTCGCTTTGTGCCTACCTCCACCAAACATCCCGTGACCGGAGAAGACATTCGCTGGTCATCGGAAGGGGGGGCTTCCAGCGGGGAAGTAGTGCAGGAATTCTTTGATGCTGTCCCGGATACCTACCGGAAATGGTGGACCATGCGCGACAAGATGCCTTATTACTGGAATGTAGCCACCGGCGAGTTTGTGACTAATGATACGGTGCCGCTGCTGGAGCCCGTCGTCACCAAATACTATCAGATTGACCTGGGCACCGGCTTCCTTAAAACCGGCCTGAACACCACCATCCTGCGGTACTCTGACATTCTGCTGACCTACGCGGAAGCCATCAACGAAGCAGAAGGGACGGCTAATTCTGCGGCCTACGAAGCTCTCAACATGGTACGCCGCCGCGCTCGGGCAGTAGGCACGCCGGATGAGCAACCGGAGTCGGTGTATCCCGATATTGCCGATGGCTCGCTGAGTCAGTCTGCATTCCGGGACGCGATCTTATTTGAGCGAGCGCAGGAATTTATCGCCGAAGGAGAACGAAGGAATGACCTGAACCGTCACGGGATGTTCTTATCCAATGCGCGGGCGCGAGGACTGAATGCTCCGGATGGATACGAACTGTTTCCCATCCATTTCAGCCATATCCGGCAGAATACACTATTAACGCAGAACACCCCTTACTAGCTCGGCAGTATTTACTTTAAATTCCAGGCCCCGTCTGTTGCCCAACCAACGACGGGGCTTTCTTTTTCCTATCCTCAGTATGTATTCCTCATCCAGGTTTGAATAGCCCGAGGCATCAATAGCCAGGCTTACGCAAAAGAAAATATTCTGGCGCAGAAGTAGGACATTGTCAGTACAGAAATACGGTACTCCGTGCAGAAAGCTTACATCGACAGCACACATATACGTTACTCCGTGGAGAAATTTACGTCGACAGTACACATACATGTTACTCCGTGGAGAAACTTACATCGACAGTACACATACAAGTTACTCCGTGCAGAAATAGTATCCTGACAGCCCATAAAACCATTACTCCGTGCAGAAATAGTATCCTGGCAGCCCATAAAACCATTACTCCGTGCAGAAAAAAGCCCGCCACTGGGCAAAAGAACTTCTTTTGCCCAGAAATGACCTATCGACAACCCATCTATCTCTTCTTCCGGGGAGGAAAAATAGAAAATCCTGGCAAAAGAATAATCAATGACAAGCAAAGCTGGTTGGAGTACGCTGGAGAGTACCGCCATGGATAACCATTTACTGGGTATCATACTTTCCTGAATGCCTGCCAATCCACGGTGACAGGCTCCCTGGAAAAGGGTTGTTCAAAAGCCGGAAAAGGATCTGAAAATTGCCGGATTGATCTGTTATATTGCGGTGATATGTATTCAATACGCTCGCATTTTCTATGGAACCTTTATGCGTTACTTTCTCTGGGTCTTTTCTTAGGCTCCTGTGAATCAGAGCGTTCAGCAGACCACACTTTATTCACCAGGCTCACCGCAGAGGAAACCGGGGTAGGTTTCATCAACCGTAATACCGAAAACGAAGAGCAAAGCATCATTTCTTACGATTACTTCTACAATGGTGGCGGAGTAGCCCTGGGCGACATCAACAATGACGGATTGGTCGACCTATATTTCAGTGCCAACCAGGGCGAAAACAAGCTGTACCTGAATAAAGGCAGCTTTCAGTTTGAAGACATCACCCAATCAGCCGGAGTTTCGGCCAATAACGGCTGGCGTACCGGAGTGGCGATGGTGGATATCAATGCCGATGGTTACTTGGACATCTACGTATGCCGCTCTGCCGAAAATAATCCCCTGTTCCGGGAAAACGCGCTGTACATCAACAATGGCGATCTCACTTTCACCGATAAAGCTTTTGAGTACGGCCTGAACGACAACTCTTTCTCTACCCAGGCGGCATTTCTGGATTTTGATCAGGATGGTGATCTGGATATGTTCTTACTGAACCATTCCCGGCAGCAAATCTCCAATGCCTTCGACATCCGCCAGCGCAATAGCCAGGAGCGAGTTCCCTACGTTGGCAACAAACTGTATCGTAATGACGAAGGTAAGTTTACTGATGTCAGCGATTCACTGGGCATTTATGGGCCCGCTTCTAATTACGGGCTGGGAGTGGCCTACGCCGACCTGAACAACGATGGCTGGCTGGATATTTACGCATCTAACGATTACACTGGGAATGACAAAGTGTATCTGAACCGGCAGGGATTGTTCTTTGAAGAAAAGAGTGACAGCCTGCTCACCCATATGTCGCAGTTCTCCATGGGGGTGGACATTGCCGATGTGAATAATGATGGCTGGATGGACATCCTCTCCCTGGACATGCTGCCCGAAGATAACCAGCGGCAAAAAGAATTGCACTGGCCGGATAAATACGACGTTTACCAGGCCATGGTGAAGAATGGGCTGCACCACCAGTACATGCGCAACATGCTGCACCTCAACCGGGGCATAGGAGAAGATCATCTACTACTATTTTCTGAGATCGGTCAACTGGCCGGAGTATCCAATACTGACTGGAGCTGGTCTGCCCTGCTGGCCGACTATGACAACGACGGACTGCAAGACCTGTTTGTGTCCAACGGATTCAAACGGGCTTTTACCAACAACGATTTCTTAGCGTATCAGGCCGATTTACTCACCCGCCAGCGAGCAGGCAAAGCCATTGATAACATCGATGACATACTGAGCAGAATGCCCGCCAACACCGTCCACAATTATCTCTATCAGAACCAGGATGGACTTACTTTTTCTGACCAATCGCAGGCCTGGGGGTTCGGTGACCCCACCCTCACCAATGGTGCGGCCTACGCGGATCTGGACAATGACGGTGACCTGGATCTGGTGCTGAATAACCTGGATGCCGAAGCCGGAATCTACCGGAATAATTCAGATACGGCTTCGCAGCATTATCTGAAAATCAAACTGGAAGGCCAGGGGAGTAATACCTTCGGGCTGGGCACAAAAGTACAGCTATATCTGAGCGACAGCAGCCTGGTGCGGTTACAAAACCCGTACCGGGGCTTTCAGTCCAGCATGGAGCCCACTTTATTCTTTGGTTTGGGAAACACAACCACCATAGATTCTATGATCGTGGAATGGCCCACCGGAGAAATTCAGGTTCTGAAGCAGGTTCGGGTTAATCAGACACTTACCCTGGATCAGGCTGATGCCGTGCCAGATAACCGACCCGCCGATGAGCCAATTGCTCCGCTGTTGGGTAAAAGCGAGGCGCAGATTGATTTCAAACATGCAGAAAACGACTACATCGATTTCAAGGTGCAGTCGCTGCTGCCTCGTATGTACTCTAGGGCAGGTCCGGCGCTGACGGGAGCCGATGTGAACGGGGATGGGCTGATGGATATTTATCTCGGCGGGGCGAAAGGGCAAAGTGGTGGTTTGTTTTTACAAAACCAGTCGTTGAAGTATGGGGAGAAACCACAAACTGCTTTTCAGGAACATCAGATGTCGGAAGACGTGGCTGCGGTATTCTTTGATATGGATGGGGATGGAGACCAGGATCTGTATGTGGTCAGCGGCGGGTACGAATATGCGGAGGAAGACGAGCTTTTGCAGGATCGGCTGTACCGCAACCAGGGCAACGGAAGCTTTGAAGCCGTCAGTTTACCTACTTTCATCAGCAGCGGTTCCTGTGTACGCCCCGCCGATGTAGATCAGGATGGTGACTTGGATTTGTTTGTCGGTGGCAGGATCATCCCCGGCCGCTATCCAGAGACTCCGCACTCCTACTTATTGCGCAACGATGGTCAGGGTAATTTCTCCATTGCCACCAATTACATCGCTCCGGACCTCACCCAAGTAGGCATGGTGACTGACGCTTTGTGGCTGGATGTGAACCAGGATCAGTGGCCGGACCTGGTGGTGGTGGGCGAATGGATGCCCCTCAAAGTATTTATCAATCGGGAGGGGATACTGGAAGATGAAAGCAGTACCTACTTCCCGGCAAATACCGAAGGCTGGTGGAACTGCCTGCTGGCCGCCGACTTTGATGCAGACGGAGACCAGGATCTGGTGGCAGGAAACTTCGGCATGAATAACCAGTTCAAAGCCACTCCGGCACAACCCGCCACCCTGTATTATGCCGATTATGACCACAACGGTTCAGTAGATCCTCTGCTGACTTATTATATCGGTGACCAAAGCTATCCTCTGCCCACCCGAGATGAGTTGATTGCTCAATCCCCGATGTTCAAAAAACGCTTCCCCGACTACGCCTCTTACGCCCGGGCTACCGTTGAAGATATTCTCACCCCCACCGAACTGGAGCAGTCCGACGTATTGCAGGCTTATCAGTTTGAAACTACCTATTTTGAAAACAACAATGGCGTATTCACGCCCGGAAAGCTGCCCGCAGAGATGCAGTTTGCTCCGGTATTTGCCCTGGCGGCCCTGGATGTGAACCAGGACGGTCATCTGGACATGGTAAGCGGAGGGAACCTGAAACATATGCGAGCTCGCTTTGGTAAGGCTAGTGGAAACTTTGGCACCGTGCTGTTGGGCGATGGACATGGTGGTTTTCGTCCCCTGGCTGCTAAGCAAAGCGGACTTCAGGTTCGGGGAGAAGTCCGGAGTATTATCTCCGATCAGGAACATAAGCTGATCATTGGTAGAAACGACCAGTCTCCTCTCATCTTTTCTTTAAGAGAGACATTGCCTATGCCTTAAAAGAGCTGATGCAGCGCGTAAATTCCGTGATAGTTCGTAAAAATGGCATGCCAAACGATGGCATACCATTTTACAAACGCTCGCATATACAACAACTAATTACTCTTCTATTTCAGCATTTACCACCCGCACGTTGTCAATCGCCATCGTTACCGACACATCGTCGACATTGGTATTGATGATTACGATGCGAAAGTGGTGTTCGCTATTAGCATTGCCGGTGAGAATATCGCCGTAGGTACTCAGTTTGGTGGTACCGTTCGCCAGTTCGTTTAAGGGCACCGAAACCGTATACCAGTTACCATCCTGGGAACGGATAAAATCGGATAATGGCACATTGGCAGTAAGTTCTGTATCGTTTTCATTCTGATAAAAAACCTGTAGTTCCACTCCGGCCAGGGAGGCAGGCGAAGATACGGCCACTTCCATCCGTGCGTCAAAATCGGCGATGGGGAGTGAAGGATCGTAGGCACCACTGGGTTCAGTAGGATAAATTTGCGCTCCCCCCCAGTCTACCAGGTTAATCACCTTGTCGTTAGACCAACCGTAATTCCCCGGCAAGGGGATGTTGATCAGGGCAAAGTTGTTTTCCAGCGGCTCAATACCCGGCGCTTCGGTGGTAACACTATTGTCAATGTTGATGCCCCATCCCCAGGGAAAGGTATCGTCAAAATTACTGATGATTCCCTGACCGGCATAAAGCTGAGAGGCCCGGTTGGGGTTGGAAATGCCACTTTGGGAGTTAACCTGTAATACTCCCGTCATCGGGATATAATTGTCGGGAACCATGAGGGAAAGGCTGCTGCCATTGGCTGAAATCCCTTCGGTGACGGCAATCTCGCCCGGTAAAAACACCGTATCTACAAAGTAGAAGTATCGGCCATATACCGTCAGAGTTTCCCCAGCTTTAATATACTGATTAGCCACCTGCTCCACAATGGGTGCCGGAGGCAGGGTCTGGAAATCGTAGGTCGCTTCTCCGTAGGGGGTCACCACCCGCAAGTTGTTGGGCACATTCGGGTCGGTAGCGATGGTCGGCACGCTGTCCTGCACGCTCACGATCAGGTACTGATCAGTTGCATACGCGGCATTCACCCGGATTTGATAATTGTTAATATATACATATTCAGAACTCCCCAGATTCTGCCCTACAATGGCCAGACTACTTCCCAAGGGGGCTTTGGAAAAAGCGCTATCGGCAGTTGTGGGGTCGGTAAAGCGTACCCGCTCAATCACCGGGGCACCGGTAGCAATATCCTCATCTTCGCAGGCACTCAACACTAGGGCCAACGCTCCAGCCAGGAAGAGCCACAGTCCATAATGGAGATTTGAAAATAAATATTTTATGGTTTTCATACGATTGTTGTGTTTTTGAGACCATCGGGTACTTGATAAGCCCGATGGTCGTTTTTAATACTATTTACTCGGCTCCCTCCTGGTCAAAATTGTAAGGAACCGGAGGCTTCCGTAAGTTCGGGGCGCGGGAAAGTTCTGTTGCCGGCAGGGGCAGGTAGAAATTGCTAGAGTTTACCGTATACTTGCGGGTATCGTCCGATTCGTCAATTTCTATGCTCCAGGATGTAGGGTCAGGCGTCTGATCCGGATAGATTCGGAAGAAGCCCCGGTCCTGGTTACTTAAGATGTCGTAGGCTCGTTGGGGATCATAATAATGCAGGCGCACGAAATCATACCAGGACTGTCCTTCCATCGCAAATTCTACCAGTCGTTCATCAAAAATATCCTGCCAGGTAATGGCCGTCTTGGGAGCCAGACCGGCTCGTTCTCGTACCAGGTTCAAATAGGTGAGTGCCTCAGATGGATTGCTGTTCAGGACGGCTTCCGCATAGACGAGGTAGACATCGGCCAGCCGGAGCATATAGGTGCTCATTGACGTGCGCTGCTGAAGCACCTCCCCGCCATTATCTTCCGGTCGGCCCACTACATATTTCTTCACCCAAACCCGTGAATTATATGCTTGCCCGTCTGCATCAGTGCTGTTTACCGGCACCCTTAGCTCCTGAGCACTTCCTCCGGCAGGCACCTGGGTAATATCTGAGTAGTGAGCAGCGGGAAACATGAAAGTAGCTTTTCTGCGTTCATCTGTATTAAAATCCTCGTATTTATTCAGGATATACAGCGAAGCTCCGATATCGCCACCCCAGCCATCGGCAAAGCCGGTGATCTCTGATCCGTAGGCCAGGTAGGCCTGTACACTGTTGTTGGCTCCCCAGTCTCCATTGTATACCCATTGCAGGGCAAATAAGCTTTCTGCGTTATTGTTGTTGGAGGTCTTAAACAAGTCGGCGTATTCTTCCATCAAACGCCCTCCGCTGTTGTCAATCACACTTTTGGCAAAAAAAGCGGCACTATCCAGGTCGGCCGCGTTCTGGGTGCCGCTGATGCCTGCTCGGGTCAGATACATTTTAGAAAGCATGCCTTCTGCGGACCAGCGGGTAAGGCGGCCCTCCTGCACTGGAGATTCAGGTAGTACACTGGCAGCATAGCGCATATCCCGGATGATGAATTGCCAGACACTTTCAATGGTGTTTCGCGACTTTGTTGTATCCTGTAGCAAAGTGGTATTGTTGGTGATAATGGGTACTGCTCCCCAGTTTTGCACCAGAAAGGAGTAAGCCAGCCCTCTCATAAAACGCGCTTCGGCAATGCCATGCCGCTTGATGCTCTCTGGCACCGACTCAGCAGCATACTGGTTGATATTGTTGATCACCGTATTGGACTGCCCCACCACGTTGAAGAAAGAACGCCAGGCGCTGCCATTCTCCGCAGTGACGCCAGTGGTATTCATTTGAATGTTTTCCAACTGATAAGATCCTGAAGTAAGCACTCCACCCCGGGCATCGCCGATGCCGTGCGAAGCCTTATCATTATATGAGAACCACACAATATTGTAAAGGGGGGCCGTGCCAGCCAGCACCTGCTCGGCCGTCTGGTAATAATTACCATCTACGATGCTGCTCAATGGGGGCCTGTCCAGAAACTCGTCCTGACACCCGGCAAAGAGGCCGGTGAGCAAAAGACAGGCTACATAAATATTATATCTGAAGATTTTCATTACTTATTCGTTTTGACAATGCTTAAAAATTTACGTTCACACTGAAGGTATATACCGGAGTGAGCGGATAACGCCCGTAGTCTACTCCGATGGCCTGACTATCAGCCGCTACATCCCGGCCCACGTATGCTCCTACTTCGGGGTCATACCCTTTGTATTTGGTGAACGTGGCCAGGTTCTGCACTCCCGCGGCCAGGCGAAGCCCCCGGATGACGCTCTGCTGGTTAATCAGTGAGCTGGGGAAGGTATACGCCAGTTGAACGTTCTTGATACGGATGTAAGAACCATCTTCCACAAACTTATCGGTAAAGCGGTCGGCATTGCCATTCACATTGGTGCTGGAAATGCGGGGAATGTCGGTTTCAGGGTTTTCCAGATAGGGATTACCACTACCATCGTCTACCACCTTGGCATAATCATACGTTTCTTCCAGCATGTTACGGCCCAGGTTGATATTATTAGGGTCGGTGTTGTCAAAACGTAGGTAGTTAAAGATGTCATTGCCATAAGAACCGGTCAGCAGTACAGTCAGGTCGAAGCCGCGGTAGTTAAAGGTATTGGTAAATCCAAAGGAGAACTTGGGCCATGGATTTCCGATGTAGGTCTGGTCCCGTTCATCAATCACCCCATCTTCGTTAAGATCTTTATACTTAATATCGCCAACCCATACAGAGTTCGGTTCTATGGCCAGCTCTCCTCCCTCGCTGTTGGTGGGCAATGCGCTATTCTCAATTTCCTCTACCGACGTGAACAGGCCTTCATAAACATATCCGTAGAATAGCCAGGGCGCCTGGCCTATGGTGGCCCGCTGAGTCCAGTTATTCATGTACCAGGCCGTGCGATCCACGAAGGCCGTTTCTGAATAGAACTCGGTGATTTTGGTCTTGAAGCCGGAAATATTGAAGTTGGATTTCCAGGTAAAGGCTCCCTGGTCAACGTTGACGGTACTTAAGGTAATTGCGTACCCTTTGTTCTCCAGTGCCCCGATATTAACGGTAGGTGTATTGATTGAACCTTCTCCGGCAGTTCCCATATAATCCGGCAGTGGATTATTCATTAACAGGTTATTTGTTTGTTTGACGTAGAAGTCACCTTCCAGCTGAATGCGGTTCTCAAACAAGGCTAAATTGAATCCAACATTATTGGTCGTGGTTTCTTCCCATTGCAGATTGGGGTTACCGTAACGCTCGGCAATAAACCCGGCTCCCCAGGGGGTAGTCACGGACCGCAGTGGAGAAAAAATGCCTCCACTTCCCTGGTTTCCGGTCACTCCGGTTTCCAGGCGCAGCTTTAATTCATTGATCAGAGGAATATTTTCCATAAAAGATTCCTCGGAAACTCGCCAGGCCGCCGACACGGAAGGAAATACACCCCAGCGGTTTTCGGGACCGAAATTAGAAGAACCATCGGCTCTGAGTGCGGCCTGAAGGATGTATCTTTCGTCGAAGTTGTAGTTGATCCGGCCGAAGTATGATTCCATAGCCCAGGCACTTTTGCCTCCTCCGTTCGTCGCCCCTTGCAGACTACCGATATTCAGGTCGGGAATTTCATTGGTGACAAAACCTCGTCGTTCAGCGGTGAGCTGCTCCCAGTATGAGGCCTGCGACTCATGGCTGGCCATCAGGGTCAGGTTGTGCCGTCCGAAAGAACGGGTGTATTGCAAAAGCTGGTTCCAGTTCCAGTAGCTGTTGGTTTGGTTATTTTCCTGCAAGATGGCTGTTTCGTTCAGCTTATCGCCAATCTGCCAGGTAGGTTGGAAATAGGTTAGGTTACTGTAAGAAACGTTCCCATTTACATTGGTGCGGAATACCAGGCCATCAAGGATTTTTACTTCAGCATTGAAACCGCCCAGAAACTGCCGTTTGTCCCGGTCATTCTGGTTTAGATTGGCAATGGCGATGGGGTTAAGCGGGGTAAATTGTACACTGGAGCCATTCAACGCATCGGCTCCTCCCCAGCTACCATCGGGGTTTTGTACCGGAACATTGGGGGCCAGGGTGAGAGCATTATTAATCAGGTTATCCTGGGTGGTACCAATCAATTCATTGGTCTGGCTCACATTCAGGTTTGCTCCCAGCTTCAGCCATTCCCGGGTTTGGTTATCCACATTCAGGCGGATGCTATATCGATCAAAACTAGATCCGATTGCAACACCTTCCTGATCAAAGTATTCTCCGGAAAGATAAAAAGTGGTATTCTCACTTCCTCCACTCAGGCTTAGCTGGTGTTTCATCAAAGGGGCCTGTCGGAACAATTCATTCTGCCAGTTCGTGCCCTCTCCCAGGATGGAAGGATCTAAAAATGCACCGGGAGAGTCGCCTCCGGCAATTTCGTGGTATTCATTGGTCATCTGGGCGTACTGGCTCAGGTTCATGACCGGCAAGGTATTGGGCTTTTCCTGTAAACTATACAGAAACTCGTAATTGATGTTCATCTGGCCCGCCTGTCCTCGCTTGGTAGTAATCAGAATGACCCCGTTGGTGCCTCGGGAGCCATAAATTGCCGTGGCGGAAGGCCCCTGCAGAATCTCCATGGACTCAATATCCGAGGGGTTTAAACTCGCCAGCGGATTGGTTGAACTCGCGGTTCCGTATTCTACCGTTTCCGGTTTAATCTGCACTCCATCAATCACGTACAGGGGCTCATTACTACCATTGATGGTATTCACCCCCCGGATATTCACCGAGATACCCCCACCGGGCTGGCCCGTATTTTGGGTAACGTAAACCCCGGCTGCTCTGCCCTGAATCGCCTGCTCTATGGTGGTATTAACAGTTTTTTCAATGTCCTCTGAGCCGATGGATGTCTGCGCACTACTCATATCAGACCTTTTCATTTCGCCGTATCCTACCACCACCACTTCGTCCAGCTGCGCAATATCTTCCATTAAGGTGACATCAAGGGTCGTTTTTCCATTGATCGGCACCTCTTCCGTCAGGTAACCAATAAAAGAGACCACAAGGACATCTTCCGACAATACGTTGATGTTGAAGTTTCCATCCAGATCGGTGACGGTTCCCGATTGGGAGTCTTTCACCAGGACATTGACACCGGGAAGGCTTTCCCCTTCTGCGGAGGTTATTTTACCGGAAAGGCGGTAAGAATCCTGTGTAGTCTGCCCCTGCACTACAAACACTTGCAGCAGGCACACCAGTATCATGGCTGCTATGCCTCCTGTTTGTCTCATAAATTTTGATGTGGGATGCCTGAAAATCCCCCTGGTACAACTTTGCTTCATAACTGCATACGTTTATGTTAGATCGTTTAAAAAATGGCATCATACCTCTTCAATCAGTAGTTATTATTCTGCCATGAGCTAAGACAAAAATAGGGGGAAGAGGTGGTTTTGAGGGGATGAAATGTTACGGATGTGGGGTTCAATTGTTAACGAAAGGAAATTTGATAATAAAAATATTTGCTCACTTTATCGATTATTCATCAGGAACCAATATTTATTACTATTTTTTTAACAAAACCTTTTTTTGTATTCTCAATGCCTGCCGCGCTTTTTCATACTGGCAGGTAAAGCATGGTGGTGTTTTGGAAGGTATTTGTTTTGAAAAAATGAGGGGTATCCGATCTCCTGGCATTAGAACAGGCTATACGAAAAGGCTGATGAGAAAAATAACCAGGGCGGTGATGAACAGAAAAACGAAAACTTCCAGCACCATATAAAACCGGCTCATTTTTTTAAAGCGATTGTGTGACATGTCAATAGGAAATACTAATTTTTGTTGTTGCACGAAATTAGCACAAATGACAGGGGGGCATGGTCTCCAAATCTTTACAAATAGGCAGTGAAATGTTAGCTATGCAAATGGGGAGTTTAATTAGACCGCTGGTTGGCGTAGTGGGATGGTAAAATGTTAAACTCCATTTTGAAATACTTGCTGAAATATTTCGGATTATTGAAGCCTACTTCGTACGCGACCTCGGCCACGGTCATCTGGCTTTCTTTTAGTAACTGTGAGGCGCGTTTCAGGCGAATAATCCGGATAAATTCAATAGGAGATTTCCCGGTCAGGGCGAGCAGTTTTTTGTAGAGATGCACCCGGCTCATGCCCAATTGCCGACTGAGCTCCTCTACCGAGAATTCAGCATTAGCCATGTTTTCCTCTACTACTTTAATGGCTGAGTGCATCAGTTTTTCATCCATGGAGCTGATCGCGATCTTTTCCGGTTCAATTTCTGACTTTTTGAGGAAGGACTCCTTTAATGATTCCCGCTGAGCAATGAGGTTTTTTATGCGAGACTCCAGAATCTCGAAGTTGAAGGGTTTGCCCACGTAATCATCGGCTCCTACCGAAAAACCTTCCACCTGCTGATCTTCAGCGGATTTTGCCGTCAGCAGAATGATTGGGATATGGGAAGTCCGGCGGTCGTTTTTTACTTTCTCGCAGAAATCAATGCCATTCATTCCGGGCATCATTACATCGCTGACAATCAGGTCAGGAATGTGTTTCTTCGCTGCGGCCCAACCTTCCAGTCCATTCCGTGCTTCCAGGATCTGATAGGCATGTTTAAAATTATCTTTCAGGTAAAACCGGAAGTCTTCGTGGTCTTCTACCAGCAGTAGCAACGGTTTCTGCTCCATTGATTTCTCCCTATCAAGAGCTTCCAGGGTGTTGATAGGTTCGTCCGATTTCCAGGTATCTTCGGCATAAGCAGTTTGTAGGGTTGTTTTTTCCTGAGAAAGTGGTTCTATGGGCAAGAGCACGGTAAAACAGGCACCTTCCCCTGTTTCGCTATCTACCCGGATTTTGCCACCGTGTATTCGAACAAACTCTTGGGTAATGGATAAACCGATGCCGCTTCCCTGATTAATGAACGTACCCGGAATCTCGTTTTGGAAAAACTTCCGAAATATGTCTTCGTGCTTTTCCGGAGGAATTCCAATACCATTGTCCATGACCTGGATTTTGAGCCAGGGGTATCCGTGCTCGGTTCGTTCAGCGTCTTCCCAGGCTACTTTTACCGAAACTTTTCCTCGCTCCGGGGTAAACTTAAAGGCATTAGACAACAGATTGAACAGAATCTTTTCCAGCTTATCTTTATCAAAATGAGTATTAACCTCGGTAATATCGGATTGGAATTTCAGAGCAATATTCTTGTTCTCGGAAAGATCGGAGAAGGAGTATACAATCTCCTCGATAAAGCTGATGATATCTCCTTCTGCCGGATTTAGCTTCACTTCCTGTTCTTCCATTTTTCTGAAATCCAGCAGTTGGTTGACCAGGTTCAATAAACGTTTGGCATTTCGGTGGATCAGTTGAAAATGTTTGTGCTGCTCATGATCCTGCGTATTCTTCATCAGTGATTCCAGGGGACTGATGATCAGGCTAAGCGGGGTTCGGAATTCGTGGCTGATGTTGGTAAAGAACTTGATCTTCATCATGTCCACTTCGTGCAGTTGCCGGGCTTCCTGCTTCTGCTGTTCCATCATGAATCTTAGCCGGACGCGCTCCAACATAATCTTCCGGGCCAGCCAAAGTGCCGCCACTAGTAACAATGCGTAAATAGCAAGCGCCGTTTTCGTTTTCCACAATGGTGGTAACACCTTGATTTTTAAGGCTTTGATGTTTTCACTCCAGAAGCCATCGTTATTGGAAGCTTTTACTTTGAAGATATATTCGCCGGGACTCAGGTTGGTATATGTGGCTGTTCGGGACTGGCTGCTGCTGCTGATCCAGTGCTCATTGAACCCTTCCAACTGATAAGCATATTCATTGTGTTCGGGATGGAAAAAGTTGAGGGCTGCAAACTCAAAGGAAAGCATGTCTTCGCCCGGCTTCAGGGTAATCTGCTCCATCTGATTCAGCGGCTTCTCCAGCAAAACCCGTTCATTAAGCACTTTACCAATCTCCACAGTATTGTTAAATATTTTCAGATCGGTCAGCACCACCTCCGGTACCTCCTGATTGACCTGTATTTCGTTGGGGAAAAACATATTAAACCCATTGGGACCACCGAAAATCAACTCGCCTTTGCGGGTTTTGCAGGCAGCCTTTACATTAAACTCTTTTCCCTGAAGGCCATCGGGTTCGGCGTAGTTATTGAAAGTCACCGCACCCGTTAAAGGATCATTTTCGGAAAAGGTGAGGTGCGACAGCCCGTTGGCGGTGCTAACCCAATAGCCGTGCTGCTCATCTTCCCGCATGGCCAGCATGGTATTGTCCGGCAGCCCGTCTTCTTTTCTGAAAACCCGGAAACTGTTGTGCTCGCGATCGTATAAGCTTAATCCTTCACGCGTACCTATCCAAACCAGGTTCTGGCTATCAACATACACAAAGTTCACATTAATGTTGCTCAGGCTTCGGGCATTGCCTTCTTCGGGTAAATAATGGATAAAGCGTCCGCTTTCTTTGTTGTATACATTCACTCCGTAGGCGCTGCCGATCCAAAGGTTTCCCGTGGTGTCTTCGGCAAGGGAAGAAATATAGTCGGAGTTTACCGAGTTGATATCACCCTCCCGGAAGTGAATGAAGCCTTCTTTTCTTGGATTCATCAGGTCAAGGCCTCCTCCGGAGGTAGCGATCCATAGGTATCCCTGAGTATCTTCGTAAATATCCCAGATGCGATCATCGGCCAGGCTGGTGGCTACTTCCGGGTCGTGGCGGTAAGTTCGGAAACGCTTTCCATCAAAGGAGTTTAAGCCGCCGTGGTAGGTGCCAATCCAAAGCGTGTGGCTGCTGTCCAGAAACAGGGTAATGATTACATCATTGCTGAGGCTCTCGGGATCATCCGGGTGATGGCGATACTGCGTAAAGCGCTCCTGCTGGCGGTTGTAGTAAATTAAACCGCCTCCATTGGTGCCCAGCCAGAGGTTTCCCAGGCTGTCTTCGACAAAGGCATTGATATCTTCGTAAGGCAGGCTTTGGGAGTTGGTCGGGATGTGCTCAATCAGCGTAAACTTGAACAGGTTCTCATGGTAAAAGTCGATCCCTTTTTTATACGTACCCACCCAAATGGTTCCGTTATCTTCCCGATACAGGGTGTTGATGCTATTCAGACTTAGTGCGTTCTTCTGGTCAGGCTGGTGCATCAGGTAGTGTACTGACCAATTGCCTTTATCCAGCAAATTAATACCGCCGTGATCGGTGCCTATCCAGATCAATCCATTGTCATCCTGCACCACGCCGTGAACAATATCGGTATTGAGGGTGGCTACGGAAGAATTTGTATGAACATGCCGGAGCTGGTTGTTGGTCGCGTTGTAGTAAAATACCCCTTTAGCCCGCTCAAAAATATAAAACCAAAGATCTCCTTCCGCATCAATCATCATCTGATAATCCATCGGCACATATTTATTCAGATTGGCCAGCTCTGGCGACCTGAACAGGACTTTTCCGCTGGCCGGGTCTAACTTTTCCAGTATGCCATCTTCGTGTACAATCCACAGATATCCGTTTTTATCCATATCTGCTGCGGTGATGGGTGCAGAAGACAGACTTTCTTCATGCAGTGAATCAAGGGGGAAATGCTGGGTAGTATTTTGCTCAGGAGTATATCTAAACAGGCCCTGATCAGGGCTGGCGTACCAGTAATGCTGGTTTTGGTCTGCTACAATAGCAACAATGTCGGTGGCATTGATGTGTAATTGGGCCAGATAAGGCTGGATGTCCCGCTGAAAAGCATCCTGGGTAGGGTTGTAGATATTCAGGCCCTGTCGGGTTCGCACCCAGAGATTGCCTTGATGATCTTCAAAAAGTTTTTCGATATAGCTATCGGCAATGGAAGTGCTATCCTGATGGTCAACTTTATAGGTTTTAAAATTATATCCATCGTAGCGGTTCAATCCCGATAGGGTGCCAAACCACATGAAACCCTGCTGGTCTTTCCAGATCGCGTTTATCTGGTTGTTAGAAAGCCCGTCGTTGATGTCAAGGTGAGAGAATCTGATTTCGTTTTCCTGCCCTATGGCCGGAGAAGCCACGCAAAAAAGTAATGTCCAGCATAGCAATGCCCGGCATGGTAATGTCCCGCATGGTAATGTCCAGTACAAAATAAGCGATGCGATATCCCTTTTCACTCTCATCTTAACGTCAGCCGAATACTCTTTCTTTAGAATAGATTAAGTTACGCATAATTCAGGACCTTTTATTCATGGGTCGTAAACTCAATTTTATCTTGAAAACCTCAATGGCTGAAACCAGATATGCCAGCGGAGCGTTCCAGTTAATCGCAATTTCGTTGGAGGGGTAGGAGCCTTCATTATGCGTAAAGGTGGTTTTTCGGCTAAGTGGCCGTATAGCTGGTGCACTGATCTGGGGATGCGCGAGCGCAGAGTGTCGGTTGCGCAGCACAGGTGTAAGTTTCTAAAACAGTCTGTTACCAGTGTTGAGGCTGATAAGCATGGGGTTTTAGTCAAAAAACAACTTTATAATGGGTGCTCGTTTCCAGTCTTTAACGGATGCGTTTCGGGTGGGAAAGCGTAAATGGCCAAAACTTCGTTGAAGTTTTAAGCCATCACTTTCGGGGTTGTACCTAACCAGCACAAAAGCATGATCTTCTGCTGGTCTTCCATGGGATTGCCGGAAACCGCCAGCGTATGGGTATCGCCCTGCTTGCTGCGTAGCTCAAGCAGGATTTGAGACAATTTCCCCTGCGTAATGTCTGCCCAAAATGATTTGTAATCGGCTCCCTTGGTCTGACCATCGCCCAGCAGTACAGTATGTGGTTTGCCAACCAGTTCATTTTGCTTATAGCCCAGCTGCTGGCGTAGTATATGATTGATCTGTTCAATCTGCCCTGACATGTTTAACTCAACCATTCCTATTGACTGTTGTATTGCCTGGAGAAAAGCCGCTTGTTCTCGCTCTTTACGGGCCATTTCTTCCTGAATTGCCTGCAACTCTTCATTGTTCTGCCGTATTTCTTCTTCGGTAGCCCGGAGTTCTTCCGTATTGGATTTAGCATCTTCCAATAAGCGGGACATGCTTAAGCTGGACTTACTGGAGGCAATCATGGAGGCAATACTTTCGCCCACTTTTTCCAGAAACGCAACGGCATCCTCGCTAAACTTATAAAAGGAGGCAATTTCCAGCACTCCTTCAATGGTTTCATTCACGATCAGAGGAACCAACAATAAGCTTTTGGGAGTGGTCTCACCCAGTCCTGAGGTGATACTGACATAGTTTTGGGGCAGTTGCGTTAGGTGGACAGATTTCTTCTCCAGATAGGTTTGCCCTACCAGTCCCTGGCCTGCCTGAATGGTTTTCTCCAGAAATTTCTTTTTCTCATAGGCATAGCAGGCAGTCATGGTCAGGGTTTGCTCCCCGTTGGAATCTTCTATATCATTCGCAATAAAGAGCGCTCCCTGATTTGCATTCAGGTACTTTACCAGATAAGTAATTACATGATCTGACAGTTCTTCCAGGGAATGCACGTGTTTACGCAGAATATCACTTATTTCAGCCAAACCCACATTCATAAATTTCTCCCGTTGCTCCCGTTGCTTTGCATCTCTCAGTTTTTCCTGCATATCAATCAAGGAACGGCCTAGTTCGTCAACTTCCTCCCGGTCTTTGTTGGATGAAAGGTCTCCTTTGGCAATTTCTGCGGCAAAGGCAATATTCTGGTCGGTATGAGAAAGCTGATCCTGTAATTTCAGGTTGGTCAATAGTGACCTTACCGTACGTTTGTGAAAATCAAATGCCCAATAGGCGCAGAGGGCGAGGATGACCGCTGCCAACCCAACGTGGAACAAAAAGGTGCTGAGCGACATATAGTCCAACTGAGTGAAGTAAGCTTCTTCGTAACCGATGTACTGCAAATAGGCAAAGGCCGCATGATGTACTACGATGGATATGGTAAGGGGAATGAAGGCTTTCCAGTTCTGGTAGGTAATTAACAGTATGGCACCGATGAAGGCGAAGAAGTGCATTTCAAACAAGCCATGCATCTGGTAAATAAACTGAGCCATAAATATATCAACGGCCAGTCCGGCAATATACTGGTTCAGGGTTTTGTTTGGGAAAAACCATTTGGCTGCTGCATACATTCCCATAGCCAGGGGACCTACGGTAAGTGCAACGACCCACGTATCATAGAAAAGGGCCAGCCCTATTCCGAATATGAAATAAAGCAGTAACGCTATTTCTATAACGCGGTCAGCAAAATGATAAATCTTCTTAAAATGTTCTTGAACTTCTATTCTGGCGTGAGCTTTCATCTTTGGGGCTCGGTTATTTTTGAATTAAAAAACAGTGTTTAGCATCTGAGAAAATACAGCACTACCCGGTCGGTCTGGTGTTTCATCTGAAGGCAGATTACAGCCATAGGGCATCCCGGCCAGTTGAATGGCCAGGGGGAGCGGTTGTTGTTCAATAGCAGCCTGGAGGGCTAATTCGGCAAATCGGGTAGATCGGGTGGTACAATAGCGGGCTTTGTTGTAGTTGCCTCGGTAATACAGTGAACTATTAGCGTTTAAAATAACCGCCTGAGGAGTTGCATAAACTCCACAGGCATCAGCAATACCACCGTTCGAGTCTGAAATAATCGGAATACCTAGTTCTTCACTTAAGGGTTCTTCTTCGGAGGCCTGAACGATGGTATAGAAATCAACCTGGTCCCGATATTTTTTCACCAAAGAGCGGAAATGATCCTGGTTAAAACGGGAGCAGGGACAATCAGGGTTGAAGAAATGCAGAAAAATGGGGCGTTTTTGTGTGCGCTCTTCCAAGAAGGAGAGCGCTACCGGGGTTTCTAAAGCCACCGGATGATAGTTGATGGGAGTAATTGTAGGAGTAAGGTACTGAATCTGCTGATACCAGAACACGGAGAGAATCCCGCCCAACAGTGTGAGTAATACAAGCACACATCCCACTACTTTTATTTTACTGATCATTCGCTAGTGTCCCTTTTTCTGATGGTTGATATAAGGGGTATTACTCAAAACAAATACCAATCTTTACGGAAACGGATTACTTTATAGCCTTTTGAGGGAGATTGCTGACAGGAAGTGTACCATATTAAATGATTAATGGCTAAATGAAGATCTTCCTGTAAATACCTCATTACAGGCACGTAATGAAATCATCTCCAATTATCAGCGCGGTATATGAAACGCAGCATCATACAGGATGAAAACACTTATTTAATACTTAAATTAGTGGAGGGACAAAAAAACCTTTGTCCTTAGTTGAGGACAAAATTGTATAAGTAAGGTTTTTTAGCACTAAACACTTATAGGTTGAGGTGCATTTGTTGTTTTGAAGAGGAAGGAGAGGCTGGGAGGCTTACCGTAAAACAAGTGCCTTCACCCAAAGTAGAATCTACCGAGATCGTACCGTTCATTTTCTCGATGGTTTCTTTTACAATATACAATCCCAAACCAGAGCCAGTTTGTTGTTCACTGGCCCGGTAAAACATGTCGAATATTTTGCCTATATGCTCTTTGGCAATGCCCAGCCCATTATCGCATATCTGTATTGTGGCTTCCTGCTCAGAAGCAAAGACCGATACCCGAATCACGCCCGGACGGCGGTGGACACTACTGTACTTATAAGCATTACTGACCAGGTTGCTGAGCACTACCTTAATACGATGCGCATCCGAATGAAAAGGAGCGGTTTGGTGAACCTCTATTTTCTTCTCAATCTGAGAGGCAAAGGTTACATATCCCAGACTTTCAAAAACCTCATTGGTCAGGGTTTTAAAATCAATGGCATTCTGTCGTAATGACTGGTTGGAGTTCTTGGAATAATCGACAATCTCATGAATGAACTCATTGAGCCGACTGATGCTTTTTTCCATCAGTTGCAGATAAAGCGCCTGCTGTTCGGGGTCTTCCTCACTACGAAAGATGTCGATCAGGCCCAGCAAAGATGCCAGCGGAGCTTTCAGATCGTGGGTAGCACCGTACAAGAAGCGCTCGAGGTGCTGGTTAGAAGCTCTAAGCGTGTGCAGGTTCCGGGTTAGGGTATCTTCCAGTCGCTTTTGCGCATCAATAGGTACCAGGCATACAACTGTTGTTTGCTGATCTGTGGTTTGGGTGTTGGCCAGTACCCACAGCGGCCGGTCATCTTCGGGATCAAGTTGCCATTCCGCATTTTCCCATAATTTTCGCTCGTTCAGCAGTTCAGTCAAAGGCATGGTACGCTGAATCTGTCCACTGTAGATAGCTACCTGATGGGGAAGGGTTTGATGGGGACGTATGCCCAGTCGTTGGGCCACTTCATTGCTCTTTAAGCACTTCCCATTCCGGTCGCACTCAAATAAGAAGACTCCGGAAAAGGAAGTAGGTAATGAGGGCCGCGAGACGGGTTTCTGCACCGGAGAAGCGGGCGAAGGCAGGGTGGTGATCGTCACCAGTTGAAGAGGCGATTCCGTATCAGCATCCATGTTCTCTACGGTCACCCGTACATACTGCTGGGAGCCATCTTTTCGCTGGATGTACTGCAATCCCTGTTCCGGGTTTCCGTTTACATAATTCTGATAGGAAAGGAGCGCGCGTTCCCGAAAATGGTTTGGGATTAACTTCTCAGGTGATTGTTCCAGCAGTTCATCCCGGTCGTATCCGTAGATGTCGCAGAAGGTATCATTGACTTCTATCAGTTGCCGCTGGGCGTTCATTAAGCCTAATCCTAATGCGGAAGATTGCCATAGTTGCTGCCCTAGCGTAGCTGATTTGGTCATAATGTGCTTATATTCGTTTGGTCGTACATAAGGCGCCACTCACCGTGACTGTGCCCCGAATATAAGTTATGTCTGGACAAAAAGATAATCGGCTAGCCGAGTAAAGTGGAAAAAGTTTTTACTCGAATTAGGTGTTAAAGCCTACAAATATAAGGTGGTCAGATAGTTACCGGCAGATACTTAAATTGCTACTTAAGGTTTATTTTTTTGAGCGTTTATAGAGCGGGACGGTACTACAAGGTTCACCATACATGATGCTGGCAGCGTATGGGCGAAGCAGGCGCGTGATCTCTACATATGCAAAAGCTGGTACCGGTTCATTTCCACACCCCTTTATCACAACTTTGGCATCTTGAAAGTCAGCCGGGTTGATCTGCGCCAGGATCTCCTGAAACAGTACAGATTCCAGGGTTTCTAACGAGCCGAAGATGACGCGTTTGGCGTGTGGTTCCAGTTTAGTGGCCAGCAGCATGTACGCCCAGGTCGGTACAATGGCATCTACCGAGCAGGTAAGGGCCACGTACTGATCCTGATACTGCGACCAGTCATGTTCCTTCACAAAAGCCCGAAAATCTTTCTCCCGCAATATCATCTCCTGAAACAGGTTGTCTTTGATGTCATACACCACCCGTTCTCCCCTGGGATAATAATCCTCCAGATCAAAAGTGATCAACGGGCTGCTCGCTACTCTATTAATAATTTCGGTATCGTTCATTTTCTCGATGGTTCAATTACTCCATTGTTAAATGGCTCTATTGTTAGATTGCTGATCAAGTTTAGAGGGCAGGTATCCAAATAAGAGCCAACCGCCTCCTGCTACCTTCACTGTTTACCCTTCTTAACGCAACGGGTTCTTCTTGGGTTGAGTGGTTCGGTACTCTTTGAGGTAAAAGGGCACGAAATAGGCCAGGTCTTCAAAAGCCGACTGCTCAAATTTAGCATGAGCCAGTTCCCCTACCCACTGGGCTGAGGGCTGAATATTAGACACGAAATAGGCATTGGGGTGGCTCCCGAATAAAGGCTGGCACTTGTCACTCCCATCTCCAAAGAATAGGATGGGGTGCGTTTCCAGTTCTTTCTGAAAGGAATCTTCATTCAGAATGAGCGGGCGGGTCGCCCACATCTCCTGTCCAGCTTCATCCTGCAACAGGCAGTAAACCTCCATGCGGCGGGCATCCAGCATAGGGCACAGCCAGATGCCCGACACATTGTACTGCTGCATTCCGCGAGCCATAGCTTCCAGTGTATTCACGCTGATCACCGGAATATCCAACGCATAACCAATGCCTTTCACCGCCGATACGCCAATGCGCAGGCCGGTATACGAACCCGGACCGATAGATACTGCCACGGCTTCCAGTTGGCTTCGTTCCACCTCGCAATAGCGCAGCAGATCGTCAATCAGCACATGTAGCAGGGACGAGTGCGATTTGTCCAGATGCACTTCTTGCAAGCCCAGTAGGGTTTCTCCCTGATGCAATGCCACCGAGCAGGTTTTGGTAGCCGTCTCTATACTAAGAATTATAGCCATGAATAATGAAAGATTGAATATTAACAGGAAACGGGAGACCGAAGTTTGAAGAACGAAGTTGGAGGCGGAAGGTCGGAAGCGGTCGTTTAGGCATTTGAATATTTAGCACTAGCACCATTTAACAATTGAGCAATCGAACCACTGAACCATCGAGCCATTCAACAATCAACAAGTAATTACTTGCCAATCAACAAAATCCTGAACAACTTTGATCAGTTTATCTGAGCAAAGTAAATAGACAAAGCTATACTAAATAGTTGCACTGCTAAAACTCTGACTTAAATTGTTGTTCAATCCTTCAACAATTCATTCCTTCGTTGATATGAAAACCACCGCTGAGCTTTACGAGATATTCCAGTCCTACCCCCATGTATCTACCGATACCCGTAAGATTGAACCGGACTGCCTGTTCTTTGCCCTGAAAGGCGAGAACTTCAATGGGAACCGCTTTGCCACCGATGCTCTGGAGAAAGGTGCGGCCTACGCCGTGATTGATGAGGCTGAATACCAAACCGACGACCGCTGCCTGCTGGTAGAGGATGTACTCACCGCCCTGCAACAGTTAGCCCACCACCACCGCCTGCAACTGAATATTCCGATCATCGGGATTAACGGGACGAATGGTAAGACGACTACCAAGGAGCTGCTTCATGCCGTGCTCCGTCAGAAGTACCGTACGCTGGCCACGAAGGGCAACCTGAACAACCATATTGGCGTGCCGCTCACCCTGCTGGAGATGACCGCCGAAACTGAGATCGCCATTATTGAACTGGGGGCTAATGCCATTGGCGAGATCGCCACCCTCTGCCGCATCGCTCACCCTACCTACGGGCTGACCACCAACATTGGCAAAGCCCACATGGAAGGCTTCGGCGGACTGGAGGGAGCCATTCGGGGCGAGAGCGAACAGTATGATTATCAGCTAAAAACCAATGGCACGGTCTTTATCAACTCTCAGAACACCATTCTTAGCAACATGGCCAAGCGGTTTAAGCAGCCGCACTTCTATCCGGCTTCCGGCGATTATTTTCACTGCGAATATATTTCAGCGGACCCGTATATTATCTACCGCCATGAAAACGGCGAGGAAGTGCAAACGCAACTGTTGGGAGCTTACAACTTTGAGAATATTGCGGCGGCCTTATGTATCGGGAAGTTCTTTGAGGTGCCCGCTGAGCAGGCCAATCAGGCGGTGGCGGCGTATCAGCCTTCCAACAAGCGTTCCCAGATTGTAGCGCGAGGTAGCAACACCATCATTCTGGATGCTTACAATGCCAACCCTGACTCCATGCAGGCCGCCATACAGAACCTGAAGGCCATGCAGGCTCCGGGCAAAGTAGCCATTCTGGGCGATATGTACGAGCTGGGCGAAGACAGCCCGCAGGAGCACCGCTCCATTGGCGAGCAACTGGCCAGTGCCGGGTTTAACCAAGTCTTTTTGTGTGGGAAGCTGATGAAAGATGCCGCCGATGCTTACCCCGAGGCGTACTACTTTCCGCAGAAAGCCGACCTGGAAGCGCACTTGCAGCAAAACCCTATTCAGCAGAGTACCATCCTGCTGAAAGCCTCCCGGGGCATTGCGCTGGAAACGTTGGTGGACTTACTCTAATTTTGTAAGTTGCCCACTGACGAAACAACAAGACTGCCTATGGACACTGCCTATATTCTCTCTTTCCTCAGCGACCTGCAAGCCAACAACGAAAAGGCCTGGATGGATGAGCACCGCGACCGCTACCAAACGGCCAAGCAGCACTTTATTGAACTCATCGGCTACGTACTGGGTGAGCTTAGCATTGATGATGAAAGCCTGCGCGGCCTCAACCCAAAGGACTGTATCTTCCGCATTAACCGGGATATTCGTTTCTCTAAAGACAAGGCGCCGTACAAGAATAACTTCGGAGCCGCTATGGCCGAGGGCGGAAAGAAGACCGACAACGCCCTGTATTACCTGCACCTGCAGCCCCACGGTGAATCCTTCTTAGCCGGGGGTATTTACCAACCGCCCAAAGAGGTACTCGCCAAAGTACGGCAGGAGATTGACTACAATGCCAGCGAGCTAAAAAACATCACCGATGCTCCCGACTTCAAACGATACTTTGATAAGATTCAGGGAGATACCCTGAAGCGAGCCCCCAAAGGCTACGAGCCCGACCACCCCAATATTGAACTGCTCAAACTCAAAGACTACCTGGTGATGCACAAACTTACCGATGCCGAAGTGACTGACGAGAACTTTCCCCGCGTAGCCGTCAAGATATTCCACAGCATGCAGCCCTTTCTTCAGTATCTGAATGTGGCGGTGAGCTAACTCACATCATGCTTAAGAATAGCACATTTGTTATCTCATTAAACCACCCCTTATTACTCATGTAATGAGTACCCCATAAAGAGTGATTTTTACCAATTAGGTCATGTTAACTTTGCTGCGCTTAAACATGATCGGTCATGAATAAAAAATTTATAGTTGTTATACTATCTGTCATTAGTGCCATCGTAGCTTGTGAAGAATCAGAAGAAAAGGCAATCATTCCGGAACCTGAAGCCTGCATACAGATAAGCGACACCATCGTTCATGTAGGCGATTCGATAACCCTATCCAGTTGTTCGTCTAATGCTTCCACCATATTCTGGGATACTCCCTCGGGAGATACTGTGTTTCTGGAGCAGTTTACTTATGCATTTAGCACTCCTGGCGATAAACGCATGAATCTGGTAGCTGAAAACGAAGCTGGGGAGAGAAGTTATAGCTACGTAGAAATAACGGTAACCGGCCAGGAAGGAAAAGTATACAGTGCCCCCGAACTGGCGAATAATTATTACCCTCAAGATATCGTCACTACTCCCGATCAGGGGTACCTGATTACTTACCGGCTGTGGCCTTCTGTTAGTAATGATCAGCAGCAACTCCGCATTGAGTCTTTCAATGCCGAGGCCGAGTATCAAAGCTCCTACGTGTTGCAGGTAGGGGGAGCCAATGTATTATACAGTGATATTTTAAAGCTATCGAATGGAAAAATAGGGATTACCTGGTCCGATTACATTAGCGGACGTTCCGGCGGGCGCATGGCGTTTGGTGGAACGGACCTCAGCCAGTTTGAGATTATGGAAGTTGAGCCCCGCACGAGCGAACTGGGCTTTAAGGGGCTGTTAGAAAAGGATGAAACAGTTTATGCTTTCGGCTTTCAGGGCGGGGTCTACGACTTTGATCTGATCATTAGAAAAACCGACCTTGCCGGGGCTTTTATTGAAGACAAAACAATTGCCAAACCTGAGGTATCTCTCATGCCCCACACCATGCTAGCAACTGACGACGACGGGTTTATCATAGCGGGCCTGATGAGCACCAATGTTGGAAGCCAGTCTTCTCCTGAAGATAAAGTCTTTCTTTTCAAGACAGATGCCGATTTTAATATTGTTTGGGAAAAGTACTTTGGGACTACTGAGCAGTACGAATCTATCCATCAAGTTGTAGAGACAGTCGATGGAGTTCTGCTTTGCTGGGGCTATAACGACCAACTGTATTTTGAGCGTATCAGTGCCGATGGCGAAGAAGTGGTGGAAAAAACCATTGAGGTAGAACTGTCAAACCAGGCAGGCGATATGATTGATTATGGTAATGGTTACCTGATTGCCACCGGCAGCACCCTACTAAAAACTGATTACGAGCTAAATACTCTCTCACAGAAATTCCTCAATCACCGAAGTAAAGCGGTAAAGATTATCAGTCGGGCTGAGGGCGGGTTTGCCCTATTGTCGGACATAGCAATAAGTAACTCGGAGGTGGGTACCAGCCCCTCTGGTGTATACATCGTGAAACTTGATGAAGAAGGAGAGGTTGACTATTTTATGGAGTAACCCTTTTGAAACATCATAAGTAAGCACTGTGACAAAATCAGCTTATATTTTTAGCGTCATAGCCAGGAAGAATGACGAAGCAATCTCCCCGCGCCACGTCGGCTCATTAGCAGGAGATGGCTTCCTCGTGCCTCGTCGCAATGACGTTATCATTATTTTCGGCATAGTGCTTACCCGGCCAGAAATAAGTATAATCAATACGTCATCGCGAACGAATGTGAGGCGATCTTACGCCCCGGCAGACCGCTTCGCCGAGCCTCGCGGTGACGTCTGGAAAAATGATACTTTAATTTGGTCGGGTACTTATACCGGCAGGCGAGAATAATTTTTTGGAATCCTTCCGGGCTATTCTGTATCTTCTGCCCCGAATAACTATTCGGCATGAAAGAAGAAGTCCCTACCGATACACCCAAGAAAGCCTGGTTTCAGCAGTTGCCCCTTCGGATAGAAAAGAAGTTCTGGAACTCGGAGAAGATCATTAGCCTTTCTGCTTTTGTCGTCAGCATTGCCACGCTACTGGCGTTGCTGTACCAGATCCGTCTGTCTGGCGAGCAAAATGAGCTATCGCGGCAGCAGCAGTATGCATCTGTGTTGCCGTATGTGCAGGTATTCACCGAAACCCGCGACCCGGGACACTTTTCGGTTAGCCTGGTAAATAATGGAATAGGCCCGGCCTTTATTGATGAGATCCGGGTAGTATACGATGAACAGGTCTATCCCGGCGACTTATACTCTTTCAACTGGGAGGTTATTGCCAAAAGAGATACCCTTTACTTTACCTATTCCAATATTACTGAGGGCCGGGTAATTCCCGCCGGGGAGACTATTATAATGGCTGAAGTGGAAGGCGAACCAGCGATGCGAGATAAGCTTATGTACTGGTTTGCCTACGGCTCAAGCGGGGCCCGCGCTAAAATTGAAGTCATCTATTCTTCCGTGTATGACGAGCAGTGGATCACCAGTGGGATTGTAGCAATCCCTAAATTACTTTCCAGTGACCCGGATAACTAGGAACAACCTTCCTCCCAAAACCTACAGTTCTTCTAAAAGCTCCCGGCTTTGCTCACGATACGCTCCTTCCCGTTGAGATAACTCCGTCAGTAGGGCTTTGGCTGGTTCTACTTCATTGTTTTGCAAGTAGGCCAAGGCTAGATACCACTGAGCATCGGCATTATAGACCGAACTGCTGGTTTCAATAACCTGGGTTAGGTAGTCAATGGCTTCCGGGGCTTGTTCATTTGCCAGCGAAGCCACTCCCAGGTAATAGTTAAGGGTGTCATTCGTTGGGTCGGCTTGCAGCAGGGGTTGCCACCATTGTACAGCTTCGGCATATTCTTCCATTTTGTAGGACACCATACCTTCGGCAAAATCAGTATTCTCACTATAGCCCAGCGTGGTGGGCAAACCGGCAGCCGGAGTAAAATAGGCAGCGTACAGCGACTCGGGGCTGGGCGACTGCTGCATGAAGAACCACCATCCGGCCAGCACCAGCAGGGCTACCGAAGCGGCAACGGCCATATAGGGTAATCTGCGCCGAGGCTGCATGGGCACCACCGGGGTTTCTTCCTCCTCTTCTACGGGCACCTCACTAAAGTTCTCCTCATGAATATTCTCCAGCAGTTGCCGGACTGATTCGGTTTCAATAGAGGAAATCAACTGGCGTTGCAGAGTTACCTCTTCCCGCAGCGTTTCGTCTTTGCGCATGTCGGCTTCAAACTGCTCGCGCTCAGCCGGGGTAAGGGTTCCCTGTAAGTAGCTCTCGATTCTTTCAAATGTCAGTTCATCCATGATTTCCGAATCTTATGATAAGACAATCTTTTTAAGTCGCTGCATGCAGCGGTATTTCTCGTTTTTGGCGGTGGCCTCGCCGATACCCATCACGCGGGCAATATCCTGTAAGCTTTCTTTCAGGAAGTAGAAGCGTTTCAGCAAGTCCTGGCAACGTTCGCCTAGCTGGGCAAATTGCTGTTGAAACTGCTGCTGGTCTTCCCGGTCTATCCAGTCTGCCAGCACTTCGGCTTCGGCAGCGGGTTCTACATAATCTTCCTTCCTGATCTCGTAGCGGTGGCTGGCTTTCTTCATCCGGTCCATCCAGCGCAGCTTACAGATCTGGATGAGGTAGGTGCTCATCTTTACATTCTCCCGAAGCTGGTAGGTACCGGCCCGGATGTTGTTCCAAAGGGCAATGACCCCCTCCTGAAAAATATCCTTGGCATCGTCCTCGCTCCCTCCGTACTGCTGCACCTGCTGGCGTACCGCCGGAAAGTTTTTAGTATAAATAAACTCAAAAGCCGTGGTTTCATTATTCAGCAGCCCCTGATAAAGCGATTGATCGGTGTATGCCTGGGCATTTCGGGTCGTCATAAGCACAGTAAGTAGTTCATCAATAGCCTCGTATACGATGAAAATCAAACTGTGAAATATACGCATTAATACGCTTAGTGCAACGGGGGCACGGTTGTGCAACCCTAACGAGCCCGGGCTTTCCTCAATAGTTTCTCCGCTTGTTGTACCGGATAAATCATTTTGTCGGAGGTGGCTGCCTGCTCGCCCGCCTGACATTGATGCAAGGTAGCCTCATACGATACCGTCGGGTTCTTCACCCAGGGCTTACCCAAAGAACCGGTAATAGGAAAGCCGGAGATAAAGCCAAAGGCCAGTAGGCAAACCAAGGTTCGTAACCCGCCCAAGAGCGAAAAGCAGCTGCTTAATACTTCTTTCAAATCTTTCATAACCACCCTTGTTTTTTTATGCTTATACTCATTAATAGAACGTAGGTGAGGAAGGTCATCATATAAGGAAAGAAAAACTTTTACCGATTATCCCTTATTAGTAAGCCGCCAGTACGGGCGTACCAACCACTACGGAGTAGTTCCACTTCCAGGCCTGGTACAGCTGCTGGGGAGACTGCTGGTAGGTTTGCCCAGTAGCCGGGTCACTCACCAGGATCATCCCACTCCCCTGACCCTGCCAGGAGGCCAGGCCCTGCAAGATGATGAAGTGGCCTACATTGGGATTGTTACTGGGGTTGACCAGGGCAATCAGTTTCCAGCCATTGCTCAGGGTGGAGAAAAGCTGCTCCGCCGAGGCGGGGTGTCCTACCTCCCAGGCCCGGAACTGGTATGATTGCAATAGTTGCACCACCTCCCGTACGTGGGCGGGCCGATTTTGAGGGGCTCCGGTAAGGCGGGCCACAATTTCGGTCTGGCTCTGGTGTACATTGGCCTGGGCCAGCACACTCTGCACACAGGCCGCCCAGCACCACATGGTGTTTTCCTGCTGTCTGATCTGGGCGTAACTCTGGGAAAAAGCCAGAATAATCAGGAGAGTTAAACCGTATCGTTGTATCTTTTTTAGTATGGTTTTCATCTGGAAGGATATTGAAGTTTTGACAGACCCGGTGTCTATTAGAGACCACTCTGGGGGTTACTTTTTGTCGCTTGGGTGCGTATCAGACGTTTTGGCCAGGTAGAGGGTATCTATAAGCGCCTCGGTATGGCTGGGAGCAGTCAGGGGAACGGTGTAGGGTAATTGCCTGCCTCCGGCTGAGCCTGAGGAGGCTTCTCCCTGGTTATTAATACCAGAGAAGACTTTCATTACAACAATCAGCAGTAGTATGAGTATGCGGGCGTAAGTCATGGTAGTATCGTCTTTTGCAGTATAGAATGTATACTTATTGATAGCCCAGACCTGGCGTTGGTCATCACTTCAAAAGTGTTTTTTTAATAAAAAAGCCTGTTGCACAGAGGCACAACAGGCGGGTAAGCGGTTGATGAAAAGAGATGATTAATTGTTGGGTTGCTAATTGCTCTCACTCGTCGGGCATAGCATTGGGATCGAGACTCGCATCAGGGGTTGGGTAGTAACCTTCCTGGGTATTGCTATAATCCGGTTCTATTTGCTGATACCGGGCGGGATATTCATTCGGGCTTTGCTGGCGAATCTGGTTAAGATACTCGGTGTGCCGATTTTGGTTGTCGTTAGCATTGTAATTCCCCTCGTTTCCGTAGGCTCCCATCGCCTTTTGCTGGATCTGCTGGAGGCGTTGCTGATACTGAGGGTTGGGCTGAAAACTGTTGCCAACCTGCTCACTGACCATGAGTGCCTGAGCGAGTTGGTTGGCCGGACTAATCGTCAGGCTCACTTGTATGGTTCCCATATTGGGCATGTTAGCTGGGGTAAGATGGACGATAGAAACCATGCCCTGATAAGGTTGCCCGTTGCGGTTACCGGAAATCGGAGCTTCCAGGCACTCCAGTTTAAAACCTTGGCTGGCAACGGTCTGGGCATATTGCTGTAGCATCTGGTTCCGTTGCATACGCACACTGGGCGTCGGACGACCCAGATTCGGCTGGTTCAGTTCGCCCTGCAAACCGGCCATCACCATTTGTCGCCAGCTTTGCTCAAAGTCGGTTCCCATCATCGGGGCATACTGGGCCATACCTAATGAGCGCAAAAGTTCGCCCTGTGGCCCTACAATATCCATCTTCTGGCTCATCGGCTGGCCGGTTGAAGGATTGGTCGCCACGTCCTGCACGATCTGCCATCCGGCCGGAACGATGTAGGAGCCCATAGGCATTTGTAGTCCTTTGTCGTATATAACCACTTTCTGTCCTTGCCCAGCGACTGAGTTTTCCGGCATACTCGAGGGATATTGAGGGTTGGAAGAGGGGTACTGCCCGGAAGGATTCCCGGGACGGTTGTCACCATAACCGGGCTGGCTTATGGCAGGGCCAACTACGGCGATGATGAGCAGTAATAACATTAGCATGAAGAAGGCCGGAGGTTGGGATAATACTTTAATAGCTTTCATGATCGGTACGTTTAGTCGTGTTTGGTTCTGTTTGTCTATTGATAGAGGAAGACCAAAACAGGTCATCATTGCCCTAAAAATTTATCGGCTTTTTTCTGATGTAAGCACCAATGCTTTTTTAGAGTAATCCGATATTCAGATTATAAAAAAAACCACTGCAAGACTTACAGTGGGAACAATCAGATGAGTGTAAAGGATCGTGAAATTTACCAGCTATTCTGGTCTTCAATCGGCACCCAATCACTCATATCGGAAGGGGTGTAGGGGGTACTATCATTAGGCTCATAGTGGTCAGCATGACGCAGGCTTTCCAGGTACGAACAGACACAACTGCTGTCTGCTAAGGAATACTGCATCATCTTTCGCCTTTCGCTCCATCGCTTTAACTCCCCGGTCTTTTCATCCCGGTAAAAATCATCATGAAGGTAATTATACGATGCCTGCGCCAGATACTCCTGAATCTGGATCCGGCATGACGCATACAGGGGGTTCTCCTGAAAGCTGGTGTCTATCGCTTCAACCGTTTGCATCATCTGAGGAAATTGCTCTTCCGGACAAATGGCAAAGCTTACTCCGAGTATGCCTAGCGTGGGCATTGAAGATTGAGTTAAATCAGAGATCAGTACGGTTCCCCGGTAGGCTTTTCCATGGCGATGTCCCGAAATAGCGGCTTCCCGGTAGGTCAGCGTCATACCCTGATGATAGGCTGATTGGATTTGCTCCTGCACCCTTTTATTTCGTTGCATGCGCTCGCTGGGTTTAAAATCTCCCAAGACAAGCTGATCAAGCTCAGACTGAAGATAGTGCCTGGTGGTGACTCTCCAGAGTTGCGTCCTATCTTCTTCTTGATAGTAGGCAGTATTATTAAACAGGCGGATAAGCTCGCCCTGCGGTCCGGTGAAGTCCAGGGTAAATTTTTTGAAGCTACCGTTATAAGGATCAGTAGCAATGTCCTGCATTACCTTCCACCCTTCGGGAACCATGTATGACCCAAGTGGCATTTGCAGGCTCTGATCATAAACTTCTACCTTGATGAGGCTATCCTGAGCAAGGTGCGCTCCGTTTTTGACTTGTTCCCCTTTCGGATGGAAAGAGGAGGTGAAGACCAGCAAAAGGGCGATGATTATTAGCGAACGCATATGAAATGAGGCATTAGGTTTCATGATAGTGCTGTTTAATTTCTTATCCATTGATCGCCCTTCTTTTCCGGAGGTCATCATAGGAAACGCTTTTTCTCACAAAAAAAGCCCGCCGTACGAGCGTACAACGGGCTGAAAGGAAGCTGAGGAAATTGATTAGTAATTAGGCGAACGCGGATCAACTAGCTGCCAGTCACCCTGTAATGAATTTTGATCAAAGCTGGGGTCGTTGGTACGATAGTAATCTCCCAGCCCATTGGTATAGTTGTAGTCATACTGGCCGTCCAGCGAAATGTCATAACCGGTGTCCGGGTTTTCAAAAGTGCTGCGTTCGTGAATCTGGTCTACGATGGCGTTCTGCCCGCTGTAGCCACTGTTACTCCAGGCAGAAGAGTTGTTGTTTCGAGAATTGTTCATGTAGTTATTAAACGAGGCATCCTGGGTCTGGCTCATTTGTCCCATGCGTTGCTGATGAGCGTTGAAGGCTGCCTGATTGTTTGCCATGCGTTGCTGGTGGGCCGATTGGGAGGCCGCCATTTGCTGATTGTGATAGGCTTGTATTTGGTTCTGCACTCCGGCCTGAATCTGCTCCCGACGTTGCTCATAAGCCGGGTTTGGTACATAGTTGTCAATGATACTGGCTCGGGCCTGCATCAACTGGTCATGTTCGCTGGCGGGGGCAATAGCGCAACCTACGGTAACCGAACCCATTGCCGGGGAAATATCCATTTTCATGATAGTAACAATTCCTTTGATCATTTGCCCGTTGCGTTGGGCTGAGATGGGGGCCTGAAGGCATTGTACCTGACCACCCTGGCTGAGAAGTCGTTGAATAACCTTGATCTTTAGAGCGTTTTGCTGGGCTAGTGGATCGGGTTGAAACGTACCAAAGTTGATTTGACCAAACTCACCCTGCAAACCCGCCATAACCGTTTGATACCAGGCCTGCTCAAAGCTTTTACCTACCATCTGGCCGTATTGGGCGTTTCCTAAAGAGCGAATCATTTCACCTCGAGGTCCACTCATTTCCACGTTATATTGTATGGATTTGTTGGTAGCCGGGTCAGTGGCAACGTCCTGGGTAAGGCTCCAGCCTTCGGGAAGCGTGTAGGTGCCTATCGGCATTTGCAATCCTTTGTCGTACAATACTACTTTGCCTTGAGAGTTCATAGGTTGAGAATTATAGGTTTGATTAACGGGGGCTGTTTCTGCCGGTGCATTTACGGTATAAGAACCATTTTCATTGACAGGATAACCTCCTCCCTGGGTAGCATAATCACTGTCCTGATCATTGAAGATGAAGATACCTCCGGCCAGCAGTCCGGCAGCAATGGTGAGAATTTTTTGAGAGCGGGATATTTCTTTGAAAGATTTCATGGTAGTTATGTTTAGTACTGGGTAATTTTCTTATGATTTACCTATTGATAGAGCAACTTTTGTGAAGGTCATCACAGTGAGTAAAAAAATATTTGAATTTTCTTTAAGCCACTGATATACAGGAATGTTGATTTCATATCAAAAGAAAAAAGCCCGCTACACACCTGTGTGACGGGCTTAGTCAATTGTTATGGAAGATATTTTAATAGTTTGGAGAAAGGGCTTCGGTTTGCTGCCAGTCACCTTGTAGTGAATTCTGGTCGAAGCTGGGGTCGTTGGTACGATAGTAATCTCCCAGTCCGTTGGTATAATTGTAGTCATACTGGCCGTCCAGCGAAATGTCATAACCGGTATCCGGGTTTTCAAAAGTGCTGCGTTCGTGAATCTGGTCTACGATGGCGTTCTGCCCGCTGTAGCTGCTGTTACTCCAGGCAGAAGGATAACTGGTCTGGGCATTATTCATGTAATTATTGAAGGAAGCATCCTGGGCTTGGCTGTTCTGCTGCATCCGCTGTTGGTGGGCATTGAATGCGGCCTGTCGCTGGGCCATTCGTTGCTGATGCTGCTGATTTGCGCGCTGCATGGCTTGCTGGCTGATCTGCTGAATACGCTGTTCAAAGGCCGGATTCTCTTCGTAGCTATTATCAATCTGTTCGTTAATCTGCAACGTTTGGGGAAACTGCTCTGCCGGACTGATGACACAGGAAGCAGAAATCACTCCTCCCAGCTTAGGGTTACTGACGGATGTAATATGGACGAGCCGTACCAGCCCTCGGTAAGGCTGTCCCTGGCGGCTACCAGTAATGGTGGCTTCCAGACACTTAAGCTGATTGCCCTGATTTGCGACAATCTGCGTATACTTCTGCGTAAGCTTATTTCTTTGCAAACTTTCACTCGGCTTCAGATTGCCGAGGGTTACATCAGAGAGCTCGTGCTGCATTCCGACTTTGACAGCCTGTCGCCAGCTTTGCTCAAATTCAGTTCCCATCATCGGGGAGTATTGGATAACTCCCAAGGCACGGATGAGTTCTCCCCGGGGACCGGTAATATCCATAGTATATTTTCTGGGCTGCCCGGTGGCCGGGTCAGTGGCGATATCCTGGATTAGATTCCATCCATCGGGAATGACATAAGATCCTCGGGGCATCTGCAAACCCTGATCATACAGCACTATTTTGCCCTGACTGCTGCTGGCTCCTGCCGGGGAATTAGCATAAGTAGCCACCTGCGCAGCATTGGCACCGGCTAATGAATTCTCTGTACTATTTATTGAGGCATCCTGCTGATGACTGTAACTGTAAGCTCCTCCTACAACCACAGAAGCTACAATGCAAAGGATTCGTTGGGAGCGGGACATGTTTTTGAAAGATTTCATGGTAGTCACGGTTTTTAAGTGTAATCTACCTGTCTATAGAGCTCCCCCGGACAAGGTCATCATGGCAAGAAAGTTTTTTATTTTTTCTCACGGTTAGAGACAATATTCTGATTTTTTAAAGACGTGATTGGAAGCGGGGGGCGGGGGGGGGGGG
>JAVKCN010000021.1:0-36904 GCA_040222715.1 Cyclobacteriaceae bacterium | reverse complement strand
TGACTCTTGCCCGTTTTATATCCCCTCTCTAATGAATGCTTCTGGGCTTCAGTTAAGCTAATAAATCTTTTCTTACGGCTCATCACGCAAAAATAGTGAAAAACTACTATTTATAAGCTATTTTTGTCTTAGTGCTTACTTTCATTAAAGTAACCTAAAAATACTTCTCTATAAAACACACGCTAAAGCCAATGGCACTTCCCGCCCAATTTGCTATGGCCATTGTTAGCATTTGTTGTTTCCGCGCGAGTATGCCGTATCCGTTGCGTCACCCATTATTTTTTCAACTCCGCCCTAGTCAAAAGTCTCCAAATATGAAATGTGGCATTTTTTTATTTGAGGACTTGTGTACGTCGAATGTTCACTTCCCTATTTCTGCTCTTTATTTTGCATTATTGAAGCCCAATTTCTTGACTTCACTTATCTGTATAATAGGCTGAATATTGGTGTAGTTTTTAAAGTCACTGATTATTGCATCTATATTTTGGCCTATTGCCTTATTATATTCAGCAACATCTTTTATGTAAAAATACCCAATAGCCAAATAAGGCACTTTGTCATTTGGGGTTCTGCCAGCTATGCCCTTATCGATTTCATAAAATTTTAAATTTTCGCCTAAAAATTCAGCCACCATCGGCATATGTTTATTTTCATAATAATCCAAGTCAAAAGTTTTTCCTTCTCCGTTTGAATATAGAATTGCCACTTTAAACATTTCATTTCCTGATGTTGAAGAGTGTATCAATTGGCTGGTTTTGCAACTTAACAAGCCTATAAAGGCAAAGATTAATAAGAAGAGTTTGATTGTCATTTTATTTTTGGTTTAAATAATTAGTGTTAACTAGATTTTATTAATTAAGAACAACATAGTTTGTAGACGAACGGAGCCCTGATTTAGAATTGTCCCGAGCATTGATTTGATTCATTCTTAGCATTTGTTGTTTCTGCGCGAGTGTGCCGTATCCATTGCGTTTCCCTTGTTCTTTAATTGGTACTGAATCTATGTCTAATTGCTTTGAATAGTAGACTTCAAGTTTTTTGGTATCTATATTCGTCAAAATATTTTATTGTCATTTATTTTTCTAATTACTGCCTACATCCGTGTAATCATCATATAGTGTTTATCCCTCCAATATGGGTAGAATAAACACCCTGGGATTTTGATATTATCTGTCTACCTATTGGTAGGGCATTTTACACTTTTCATCAAGGTATTTCTGCGCCGCAGTTTTCCAGAGCCACTTCCAGTGCCCAGCCGGTAAAAGAGGCATAGTTGAAATCTATGTACTTGCGCTGGCCACCGGGTGGGCTGCTAAGGTCGCGAATCTTCTGTTGCATAGTGGGTACCATGGGGCAGGACTTCTTTCCAATGAGTTGCAAACTTCGAGCAGCTTGCAGAGCCAGCCAGTTACGGTCGTCTCCGAGCCACTTTTCGTAAACCTGATGGGTAGGCTCGCAGTTTCCTAAGAGGCACAGGGTTTCGGCGGCAATCAGTTGTACCGCCGGAGAATCATCTTGCAGGGCTTGTTCAATATCTGCCTGATAGGCACTGGCTGACTCACCGAGGTTGCGCAGGCCGGTCATGGCCCAGAAGCGTACGCCACTGTCGGGGTCTTGCAGGGCAGCTACGAGTTTCTGAGCGGAAGCGATCCCCACCATTTCAGCGGCCGCTAGTATTTTTTCTACATCAAACTGTTCGGGGTTGTGGCCTACTTCGTAAGGCGAGGTGTTTTCGGCTCGCAGTAACATCTCGGTTTCGTAGAGTAGGCCCACATCTTTAATGTCGATCATCCATTGGTTGAGCTTTTCGTGTAAATCCTGTTTGATGTTCTGATACTTGGCATCATCTGCCAGATTGGTTAGCTCCTGTGGGTCCTTTTGTAAATCGTAAAGCTCCTCGGCCGGTTTGGGTTGCCACATTTCCAAAGACTCATCGGACAGTTTTCCGGTTTCCTTGGCGGCGCGCAGTATGCGGAAGCTCTCTTTCCGGTCGGAGAAAATAAAGCCGGGCTGAATATAAGGCAGGTAGGGCATGTAGTGCCGGATGTAGATGTAGCGGTCATTGAGAATGGCCCGAGACATTTCGTACATATCGTCGGCCCGACTGCGCGCTCCGTACACATAATCTCGAGACTCAGCAATCTCCTTCCCTAAAAAAGCATTCCCTTGCATATGATCGGGAATCGAGACCCCCGCCAGATTCAGGGTGGTGGGCGCAAAATCCACAAAGCTGACCAGTTCTTCAGTTTCTGTGCCGGGCGCCTGCGGGGCCAGGTGCTGATATTTTTCCGGAATTTGTACTAATAACGGAACATGCAGGCCAGTTTTGTACAACCAGCGCTTGTAGCGGGGCAACCCGAAGCCGTGGTCGGCAAAGACGAAGACAATGGTGTTCTCAGTCAGGCCATCCTCTTCCAGGTTATACAGAATTTCCCCCACCTGTCGGTCAAACTCAGTAATTAAGTCGTAATAGTGGGCCCAAAGCTCGCGGGTTTCGGGCATATCAGGATAGTAGGGTGGCACGGGAGCCTGGGCCGGGTCGTGCAGCATTTCTTCGGACAGACTGGCCACGGCCTGCTGGTAGCGCTCGGGCAGGTTGCCGGGACCTTCGTGCGTTTCTCCAATGGTAAACATGCTGAAGAAGGGACGGTCATCCGAGCGATTTCGCCAGGGCGCGGTGTTTTTCTCGGTAAAATCCCACACCCCGGCAGGATCAAAATTGTAATCGGTTTTACCATTGTTGGTGGTAAAATAGTTGGCCTGTTTGCGCAGGTATTCGGGGAACGTCTCCACAAAATCGGGCTTGGTGGTTTCCATGCGCAGGTGCTGGGTGCCCAGGGAGGTGGCGTAGATGCCGGAGATCAGGCAGGAGCGGGAAGGAGCGCAAATGGGAGCTGAGGCATACGCATGTCGGTAAAGGATGCTACTTTTAGCCATTTGGTCGATATTGGGCGTGGTAGCGTAGTCATCCCCGTAACAACCGAATGCCGGGCCGATGTCCTCAGCGTTGATCCAGATGATGTTGGGGGGCGGAATCATATCCTGGGACTGGGCTGTGCCGCACCAAATAAAAAGAAAGCAAAGGAGGGTGATAGGTCGTAGCATAGTGTCGTAGTAAAAGTTATTCAGCCCAATATAGGATAAAATCATGACGAAGACATCCCGTACTATCCCGATAAAATGATACCTTCATTCATACCAGACAACCACCATACTATGATTAGAATCTGTAGCATCAACTTTACTTTAACCATTATACTAAGCTGCGTTTGGTGGCTTCCTGCATCCGCCCAGACTTTAGCCCTCAATCATCTTACGGCAGAATATCTGGAAAACCCTTTGGGCATTGATGTTGCGCAACCCCATCTGGCCTGGAAACTACAGTCCGAAACCTCAAATGTCCAACAGGCAGCTTACCAGATTCTGGTCGCTTCCTCTCCGGAGAAACTAGCGCAAGCGGTGGGAGATCTGTGGGACAGTGGCAGGGTGCCTTCGGAGGAATCCCGGCATGTCAGATATGCAGGAAATCCGCTTACTTCTCGCCAAAGGTGTTACTGGAAGGTAAAGGTATGGGATCAGCAGGGGCATGAGTCGGCCTGGAGTGCTCCGGCTCGCTGGGAGATGGCCTTGCTCAATGCTTCCGACTGGCAGGCACATTGGATACGCCATCCTGACTTTACCGATACGCTGCTGGAGAGTAAACCGGCGCCATTTTTTCGCAAAACATTCACCGTAGAGCAGTTGCCTCAACAAGCCCGAGCGTATGTAACCGGCCTGGGATATTTTGAACTGTACCTGAACGGCAAAAAAGTAGGGGACCATGTGCTCGATCCGGTGAAAACCCGTTACGACAAGTCGGTTCAATACCTGACCTATGATATAACTGAGTTGCTGGTGCCGGGAGAAAATACTGTCGGTATGGTACTGGGCACCGGGTGGTACAACCACTTTGCCGAAGCGGTCTGGGGATTTAACCAGGCTCCCTGGCGCGACTATCCCGAAGCCCTCTGCCAACTGGAAATTACAGACGAGGAGGGAGCGATTCAACGAATTGTATCCGATGAAAGCTGGAAAGCCTCGCAAGGCCCTATCCGCTTCGATGGTATCCGCAATGGCGAAACCTACGATGCCCGGCTGGAAATGCTCGGTTGGAGTGAGTCCTGGTTTGATGATCAGGAGTGGTTATCGGTGGTGAGTAGTAATGGGCCGAAGGGTGATTTACGAGCGCAGATGATCCAGCCAATCAAAGCGATGCAGGAGGTAAAGCCGGTGTTGGTAAGCGAGGTGCAGCCGGGAGTGTGGGTGTTTGACCTGGGGCAGAATATTGCAGGGTACAGCCGCCTGAAAGTAGCCGGGCCCAGAGGTACCGAGATCACCATGAAGATGGGGGAGCGGCTGTTTCCTGATGGTACGGTAGAGCAGAAACAAATCCTGCGTTTTCTTCGGTCCGGAGAAGCCCAGACCGATCACTATATTCTGAAGGGTGAGGGAGTAGAAACCTGGGAGCCGCGTTTTGTCTACCACGGCTTTCAGTATATTGAGGTCCGAGGACTAACGACTCCGCCGACACTGGAAACCATCACCGGAGTGGTGCTGCACACCGCCTTTGCGCAAACCGGCAGTTTCGCCTGTTCCGACTCGTTATTAAATCGAACCCAACAGAACACCCTTTGGTCGTTCATCGGCAATTACCACGGCATACCAACCGACTGCCCACACCGGGAAAAGATCGGCTGGACTGGCGATGCCCATCTGGTAGCCGAAGCCGGACTGCTGAACTACGACATCGTACCGGCCTATCTGAAGTGGCTGGATGATTTTGTGGACGAACAGCAGGACAACGGCGACCTACCCGGAGTCATTCCCAGCAGCGGTTGGGGCTACGAATTTGGTCGTGACCCTGAAACGCGTGCTCTGGGCTATGGTCCCCAGTGGGAAGGCGCACTGGTGCTCATGACCTGGGATCTATATCGCTTCACTGGTGACAAAGCCATTCTGGAACGGTATTATCCGGCCATCAAAAAATACCTGGATCATCTCATTCGAAATGCAAAAGGCCATACGCTAAACTTCGGTATCGACGATCATAAGCCGGTAGAAACCAAAACCGAAGGCGATATTCTGGCCTCCGGCTATCTGGCCAACTTCACGCATCTGCTTGCTCAGATGTCTGGCATTCTTGAGCACCCCGAAGAAGCGCAGTACTACGCTGACTATTCCGAGCAGGCAAAGCGGGCGTTTAACGAAAAGTATTTTGATGAAAACACGGGACGTTATGGTAATGGAGGGCAAACGTCAATGGCCCTGGCTTTATACCATCACCTGGTACCGGAAGGTCAGGAAGATATGGTGCTGAAGGCACTGCTGGCTGATATTAAAGCCCGTGATTACCATTTCGATGTAGGAGTTGTCGGATTGAAATACCTCTTCAACGTGTTGCGGGAATACGGGCATTCCGAAACGCTTTATCGCATGGTGACGCAAACTGATTTTCCTGGCTATGGCTACTGGCTGAAGCAAGGAGCCAACACCCTATGGCAGGACTGGGACGGCTCCATGTCGTTGAATCACATCATGTTTGGCACCGTGAGTGAATGGTTTTACGAGTCGCTGGCGGGCATTCAGCTCGATGAGTCCCAACCGGGCTTCCAGCACTTCATCATTCGTCCGGACATGTTACCCCAACTGGAGTGGGCCAATGGGGCTTACGAGAGTGGGTATGGTACGATCAGCGTTTCCTGGGAGAAGAAAGCAAGTGAAACTATCCTTCGGGTCAGAGTACCGCCCAACACTTCTGCATCGGTTTATGCGCCGTACCGGAAAGGGCAGACTATTTCATTGAATGGAGAGGCGGTTGAGCCGCAAGAAGCCGTAGCCGGCCGGAGCGTCTTTGAGGTGCCGTCAGGAATTTATGAGTGGGTCATCCGGTAAATGATGCCGTTTAATGCGATTCTGTCCGGTAGTTGCTTTTGAAGCAAATATGTTTGAATTTTAGAACGAAACTTTTTATCACATTTTATACAACTTTCAATCTATGAGCATGAGTAATTTTTGGTCGCTTGGTATAATGGGGCTTGCATTATCTGGTTTAGTTGCCTGTGGAGGGGCTTCGGAACAGTCTGCGGAAACCGCAGAGACATCATCTGATATGGTCGCTGAAGACGAAGGATGGGTGGAGATGTTCCAGGGGAATTCTAAAGAAGGCTGGACACAACTGAACGGTCAGGCTGATTATGAAATACAGGACGGCGTGGTGATTGGCACGACCAAGTTTGGAGAACCCAATAGCTTTCTGGCGACGGACAAAATGTACAGTGACTTCATTCTGGAGTACGAAGTAATGGTACACGACAGTCTTAATTCCGGAGTGCAGATCCGCAGCCACCAGTACGAGAAAGACAGCACCGTGATGACCCAGAACAGCGAGGGAGAAACGGTAGAGCGCAAGCAACAGAAAGGACGAGTACATGGGTACCAGATTGAGATTGACCCCTCTGAGCGAGCCTACAGTGCCGGCATCTATGATGAGGGGCGTCGGGGATGGTTGAAAAATTTAGATGACAACCCGGAAGCTCGGGGAGCCTTTAAAAACGGGGAGTGGAACCAGTATCGGGTGGAAGCCATTGGGGATACCCTTCGTACCTTTATTAACGGGGTTCCGGCAGCTGAAATAATAGATACAGTAGATGCCAGTGGCTTTATTGCTTTGCAGGTGCATGCAACCCACCACGAAGAACCCATGCAGGTGAAATGGCGCAATATTCGTATTAAAGAGATGTAGTATCAAGACAAGCGGGTGGGGGAGCATATTCTGCTCCTCTCGATACCCGTATAATTTCTTATGATTGCATCAAAACTTCCTTCACCTGCTCAATTTCTTCAACAGTGTTGAAGTAGTGAGGAGACAGCCTGATGGCCCAGTCTACGTTTTTGTTAGTAAAATCAATCAGGGCAAAATTTCGGGCACTGACGGAGTATACAATATCATTCTCTTTCAAGTATTGCTCCATTTGATCCAGTGATATTCCTGCTTTGGTAAAGGTGACGATGCTGGCCAGTTTAGATCCCCGGTCCAGCACCCGCAAGCCTGAAATCTGCGATAACCCCGCTCTCAGTTGGTGAGATAGCTTTTGAGTGTGTGCCTGTATCTCTTCAAGACCAATAGATGAGCGTAGCGCACGGCTTCGGTTAGGCCGATCAGCGAATCATACGAACGCTCCCAGGTTTCAAACGGGCTTAGTACGGATCAACGTCAATTACCACACTGGTTTTCTTGAAGGCTTTTTCTTTGGTGAGTTTGACCGACTCATCGCGTAGTATGTTTTTGATCGCCCGGAGTTGCAGATGCTTCTCCAGTTTGATGACCAGTTGCATCAGGTACTTATTGCGCAACCGGCTGATCAGCGGTTCTTCCGGCCCGAGCACGCGGGAGCTTCCTATGCGGTCTTTCAGGGTATGACCTAAATGGGCAGCCGCCAGATCGACGGTCTTCTTGTCGGGGTTTTTGACAGTGAGGCGGATGATCCGCACAAAGGGCGGATAGTGGTACACCTCCCGTTCGTGAATTTCCTCTTCAAACAAGCCCTGATAATCATTGGAGACAATCTTGTATAGTATGGGTTGCTTCAGGTTGGTGGTTTGAATAATCACGCGCCCCACCTTATCGCGCCGCCCGGAACGGCCACTCACCTGGGTGATCAGCTGAAAGGTGCGCTCGTGGGAGCGGAAATCCGGAAAGTGGATCATGCGGTCGGCATCCAGAATGCCCACCAGGCTCACTCCGTCGAAGTCCAGTCCTTTGCTCACCATCTGGGTGCCGACCAGGAAATCCAGTTCTCCGCCGGCAAAGCTATCGATGATTTGTTCGTAGCTGTTCTTCTTACGGGTAGTGTCCAGGTCCATGCGTTGCACCCGGGAGGTAGGGAGCAGGGATTGAATCTCTTCCTCCAGCTTTTCGGTGCCAAAGCCCGCCGTTTTGATTCTGGTAGATCCGCAGGCCTCACACTCCTGGTGCACCCCTTCGTGATGACCGCAATAGTGGCAGCGTAGCTCGCGGGCGTACTGGTGGTAGGTGAGGCTCACGTCACAATTCTGGCATTTGGGAATATGTGCGCAGTCCTCGCAGTGCAGGTAAGGAGCGTAGCCTCTTCGGTTCTGAAAGATGATGGCCTGCTCCCCTTTATTCATCACCTCCTGCATGGTATCGAGCAGTACGGAAGAGAAATCCTCTTGCATGGTTTTCTGTTTGCGCTCAGCCTTGATGTCTACCAGTTCAATATTGGGCAACTGGGCATTGCCGTAGCGGTTGTTCAGCGTCACCAGCCCGTACTTGGCGTGGGAGGCATGGTAAAACGACTCAATGGAAGGAGTGGCCGATCCCAATAGCGTTTTACCGTGGTGCAGGCGGGACAGCATCAGGGCTACATCGCGGGCGTGGTAGCGGGGAGCGGGGTCAAACTGCTTGTAGGAGGTTTCGTGCTCTTCGTCTACAATGATCAGGCTGAGGTTATTGAACGGTAACAGCACGGCGGAACGTACTCCTACCACCAGGGGATAGTCTCCGGCCAGAATGCCCTGCCAGACCTCCACCCGTTCGTTATCAGAGAAGCGGGAGTGGTAGATACCCATACGGTCGCCGAAGATCTTCTTCAGGCGCAGCACGATCTGGGTAGTCAGGGCAATTTCGGGTAATAGGTATAATACCTGCCCGCCGGAGTTTAGTACTTCCTGGATCAGATCAATGTAGATTTCGGTCTTCCCGCTGCCCGTAATGCCATGCAGTAGTACCGTGTCTTTGGTCTGAAAATGATCGAGAATCTCCTGTTTGGCCTGCTGCTGACTATCGGTAAGGTAGACCTGCTCCTGCGTAGGAGCAGTGGTCTCAAAGCGGGAGACCACCTCTTCAAATTCTTCCAGCACCCCGTACTTAAGCAGGGTGTTAACGGATGAGTTGGACAGGTTACGGTCCATTAGTCGGCTCTTGGCGACGCCTTCCTTGTTGGCCTTTTCTTCGCTGTAGCGGGGCACGGCCTGCATATAGGCCATCAGTACATCCAACTGCTTGGGTCGCTTTTCCAGCTCCTGAAATAACTGCTCCAGTTGCTCGGGGCGTTGTGCATAGGGAAAAGCCAGGCGGAGCTTCTTGATGATCTTCGGCTTGTATTTTTCTTTGACCTCCTCATAGATCAGGATGGCTTCTTTGGCAATGAGCGACTTGATGGTGTTATAGAAGCTTTTCTCCTGAAGCAGCTCCCCAATCTCGTTGTAGGTGAGGCTGGACTTTTCTTTGAGTGCATCCAGCACCAGTTGTTCTTTTTCCGAAAACTCCACGGGCATCTCTTCCTGCTGGTTTTCTTCGGAAAAGAAGTCCGGGTTCAACTGGGCTTTAGACTCGCTGCTGAGTTTCAGTCCGGAGGGCAGGGCAATGTTTAGTACTTCGCCAACGGTGCAGACGTAGTAATCGGCAATCCATTCAAACAGTTTGATTTGAACAGGTTCTACGATCTGGTTTTCGTCCAGCACCTCCAGAATATAGCGGGCGTTGTACTTCTCCGGCGGACGGTTATGCAGCTTGCCTACCACTCCGGTGAGTACCCGTTTGCTACCAAACTGCACAATCACCCGGCTGCCAATCTGTACAAATGCCTCCATTGTGCGAGGAATGCGGTAGGTAAACATTCGGGGAATGGGCACGGGCAGGATGATGTCGGCAAACCAGGTCAGGCGCTCGTCAGGGGCTTCTACATTCAGGGCAATGGATTGGGAGTCGGACATACTTCAAAGGTAAAAAAACTGATGAGTTTGGAAAATGCTATTTACTTTCTATGATAAACTTCCTCTAGAGGAAGTTGTACTATTCTGAAACAGTCGTGTGTGCCATAATGAAACATTATATTTGCCTCAACTGCCCTTTAGGCTATTTAGAACGGTTGGCATGTGCGTTGCAGTACGCATCAGCAAATGATAGATGAGTAATATTCTATTACGAACTCCTATTTAGCCTTTATTATGCTATGCTCAGAAGTTACCTCAAAATTGCCTACCGCAACCTGCTGAAAAATAAGGTGTTCAGCCTGATTAATATCTTCGGCCTGGCCATTGGTATGGTGGCTTGCTTGCTCATCTTGCAATACGTACAGTATGAGCTGAGTTATGATAACTTTCATGAAAATGGCGATAGAATCTACCGAGTAGGAGTGGCCTGGTACTATCCTACTGGCGAGTTGGAAGAGAACGATGCCGGTAATTTTGGGGCGGCCGGACCCGCGATGAAAGCCGACATTCCTGAAGTAGAAGCCTTTGCCCGTTTCCGCCCCTGGTTTGGAAATACCCTCATTAAATACGAGGATGTCACACTCCCCCAGGAACACATCTACTTTGCCGATCCCAGTGTATTTACCATCTTTTCTTTCCCCATACTGCAAGGCGATGCCGAGAATAGTCTGGAAGAAGCGCATGCTGCGGTCATTTCCGAATCTACTGCCCTTAAATACTTTGGTAACGCAGACCCCATTGGTAAATCCATCGAATTACAACAAGATAGTACCGTACGTTTATTCACAGTAAAAGCGGTATTTCAGGATGTGCCAGCCAATACCCATTTCACCTTTGATGTGCTGTTGAGTTATAAAAACCTAGGAGAGTTTGCCGAGACCGACTGGGGGTTCAGTATCGCCAACACTTACGTATTGTTACAGCCTCATACTGATCTGGTCGCGCTACAAGAAAAGTTTCAGCAGCTATTGCACAAGTATCGTGAAACCACCATGGAAAACGCGACCGGAGAAGTACAGTTTATTTTACAACCGCTACGTGATATTTATTTGTACTCAGACCTACGAGATGAAACAGTCTCCACAGGCCAGGGGCAGACACTTTATTTTTTAGTGCTGATTGGGGTTTTGATCTTGTGTATTGCCTACGCGAACTACATCAATCTAGCGATCGCCCGAGCGACCGAACGGGCGAAAGAAATAGGAGTGCGGCAAGCCATAGGGGCGTCAAAAGCTACGTTGATTGGGCAGTTTCTCCTGGAATCGTTTATGATCAACGCCCTGGCGATCATTCTGACCGTAACACTGGTTCAGGTGCTGCAAGTACCGTTTAGCCAGCTTACCGGGCAACCCTCAGATTTAAGTCTGCAAGAGGCCCCTTTATTCTGGCTATCGTGCTTAGGCTTTTTTGTGGTGGGTTCCTTAGCATCGGGGATGTATCCTGCTTTTATGCTTACTTCTTTTAACCCCGTGCTCGTACTCAAGGGTAAGCTGTTACATACGATGAAAGGCCGGCGATTGCGAAAATCGTTGGTCGTGTTTCAGTTTGGTATCTCGGTAGCCATGATCATAGGAACATTGCTGGTGTATCAGCAGCTTACATTTATGCGCGATCAGAAGTTAGGGGTAGCTATTGAGCAGATCGTTGTTCTCAAGACTCCCATTGTTACCGACGCTACTTTCTACCAAAAAACAGAAACATTCAAAAAAGTCTTGGGCGCTATTCCCGATGTCTTACAGGTAACCGCCTCTACGGAGGTGCCTGGGCGCAATATTACCTGGAGCAACGATCTCATTCATCGTAAGGATGTGCCTTCGGAATTGATCACATCAAACTACATTGTCGGGGTAGATCATGATTTTGTAGAAACGTATGATTTGCAACTTATAGCAGGTCGCGATTTTGATGAACGTTTTGGAACGGATTTACAAGGACTCATTATTAACGAAAAGGCAGCTAGATTGATGGGGTTTGAAAACGTGGAATCCGCCATTGGCCAACCGATGGTTTGGGATTATCAGGAAAATAGTAAAGACTTTACCATCATAGGAGTCGTAAAAAACTACCACCAACTGGGGTTACAGCACGACTATGATCCTATGATCTTAACACTTCAGCACCAACAGGAATCTTTTTACTCCTGTAAGATACAAGGAGAAAATTTAACTGCGACTCTCCAGGCAATGCAGCATACCTATCAGCAGTTCTTTTCTGATAATCCGTTCAGCTATTTCTTTTTAGATGAATTCTTCAACCAGCAGTACCAAACCGACCAGCAATTTGGTCGTGTATTACTTCTCTTTTCAGGGTTGGCTATTTTGGTGGCTTGTCTGGGATTATTGGGGCTCGTGACCTTTACGACCTCACAACGAACCAAAGAAATTGGCGTCAGAAAAATACTGGGAGCTTCCGTAAGCAGTATTGTCACCTTACTTTCCAAAGATTTCATCCGGCTCATTCTGCTGGCCAGCCTGCTGGCTTTACCACTGACTTACTTTGCCATGCAACAGTGGCTGGAGAACTATGCTTTTCGCATTGGACTTCAATGGTGGTTCTTTCTCCTTCCGGTAGGCATCGTGGTACTTATTGCTTTGCTCACCATCAGTCTCCAGACCATCCGGTCGGCATTGGCCAATCCGGCAGACGCATTACGCTATGAATAACAAGAATGGTTAACGGTAAAGGGCTCAAAGCGTACCGTCTACCTTTTACCATTCAGCCTTGACCCCTTATAAATTATGCTAAGAAGTTACCTCAAAATTGCCTACCGCAACCTGCTGAAGAACAAGGTCTTCAGCCTGATTAACATCTTCGGCCTGGCCATTGGTATGGCAGCCTGCCTGCTCATTTTGCAGTACGTGAGCTTTGAACTGAGCTATGATGATTTTCGCCGGCCAGACATCTACCGAATCGTCCAGCTTAACTATATGAATGGGGAAGCAGTAGGGCAGCGGGCACAGAACGTTCCGGCCCTGGGACCAGCCTTACAAAACGATGTGCCGGAAGTGGTGCGGGCGGCCCGGATTGTCCATACCGCTCCCCTGATGTCGGACCCCGTGATGCAGGTGGGCGATCGGAGTTTCCACGAAGAGAAAATCTATTATGCTGATTCGTCTTTTCTCACCATGTTCTCTTATCAGATGATACAGGGAGATGCCGATCAGGCACTTACTCAGCCGGGGAGTATGGTGATATCGGAATCTATGGCCCGTAAGTATTTTCCTGATCAGGAGGCGGTAGGTCAGTTACTGACGTTTCACCGGGGCGAGCGGGGACCTACTCCGGTAAGGGTCACGGGAGTCTTTGCGGATGTGCCGAAAAATTCACACCTGCATACGGACTTTCTGGTTTCTTTTAGTTCGTTTTCCGGCTGGAACCTGGATGAGAACTGGGGGTGGGGTAATTTCTATAATTATGCCGAAGTATTACCCGGCACCGATCCAATAACGGTGAGAGAGAAGTTTGCGGCCGTGGTAGAGAAGTACCAGGGAGAAGAAATGGCCGAATGGCGGAAAGGAGGCTATGTTCGTGAACTAGGCCTGCAATCTATCCAGGATATCCATCTGGATTCTGACCTGGTAGCCGAAGCCGAGACGAATGGGAGTCGCCGCACGGTGGAGTTTCTGACGCTCATTGCTTTCTTCATTCTGATGATTGCCTGGATTAATTACCTGAACCTGACCACGGCCAAGTCGGTGGAGCGAGCGAAGGAAATCGGGATACGGAAAGTGATAGGTTCTGACCGGAAGCAGTTGATGGGCCAGATCCTATCCGAATCACTGGTGATCAATCTGCTGGCTGCCATACTGGCGCTTACCCTCTCACAACTGCTGATGCCTTCCTTTCGTACCCTTACCCAGGGGAACTTTACCACCAGTTTTAATACCGAAGTGGGTATCGCAACGGTCGGTTTATTTGTGGTCGGCACGCTGTTATCAGGCCTGTACCCGGCGTTTGTACTTTCATCTTTTCGGCCCTTGTCGGTGCTGAAGGGTAGCATTAAGAGCTCTAAGCAGGGGGTTCTGCTCAGAAGAGGGCTGGTCGTATTTCAGTTTGCGGCTTCTATCGCGCTGATCGCCGGTACTTTTGCCGTCCGTCAGCAGCTCAACTTCATGCGTCAGCAGGATCTGGGGTTAAACATGGAGCAGACCCTGGTCGTGAAGGGGCCGGGAATGCGAGATTCTACGTACCAACAGCACCTGACCTATTTTAAAAACGAGGCCAGCAAGCTTCCTGTAGTGCAGGAGGTAGCGGTATCATCCAGTGTTCCCGGTCGGGAACTGAGCTGGGGTCGCGAGTTTCATCGACCTACTCAACCTGAAAATATAGCCGGAATACATATTGTTGCCGTAGACGAAGAGTTTTTTGATCTGTACGAGGCTACTTTTCTATCCGGCCGCAATTTCTCCCGGGCTGTGTCCTCTGATCGGGCGGCGGTGATCTTCAACGAAACGGCTATCCGACAACTAGGCTTCGCCAGCGCCGAAGAAGCCGTGCAGCAACCGGTGATCTGGCAGGAATCGGATAATGACCAGCATACGAAAACCATTGTCGGGGTGATCAAAGATTTTAACCAGGAATCCTTACACCAGGAAGTGGGGCCTATGGTATTTGCTCTGAAAAGATACCTGAATGCTCCCTGGGCGGGAGAATACTATTCACTGAAAATCAGCACCCAGGACTATCCGGAAGCGCTGGCGCAGATCCGGGACAACTGGGCCCAGGCGTTTCCCAGCAGTCCGTTCGACTACTTCTTCCTCGACGACTATTTTAACCACCAGTACCAGGCCGACCAGCAATTCGGAAGGATCTTCAGCCTGTTTGCGGGTCTGGCCATCCTGATTGCCTGTCTGGGATTGTTTGGGTTAGCTTCTTATGTAACGCTGCAACGCACCCGGGAGATTGGTATCCGTAAAGTACTGGGTGCCTCTACTCAGAGCGTTATCACCCTGCTTTCCCGGGATTTCCTTCGGCTGGTGATCGTGGCCAGTATGATTATCGTACCAATCATCTATTTTGCCGCAAAAAGCTGGCTGGAGAGCTATGCCTATCGTATGGATATTCATTGGTGGATCCTGGCACTGCCAGTAGTGGTGGTCTGGCTGCTGGCGATGGTCACCATCAGCTTTCAAACGATCAAGACGGCCCTGGCCAATCCGGTAGACTCGCTGCGCTATGAATAACAAGAAATGGTTAACGGTGAAGGGTATACGGTTAAGGGCTCAAAGCGTACCGTTCACCGTTCACCCTTGCCCCTTAACCCTTAACCCTTAACATTATGATTAAAAGCTACCTCACAATCGCTTACCGAAATCTGTTGAAGAACCGGGTCTTCAGTCTGATCAATATCTTAGGATTGGCCATAGGTATGGCGGCTTGTTTACTCATCCTGCAGTACGTGGGCTTTGAACTGAGCTATGACAATTTTCATAAGCAGGGAGGAGATATTTACCGGGTAGTCAATGACCGTTACCAAAATGGTAAACTCATTCAGCATGGCACAATTACCTATTCTCCCGTGGGCACTGCCATGCATGAGGATTTTGATGAGGTTGTTAGGAATACGGAAATATTTCCCGTAGGAGAAGTGGTCATTACCCATCAGGATAAAAGAATGGTCTCGGAAAATACGCTGGCTACCGATGCTGCATTCCTGAACCTGTTTTCATTTCCGGTGCTGGCCGGTAATACCGCTACTGCTTTGCAAGATAGACATGCCGTGGTGCTCTCGGCTTCTCAGGCGCAACAATTTTTTAACAAAACCCACGAAGACTGGGAAGATTACATCGGAGAAAACATCAAAGTAGATAATATGACTGACCCGTTCACGGTGATGGCCATCATTGATGTTCCGGAAAATTCTCACCTGCAATTCAGCATGCTCATGCGTATCAGCGCGATCATTGACTGGACGGAGAATGAAGATTCTCGATGGACGTGGTCGGACTTCTACCACTACATTCAACTCCTGCCCGGGGTAGATCACAAAGAATTTGGGGAAAAGCTATCGGCTTTTAGCGAGCAACATTTCAAAGGAAATCAGGTATCGGGCAGTGACGAAAAATTTTATTTACAGCCTTTACCAGGAGCACATCTGTATTCGGATTTTGAATATGAAATTGGTGAAACGGGAAATGGCACCGCCGTCTGGGGATTGTTGTTTATTGCCATTGTTATTCTGGTTATTGCCTGGATCAACTATATTAATTTAGCCACTGCCCGTTCGTTGGAGCGCGCCAAAGAAGTAGGCATTCGCAAAGTGGTAGGTGCCCGGCGGGGGCAGTTGATCGGTCAATACATAATGGAAGCATTGCTGGTGAATGGATTGGGCATTGTCATTGCGCTAACTATGATACAAATCACCCAATCCAGCTTCAACCAATTATTGCAGCAGGATTTATCCCTGGTTTCTCTGCTGAATGTGGAAGGTCAGGCCCGTTTGGTCATGGTAGTATTGGGCGGTATTAGCCTGCTGGGCATTTTTATGTCCGGCTTTTACCCTGCGTTTATCCTTTCTTCTTACAAACCCATCAAAGTTTTACGCGGCAAATTTTCTCAGAACAAAGGGGGAAGTTTCCTGAGAAAAAGCCTGGTGGTTACCCAGTTTGCCGCCTCGGTCATGCTGATAGCGGGCTCACTAATCGTTTACCGGCAAATTTCATTCATTCAGCAACAGGAGCTGGGAGTTGCCATTGATCAGATTCTGGTAGTTCGTTCGCCCGACCAGACCCAGTGGGATTCTACCTACATTGATCGCGTGAACAGCTTTAAGGATGCCATTGAAGCCGAATCCTCTATTAGTCAGGCCGCCAGTTCAAACCGGGTGCCTGGTCAGCGGATGGGGCGGGTCTTTAATGTGCGGAGTCGTTATACCGAAGACGAAACTCGTCTTACCAGTAGCTTCGTGGGCATAGATGCAGACTTTGTATCATTATATGATGTTCAGCTGTTGGCTGGCAGAAACTTTCGACCAGAAGATTCCAACACGGATTGGGATCAGCTACATACCATGCTGTTAAATGAATCTGCGGTGAATTTACTCGGCTTTGCCAGTCATGAGGAGGCGCTGGGAGAAACGGTGTGGGTTGGTGATAAACCGTGGGAGGTGGTTGGGGTAGTCGCCGATTTTCACCAGCAGTCGCTGCGCTATCCGATTGAGCCGATATTGTTTCAACCCACCTATTCTACCTACAATCCGATCTCTGTGAAGCTGTCAACGCAGCAGTTGCCCGCTATGCTCCGGCTGCTGGAAGAAAAGTATACTGCCTTTTTTCCGAATAACCCCTTTGACTACTACTTTTTAGATGAGCGCTTTCAACAGCAGTACCGGCAAGATTTGTTGTTCGGAAGAGTGTTTAGCCTTTTCACAGCATTGGCGTTGTTCGTTTCCTGTATCGGATTATTCGGATTGTCATCCTACACCATCTTTCAGCGTACGAAAGAAATCGGTATCCGAAAGATATTAGGCGCATCGGTGCAAAGTGTGGTGAACCTGCTTTCCCGTGATTTCCTTAAACTGGTGTTTATTTCCGGATTGATTGCCTTACCCTTCACCTATTTTGTCATGCAACAGTGGCTGGAGAATTTTGCTTTCAGAATATCGATCAGTTGGTGGCTACTGGCATTACCCATTCTTTTAGTGTTGGCCATTGCGGTACTTACCGTAAGTTTTCAAACGATGAAAGCCGCTTTGGTGAACCCGGCGGAATCATTACGGAATGAATAACAGAATGGTTAACGGTGAAGGGCTCAACGCGTACCGTCCACCTTTTACCATTCACCCTTGCCCCTTATAAATTATGCTAAAAAGTTACCTCAAAATCGCCTATCGCAATCTGTTGAAGAACAAGGTCTTCAGCCTGATCAATATGCTGGGCCTGGCCATTGGCATGGCGGCTTGTCTGCTGATTTTGCAGTACGTGCGCTTTGAATTGAGTTATGATGATTTTCATGTCAACGCGCCTCAGCTTTACCGGGTTGGTGCGGATTATCATGATGGAGCATTGCGAGAGACTACCCTGACACCGCCACCATTAGGGCCAATTTTACAGGAAAGCTACCCGGAGGTGATCAACTTCACCCGTCTCATTCTGCCGTGGAGCGGACAGTCCCGTACGAGCACCTTAAGCTGGCAAGAGGCAGGCGGCAAGACAGTTAAGCAAAGCCTGCGCTGGGGTTTTTTTACCGATCCGGGATTTCTGGAGATGTTCACATTCCCTTTGGTCCGGGGAAACCCTCGGGACGCGCTGACGGGTACGCATAAAATTATCTTGTCTGAAAGTACCGCCCGCAAGCTTTTTGGGAATGACTGGCATAAGAATACGCAGATTATCGGGCAGACGGTGGAATACATTAATGAATTTGACCGTTTCTCACTGGTCATCTCAGGCATCATCGCCGATGCGCCCGCCAACGCGCATTTCCAGTACGACTTTTTAGCTTCTTTTGCCACCCTGTCTACCGGATGGGCCAAAGGATACGCTGAAACCTGGGGGGGGAATGGAGTCTACACCTATCTGCAACTTGCCCCTGAGGCCGATATTCCCACATTTTACCCCAGGATCAGTGAGGCAGTGGCTACCCATAGGCCTGAAGCGTTTCAGGAAAATATTGATTTTGTTTTACAGCCGCTTTCCGATATTTACCTGCACTCCCATCGGGAGGATGAGCTCAAGGTGAACGGGAATGCCGTCTACGTTTACTTTTTCTCTATCATTGGCGTACTGATTCTGCTCATTGCCCTGGTCAATTACATCAACCTGACCATCGCGAAAGCCATGACCCGAGGGAGTGAAATAGGCATTCGTAAAGTAATGGGTGCCCAGCGACTTCAACTCATCAGGCAATTTCTGTTTGAATCTCTGCTGCTAAACAGCATTGCGCTGGTCTTAGCCATGACGATCATTCAGCTGGTAAGCGCTTTTTATGCCCAGTTCACCGGGAAAGGGTTGCCAGATTCCGGAGAAGTATTCTGGGAAGCAGCCCTACTGCTATTTCTGATCAGCACTTTGCTGGCGGGTTCGTATCCTGCCCTGCTGCTCTCCCGGTCCAACCTGTTGCCAATATTAAAAGGGAGGTGGACAAATCAGTTTCGAGGAAAGCAGTTGCGGCAGGGGATGGTGGTATTTCAGTTCTCGGTATCCATCATGCTCATCATTTTTACCGCTGCCGTCATACAGCAGGTCCACCATATGCGATCCAATGACCCGGGGTTCAATCGGGAAGGGGTGATTGTGGTAAAAGGACCCGAAGATCGTACAGAAACCTGGATTGAACACGATCAGCAGCAAAGCAATAAAAGAAAAGCGCGGAAGGAGATACTTTTAAAGAGGCTGTGTTACCCTACGTCGGGGTTCGGGCGATTTCGCTCTCAAGGACGATCCCAGGCGAACGAAGCAGTATCTGGGAGGTAAATCTGGGAGAAGCTTATCAGCATAGCACGATTGATCGGTTACAAACCGACAACGATTATGCCGCTGTTTACGGCCTGGAGTTGCTGGCGGGTGCGTTTGATACCGACGATGGCTATGTCATCAGCGAACAGGCTGCCGAAATTTTGGGCTACCATGATCCGGTTGCGGCAGTAGGGCAGATATTCCGGGATGACCGAAACCTTGAACATCGTATTCATGGGGTGGTGAAGGATTACCACCATTATAGTTTTCAGTACGAGTCTTGCCCCCTCATCTTTGGGCGGGATGACCTTACTTATCAGCTAGACTCCTACTACAGCATCAGGGTAGCCGCAAATAACCTGGATGCGACCCTCGAGCAAATTAAGTCGGCCTACGAGAAAGTATTTCCCTACGACACCTTTGAATACTATTTCATCGACAGTTACTTCGATGCCCAATACCAGGAAGATATACGATTCAGCCAATTGTTCGGCACCTTCTCCGGGCTCACTATTTTCATTGCCTGCCTGGGGTTATTCGGGCTTTCCTTGCATACCGTAGTAGAAAAAACCAAAGAAATTGGTATTCGTAAAGTGCTGGGAGCGTCAGTTCAGAGCATACTCCGGCTATTATCCTGGGATTTTATTCGGTGGGTCTGTATAGCCGGGTTATTGGCACTACCCGTGGCCTACCAGGCGATGCAAATGTGGCTGGCGAACTATGCTTTACGAATAGAGATGAGCTGGTGGTTGTTTTTACTGCCGTTAGGTATAGTACTGCTGATTGCGCTACTTACGGTAAGCGTTCAAACCATGAAAGCCGCCCTGGCAAACCCCGCAGACTCCCTGCGCTATGAATAAACTTTGGTAGGGTGCGGGGAGCAAAGAGCCTGGAGTAGAGTACGCCAAGTCCCAGGCACCCAGCCCCAAGCCATTACTCCATATTCCGCTGGAGCTGTTCCAGTGCTTCGGATACCGCTTGCACGGGTAATTGGCAGGTTTTATCGTAACATACATAGAGCGTTGTTTGTCCGTCTTCGGCATGTCGCTCTTTCAGCAAAGGAAGTTCACTCTGTTTGGCGGTACCAGTAAGCAATTTGTTGGGGTGGTAGTGCTGGATGAGTTCCAGGGCAATCTCCTGGCAGTCGGGTCCTACAATGGCTACTTCGGCCATGTCGGTCGCCATTTCGGTATACAGCACTCCCCAGTTGGTGGTATCCGTTGGGTAGCTTTTTAGCAGTTTCAGCATGTGGCTTAGCAGGGCTTCGGCCATTTCGGAATATTGCGCTTTTTCCAGTAAAATGCCCAGCTTGTGCAGGTTGCGGGCCATTGCTGAATTGGAGGCGGGAATGACGTTGTCAAAGAGCTCTTTCTTTCGGGCGATGAGTTCGGAGGATGTCGCCGTATAGAAGAAAAACTGCTCCTTCATATCGTAAAAGTGCCGGATGGCGTATTGGGCCAGTTGGTCTGCCCGCTGCAACCAATGCTCTTCAAATGTAACCTGATACAAAGCGAGAAAGCCATCTATTACGAATGCATAATCATCCAGAAATCCTTCCAGACGTTTGTTCCCTTCCTGGTAGGTATGGAGCAGACTTGCCTCGCCATCTGCCACCTGAATCATCTTCTGATCTATAAATCGGGCGTTTTGCTGCGCCAGTCGCAGGACGGACGAATCGCCTAAAGCAGCATAGGTATCTACCAAACCGCGCAACATCAGTCCATTCCATCCGGCGATAATTTTATCGTCTAAGCCGGGCCGCGTTCGTTCTGCCCGTTTTTCCAGCAAATCCTGCTTGGCTTGGGCAATAAGTGGGCTAAAATCGGGCAGGTCCAGTTCGTATTTTCGGGCAAACTCATTTTCTGACAGTGAGCGGTAGAGAATATTAGCAGAAGCTTCCCAGTTTCCTTCTCGGGTGGCATTAAAATAATCCGTCACCATTGGGGTGGTATCGCCCAGCACCTCTTCCATTTCATTGTAAGTCCAGACGTAGAATTTCCCCTCCACGCCTTCGCTATCGGCATCCAGGGCGCTGTAAAAGCCGCCATCGGGGCTGGTAAGCTCGCGGGCGACAAACGCTACCGTATCATTCAATACCTGTCGGTACAGATCGTGCTTGGTGAGGCTGAAGGCTTCGGCGTACAAGCTCAACAACTGTCCATTGTCATACAGCATTTTCTCAAAGTGCGGAGCAAACCAGCGGTCATCTACCGAATAGCGGGCAAAACCGCCGCCAATCTGGTCATAAATGCCTCCTTCGGCCATCTTATTGAGGGTAAGCAGGGTTTGATCCAATGCCGCTTGTTGTCCGGTGAGGAAATGATAGCGCAGGAGAAACAACCACTGGCTGGGCATTGGAAATTTCGGAGCTTTGTTCATACCGCCTTTCTCGGTATCGAATCGCTCCGACAGTTCTCCAAAGATTTCCTGTACATCCTTTCTGGCAGTGATGGGCTGAATGCCGGACTCAACCGGGTGAATACCGTAGCGGAGGTTTTCGCTGGTTTGCAAACCTTCGGCAAATTTATTAGCAGCCTCAGTCACCTGATCCCGTTGTTTTTCGTACGCCAAAGCCACGTTTTGCAGGATCTGCACCCAATTTTGTTTGGGAAAATACGTGCCTCCGTAAAAAGGTTTCTGGTCGGGAGTGAGAAATACATTGAGCGGCCATCCACCTTGCAATCCCATGGTCTGCACGGCTTCCATATAAATCTGATCTACATCCGGGCGTTCTTCCCGATCTACTTTGATGTTGATAAAATGCTTGTTCATCAGCTCAGCGACTGCTTCATCTTCGAAAGACTCACGTTCCATTACATGGCACCAGTGGCAGGCCGAATACCCAATACTGACGATAATAGGTTTGTTTTCCTGTTGGGCTTTTTGCAATGATTCCTCAGACCAGGGATACCACTCTACCGGGTTATGAGCGTGCTGGAGGAGGTAAGGGCTGCTTTCCTGAATGAGGTGGTTGGTAGATGCTGAATGGGAAGAGGTCATATGAGTTGCTGTTCAAGTTGTTCAATTTCAGACTGAACGTCTACAGTACGACTCAGTTGCTTTAATTGATCAATGGTTTTACGTAAAAATTGTTGGTGAGACTCGGAAGATGGGCGAAATGCCCGATGGTGGAGTGCTTTGTGAAGTGGTTGCCACGCCTTTAAAAATTTCCGGGCTTCAGGAGTCAGATAGTTTTCGGTAAGCTGTTGCCAGATGTAGTCTTCGGCAACTTCCGAAGGATGCAGCATATCGGACCGGTAAAAACGATAATCCCGCAGATCATCCATCATCAGTTCATAACTCGGAAAGTAAAAAACGTCTTGTGTATGATGTTGCTGGATAGTATGTGCGGCTACTCGTAGCACCGATTTACTTACGGAGTTTTGCACCAGCGTATCCCGCACATGCCGCACCGGACTGACCGTAAGAATGTAGCGCAGGTCGGGGTTCAGCATGGCCAGGGCCCGATGAAGCTGCTCAAACCGCATGACAATCTCGTCGGGGTCTAACAGGCGCTGGTGAAAAGTCTGGGCTGGCATTTTATGGCAGTTACTAACGATCTGCCCATTCTCACGAAGCTCGTACCCGAAAGCGGAACCCAGCGTCATCACCAGCCAGCGACAAGACTTCAGATATTCGCGGGTGCTGGTCAGCGCCTGCTCAATCTGAGCCTGTAAATCACTGCGGGAGTCGCTACTGAAATCTGAATGAAACTGATAGTTGAAATGAGTGCCCTGATTGGTCAGATACGTATGCTCTCCGGGCATGGCTTGGTTTATGGCATCGTGCAGCAGGCGAAAAATAGAGGCTGGATTATACAAAATTCCGAAGGGATTGATGCATGTATCAAACTTATTTTGCCGGAACCGTTCGCCGATCGATTGCGAAAAACATGAGCCAATAAAAAAAATAGGGTCATGCAGTGAAATGGGTATGTGCGGTGGAGATACTTCAACAGGAGTACGAAACATAAACAGGTGGCTTAACCTACTCGCTTAACAAAAAAAGCCCTAAAATGATTAGGGCTTTCTTCAATAATATTAGGATTAGCTTAAGCGGCGACTACCTGAATGGAAATGTCTTGCTTCACTTCTTTATGCAGGTCAATCTCAGCAGTATACTCACCCAGTGCCTTTACTTCCTGATTTAAAGAAATACGTCGGCGATCAATATCAAAGCCTTTTTCTTTAAGCGCATCGGCTAATTGCAGGGTAGTAACCGCACCAAAAATTTTACCGCTTTCTCCAGCTTTGGCAGGAATTTCCAGCACCACGCCTTGCAGTTTAGCGGCAATATCTTCGGCATCTTTTTTCACTTTCTCCGCTTTATGCGAAGCCTGCCGGATATTCTCCTGAATCATTTTCTTATTAGAAGGACTGGCAATAATAGCAAGCCCCTGGGGGATCAGATAGTTACGTCCGTAACCGCCTTTTACAGCGATAAGGTCATTCTTATAGCCCAATCCCTTGATATCTTCTCTTAATATAATTTCCATTGTGTATCGGATTTTGGGTGCTGGGTGTTGGGTGTTGGGTATTGATAGTTGGTAAATACTGTTCCAATACCTAAAACCTAATCCCTAAAACCTATTTTAGTGAATCGGCTACGTAAGGTAATAATGCCAAATGACGTGCTCGCTTTACGGCCTGAGATACTTTCTTCTGGTACTTCAGGCTGGTGCCAGTGAGGCGGCGTGGTAAGATCTTCCCTTGTTCGTTCACAAACTTCAGCAGGAAGTCAGGATCTTTGTAGTCAATATACTTGATACCGGCTTTCTTAAAGCGGCAGTACTTCTCGCGACGTTCTTTGCGGTCGCTGTTGATCGGTTCATTCTGTAAACTCATGCGTTGGCTTCCTCCTTAGCCTTTTTGTTTTTATCCTTTTTAAAATCCCCCCGACGGCGGCGCTCACCGTATTCAACGGCGTGCTTGTCTAGCGCAACGGTTAAGAAACGCATGATCCGTTCGTCACGTCGATACTCAGTTTCGAGTGTATCAACGATGGATGGTTCAGCCACAAACTCCAGCAGGTGGTAAAACCCCGTAGTTTTGTGGTTAATAGGATAAGCCAGCTTTTTTAGCCCCCAGCTTTCTTCGTTAATGACTTCAGCGTCATGTTCTTTCAAGAAAGTAGAAAACTTAGCGGCAGCATCCTTCATCTGATCATCAGACAAAACGGGAGTCAAAATGAATACTGTCTCGTAATTTTTCTTGAATTCCATACATGTTTTGTTAAAAGGACTGCAAATGTAGGTTTTTTTTGGTTTTTACCCAAGCCTATTTCAATCCTCTTTTTATTACTATTAATTTCTTTTAACCCTAACTTTCTTAAATTAGTTTACTAATGAGGAAATGAGTGAGAGATCGTGTGTTAGAATGAGGGAATAATCGTTTGATAATCAGATTTTTATTGAAATAGCTGAATCACTTTTTAAGCAAATGAAAACGGAAAACAGACCTGATATTCCTTCACTTAATCTTTCAACACCCAACACCTAACCCTTTTAAACCTATGTGTGGTCGTTATAGCATTGGCCCGGAAGTGGCCTCCCTGGCAGAAAGGCTTAAGGCAGCCCTGCCCGCTGATTTTTCTCCGCATTTCAACGCGGCTCCTTCCCAGCAGTTACCCGTAGTAAGTAATCTGCAACGTAAAAATGTGGTGCTGTATCAGTGGGGGATCACCCCTTTCTGGGCCAAAGAGGCATCAGGCAGTAAGCAGCTCATTAATGCGCGGGCCGAAACTGTGCACGAGAAAAGTACTTTCAAACGGGCTTTCCGTACCCATCGCTGTCTGGTATTGGCCGATGGCTACTACGAATGGAAAAAGACAAAGCAGGGAAAAGTGCCTTACCGGATTACCTTAGCCGATAACACTCCGTTTGTGTTTGCCGGTATCTGGCAAGAGCCAAACGAAAACTCGGACCGCGATGTGCCCGAATACTGTATTATCACCACCCAGGCGCCCCGGTCAATTGCCGATATTCACGACCGTATGCCAGTGATTCTCGATCCGGCAGCCTGGGATTTCTGGCTGGGTGATACCGAAGACTACGAAGGCTTGCAGGATGTACTCCGACCGTTATCAGATAACCAACTGCAAGCTTATACCGTATCCAAACGGGTTAACAATGCCCAGAATGATGACGCATCATTGGTTGATCCGGTGGAAGCTGAGTAGGATTTGATCCTTTCTAAAACATATGATGAAAATCACTGCTTTTGACCCTGATGAAGAAGAAGAGGTCTGCGCATTTGTGCTGGCCATTCAGAATGGAGAATTCAACTTAGGATTTACAGTGCAGGAGCAACCTGATTTGCGCAATATCCGGCAATTCTACCAGGGGGGCGGCTTTTGGACAGCCAAAATATCCGGGACTCTGGTCGGGACGATCGGATTGCAAGGGCTGGATCGGGAAAATGGAGTGCTACGAAAAATGTTTGTTCACCAGGCATACCGGGGGCACGCACTGAAAGTTGCCCAACAATTATTCAATACCTTACTGACGGAAGCCAGTCTGCTGGATTTTCACTACCTACTGCTCGATACCCCGGCGATCGCAAAAGCCTCGCATCGGTTTTACGAGAAAAATGATTTTGTGGAAATAACGAAAGATCAGGCCCCGGAAGCCTATCAGTATCCGGATAGAAACTCAAAAATATACCGGCTAACATTAAAATAATGCGAAAGGCATCGCCAATCCTATGCGATTATCAATGCTTGTCTTTATTTTAGCCGAAAAGTTACCTCAACCAATTGAATACATTTAAACCTAATCTACCATGAGTATGAAGTCTTTATTTTTTGTAGCATTTTTTACCCTGCTGTTCGGTACACATTCCGCATTGCTGGCCCAGGATGGCTGGGTGAGCCTGTTTGACGGAAAAAGCCTGAATGGTTGGAAAGCCAGCGAGCACCCCAGTACCTTCAGTATCGAGGATGGAAAAATTGTGGTGGCCGGCCCTCGGGCGCATCTGTTTTACATGGGAGATGTAGCCGACCATGACTTTAAGAATTTTGAGTTTAAAGCGGATGTGATGACAACACCCGGATCAAATTCAGGCATGTACGTGCATACGAAGTACCAGGAGGACGGCTGGCCTGCTAAGGGATACGAGATACAGGTAAACAACTCCCACACCGATTGGCGAAGGACTGCCAGTTTGTACGGTGTTGATGATGTACGGGAAGCCCCGGCCAAAGACGGGGAATGGTTTACCCAGCAGATTATCGTACAAGACAGCGTGATCACCATCAAGGTAAACGGAAAGACGATCACCGAATACGTGGAGCCTAAAGATGCCAAGGAGAGTGCCGGAGATACCCAGCGCTATCTGGACCATGGCACCGTAGCATTGCAGGGCCACGACCCGAAGAGTAAAGTGTACTATAAAAACATTATGGTAAAAGTGTTGCCGGATTAAGGACAACACTTTTTTAAGTTCAGCCCAACGGTAGTGTTTTATCAAGCAAGCGTACGTTGACGGACTAATAGTGTAACTAGTTGGCGGTAGGCAGGTGTCCGTAGGCGTTTGCTAGGGTCAATCGCCTTTTGATCGCCTACAGCCAACCGCTTACCAATCCATTAACCAACCCTTGATTCAACAGTAATATGCTTACGTTAATGCATCCATTGTAATTACCGGAACATCCTGGTTGACCGTAGGTTGCAGGGGCTTCCAGGTATCCCGGCTAAACTGGTAGCCCTGTTCGTTGAGAGGCCAGAGCATAGGAGCCAGAAACAGGATGCTGGCCCGGTAGCCTTGCTCCGTGGCTCCCATATTACCGGTAGCTTTGGATAAGGCGGCTTCATTTTCAATTTCAAAGGGGCCGCCAAAACCTCGTTCCTTAAGAATATCCACAAAAGCCCGCCAGTCCATACTATCCGAGCCGCCAAAGCCGGGTAGCATGGCTTCGTAATTATGCCGGTCCCATTCGCTGGCGGGTTGGGGAATGTCGGCTTGCTGGGCCAGGGACTTGCTAATGCGCTGCATGGGGTACATACCTCCCCAGTAGGTACGGGCTTTGTTATGCAGGTTACGGGTGGCCTTCACATGAATACGTTTGATGCGAGCCATGTCCGTTTCTTTGATCACTTCTACCGGATCGGTATGTTGCCAGACGTCGTGGGAAGGATCGTAGATTTCACCGTGGGCGGGGCTGGGAATCATTTCGTACATGAGCCTGCGGGCGGCCAGTACTCCCGTAAGGTTATTATAAGTTTGGGTATACCCCGCGGATCGCCAGCCTTCCATCGGGCAGTTTTCGTAAACCACGGTCACACCCAAATCTTCGGCGTAGCGGATGATGGGGGTAAAAATCTTCTGATACGCATCCAGATTCTTCTGGAAGCCGTCTTCCTGGTTGCCGAGATCGTGGTTATAGCCCACAAACGTACCGACCGTCACATCGTTCTCATTGCCGCCCAGCAAATGGGCGATGCGGATCAGCCGAAGCAGGTGGTCCTGATTAGGCACCCGCTGAGCCGGATCACCGCCGATGCAGTTCTCAAATGCTCCGATGGACAAGTGTAGTCCTGCTTTGTTACACTGCTCCAGTATGCGTTTGGCGTTCTCCAGAGAAAAGTCTTCGTAATCGAGGTGGGTGGCCACGTGGTCGGCCCGGTTACCGTCGCGGCGAAATACACATAAATCTACACCCTGCGCTCCTAATTGCCGGGTTTTCTCAATGACTTCCGACGTAGACAAGGCGTCAAAGGCCGAACTCATGACCCATATTTGGTTATTCATATTCTTGCGGTTAGGTTCGCGCTAAGTTGTCTATTTTCGCGGCAATACGCAAGAAAATCAGTGCTCACTCACCAGCACCGGCACCTCCACCGTAAATGTCGTGCCCTCACCATAGACCGAGGTTACTTCAATGCTTCCGCCCAGTTTTTCGAGCGTTTCTTTCACCAGATACAGCCCCAGTCCTGATCCTGATTTCCGGTCGGTGCCCCGGTAAAACATATCAAAAATATGCGGTAAGTGTTCGTCCTGAATACCGATCCCATTGTCGCGCACCTGCATGCGTACCTGATCATCCGTGGCATCAATGGTGATTTGGGCAAATGGCTGGTCTCGCCGGGCAAAGCTGTACTTAAGGGCATTGGAAATCAGGTTGTTCAGGATGATTTTCAGCCGCCGTCGATCCGAGTGAAAAGGTTTGGATTGGTTTACCTGGGTGTAAAGCCGGACCTGATCAAACTCGACCCCATATTTCTGGGACTCAAGCACATCCGCCAGCAATTTTTCAAAGTGAATTTCATTAACTACTGTCTCGGTACGGGCATTTTTAGAGAGGAGAATAATATCCTGGATATAGGCGTCCAGTTTCTGAAGATTGCGGTTAATGATGTCAATATATTCGTGCTGCTGGGCCGGAATTTCTTCTTGTTGAAGCAGCATGAGAAGGCCCATGGCTGAAGTAAGGGGCGATCGTAAATCGTGGGAGACACTATACGCAAAGTGGTCCAGTTCAGCATTGATTTTTCTCAGGTCCTGGTTTTGTAGTTCCAGTTGCTCTTCGTACCGGCGCTTCTCACTTACATCCAGAATCACTCCCTGAAAGATCAGAGTGTCTCCCCGGTCAAGCGATGTGCCGTGTTCTTCCACCCAGCGGTAGTGCCCCTGGCGATGCCGCAGGCGGTAGACAAAGTAGTAGGGGCGTTTCTGGTGTCGTGCCTGAATGTATGCCTGGCGAACACTCGCCCGATCGGCCGGGTGAAGCAGATCCTGTATGCCGATCTTCTCGTCCCTGAAATCCTGAGCCGCGTAGCCCGTCAGCTGCGTTACCTCATCGCTGATGTAAATACACTGGCAGGCCGGGTGCTTGGCCGCGATATACACGACGCCCGGAATATTCTCGGCCAGCGCCTTGAACTGCTGTTCCTGTTCCTGCGCCTGGCGGAGGGCATGGCGTAGATCTGTTACGTTGTGTACATAGAAGGTAATGCCAATCACCTGCTGAAGGGCATCGAATACCGGGTTGAAAGAAATACGGATACTGATGTTCCCAAACCGAAAAGGGTACTGAATCTCAGCGGTTAGCTTCTCGCCCTGTAAGGCGCGTTCCTGATAATGATTCCACTCATTAAGAAACAGCTCCGGTTGGGCATCAGACCGGAAGACTCTGATAAACTTTTCGTACGTCACCTGCTCATGAATCTTTTGGCCAGGCTGTATGTCTGCTTTGTAAAGCCGCTGCATCGCCTGATAAAAAGCAGAGTTACCCAGCATCAGCCGATTCTCCCGGTCAACCGACCAGATGGCATCGTCCACGTTCTCAATCAGGGATTCCAGCTGGGCTTTCTGGTACTGGGTTTCGACCAGGGTTTTTTTCTGAGCAGTAATATTCTGCAATAGGGCCAGTACCTGAGTAACAGTGCCCTGGTCAGCGGTCAGGGGTATGACGTGGATCAGATAGGTGTGAGATTGAAAGGTAACTTCAATTTCGCAGTTCTTCCCCCGCAGGCCCTTTTGGAAAGCCCGATAAAGTTTCTCTTTGGTTGCTCGGTCTACCGGCAATACTCCAATGGGCCTCCCGATAAAATCCTGGGATGACTTTCCTAATTTTTCTATCTCTTTCCCGGCAATAAACTGGTAGCGGGCATACCGGTCAAGCACGGCCACCGCGCCATTGGGAAAATTCTCAGCTACCTGCTGGTACAGTTTCGTCTGGTCGGCGGCAGAGGGGGTTTGTCTTTGCTCCGATTCCGGTGGAGCTGACTTCTGTCGGGAAGTTTTCGGGGAGCTATTCGCATCAGGCTGTTCAGCCAGCAGTAATGTAATAAGTTCCTGTTTGCTGAATTTCTCAAGCGTGTCTCTGGAATAGGAAAGTATATTCATGGTATAGAGAACTGTGGTCGGGCATACAGAAGCAACTCGATGATACAACAAATGTGTATGACCATGAAAACCGTATTAGACAAGGGAATATAGGAAAAAAAGTAAATATACCCATGTTCTCTGCTAGAATACACCTGTTTCTGCTGCACGATGGCAGTGCTTTCACAGAAATCAGTGCTAAAAAGAAAGCGCGAGCATAGGATAAACGAAGTGCTTAGCTGGCGTATGACCGGTGATAATCATTCCCACTGAGCACTCTTCTTGCCAAAAGTTCCCCAAGGGCTGCGTTGGACGCGCTTATAGGATAATTTAGCAAAGCAACAGGGTAATGAATAGCGTAAACGCCAAACATTACCTTGTTTAATATCAGTGCATGGAAGCCTTCTTCAAAAGAGGGCCTCTGCTGATTACTTTACTTTCAGGCTTTGTATAATCTGGCGCACGCGTTCTTCAGGGTTATCGTCCGATGCACCAATGGCATCAAAGTCGCCTCGGAGGGCGCGGAGCACGTACCGTTCGTGGGAGATATCCTTTTGGGTGCGGTAGCCCTGCTGCTGAAGCATGATGGTAAGCGCCTCGGCACGCCGGGTGGCATTCACCAGCAGTAGCCCGGCCGCCAGTGCGGAAAGCAGGAGCCAGCGTTTGTCGCTCAGGGCAGCAAGCACAATTCCCGTGAGCGAGAGGGTGGCACCTCCGGTTTCTATCAGTTGTTCAATAGCCAGTTCTTTATCGAGCTGGTGGATACGATGGTCAATGAACTGCGGATGATGGGCGTAGTATAGTAACTGGCGGTTGGCCTGCTTGTCAGCGTTAGTAGCTTGGGCAGTGGTGTTATTTCTGGCAATGCCGTTCTCAGCGATGTGGGTCTCTTCCATGATCTGTTTGGGTTAGGTAAAAAAAATGTCTATTCCCGATAACGCGACAAAGTAACAATGGTTTACCCGTAGATTCAATGAAAAAGATGGAAAACAATGAACAGTGTGCAAGGAGCAATGTACAATTGTTCCTTGCACACTGTTCATTGCACATTGTTAATACCTCCAACTCGTCAGGTCAGCCCCGGAGGGAGCGCCTTCTTTAATGCGTTCTAGTATCTTGGGCACGTACATGGTGTTGTAGCGCAGGCGGGAGATGGCATTGGGTTGTTCCGGGTCGCCGTTCCAGCAGTGCTCGGCTCCGTCGCCGTAGGCTACTTCACCGTCGTAGTGGGGGTTCTGCGTATTTACCAGAAACTCTTCCATCAGCATCACAGCATTGTTCAGGTAATAGTTATCCATGTCGCCGCAGTAGATGTGGATCTTCCCTTGCAGGTCGGGGCCTAGTTTGTTCCAGTCCCGCTCCAGTATGTAGCGCAGGTCGTAGTTCTCCTGCCAGTATTCGGCCACGCCGGGGTCAATGGTACCGGTGAGTTTGTCCCAGATGGGTTTGGGGTAACCGTCATCTCCGGTGGGGGAGTAGACGGCCTGCCAGATGTCCCACTGCTGGCCGGAGCGGCTGTGGGTGCCCAGGGCCAGCTCACGGTGGTTCATGTCTTCCAGGGTGGCGCTAACGTGCCCCAGGTAGTCGCGGTGGCCCGGACGCGGGGTTTTCTTGAACCGGCTGGGCAGGTAGTAGGCGTTGGTATCCTGGTAAATATCTACCACCGTATAGGCGCGGAAGTCGATAGGGTCGGGGCAGGCGGCAAAGCAGCCATTGTACTCATCGGGGTACATCACCTGGGCGGCCAGGGCTTCCCAGCCTCCGGTAGAGCCTCCGTACAGAAAGCGGGCCCAGCCTTCGCCAATGCCCTGGAACTGCTCTTCAATGTAGGGAATCAGCTCGTGGGTGATGGCATCTCCGTAAGGACCCAGATTGGCCGAGTTTACGGCGTAGGAGTCATCGTAGTAGGGGTTCTGGTGCTGAATCTCGACGATGATCATGCGGGGAAAGTCGGGGCCGGTCCAGGTCTGGTAAAAGTCGTGGGCTTCCTGCTGCTGTATGCGGTTGTACCCTTCCATCTTAAAACGCTCGCTGTAGTCGGGTTCCAGGTTGGGATCGGGTGCTTCTTCCCGGAAGCCGCCGAAGGTGTAGGGGAAGTGCCCGTGGAAGATGCAGATCGGATAGCGGGCCTCGGGGTTGTCTTCAAAACCTTCGGGCAGCAGTATGTTGGCCCCCAGGTACATCGGCCGACCCCAGAACTCGGTGAGCAGATCGCTTTGCATGGTGATATGCTTGATATACTCCGTGTCTTCCGGCTCTTCAATGGGGGGGATCTCCTGATCCAGGGTAATGTGGAAGGTCTCGTCGTCCGAGGGGTCAAAGGTGACTTTCTGGGGAGTGCTGTAGAGGTTACCCGGTGAGCGGTTCCACTGCTGCCCTTCGCCCTGGTCCATCGGCAACTTCACGGTATGCCCGTTGGCCAGGTTAAAGGTTTCGTACTTGTGCAGCAGGGCCTGTACGTAGTATTCTCCGGCTGGAATGTCCTCCATACTGCGAATGGGGTAGCCGAATAAGGTGTCGCTGAGAAAGGCTTCTTTGCCGGGTTTGAGTCCGTTCACATCCATGCCAAAGACCAGCTGGGTATTGGGCCCGTCTTCAATCTGAAAGCGGGGTTCGGCCTCGTTGTTATCCGAAATAAGCAGCAGCAGGCGTCCGTCCAGTGGTTCACTGCTCAGCTCTTCCGAAAAAGAAACGGCAAATCGTCCGTCATCTCCGCAGGAAGTAAGAACCGTAAGGAACACAAGAGCACCCAGACACATGCGGGTAGTAGCAAGTTGTAATTTCATAAGGTAAGCGACGCAGGTTTTCGTATTTGAATAAACTCCTTACTAGGTGGTAAAAGATGTTATAAACACTAAAATTTTGAATACAATGTTGCATAATTAGGTTTCCAAGCCCGGACTTTCGCTTCTCGGTTACCTTCTGCTCATCAATCTTTGTTTTAATGTTAGAATATTTTTTTAATAAACGCCAATTTATGCGATAAAACGAAGAGTATAGGATAATATCTGGCAATTTTTGGTATTATTCATATAATTGAAACTGAGAAAAAACCTTACTCCGAGTCCGATACTGCTATTTTTACTTCGTTTCTGAAGCAAACAAGCTACTAGTCAGGTAGTTGATCAGTCACTTATTAGTACAAATTTATCATCTAACTTTTTCAACTTATGAAACGAAGATTTTTATCATTATGTATGATGGGAGCCTTGATGTTAGCCTCAGTACCTGGCATGGCGCAAGATGCGCAGTTGCCGCTTACTGAAGTGGTGGCTACTCCTCAATTTTTTATCAGTATTCTGGCTGGGGTACTCTTGGCTATTGGGTTTCAGGTGCTATTGACTTCATTATCGGTAGCTATTGGCTTTTCGGCTATCGGTGATGTGGAAAAACAATCCCACGATTCTGATCCTGATAACCATGCTTCCCATGATTTATCCGATAGTACTCCTATAGGAGTGAAGATCAGTTCAGGAGTTGGACTCTTTACGCTGATTACTTCCAGTATTGCTTTATTCTGCGCTTGTCTGTTAGCTGTAAAGCTGAGTCTGGTGGGCAATGTCGTAACAGGTATTACCTTAGGACTGGTGATCTGGGCAACCTTTTTTACTGCTCTGGCCTATCTGGAAGGCAAAGCAGTAAGTACCCTGCTGGGATCATTGATTGGCATGGTTACATCTGGCCTTCGCACGGCCGGTTCTGCGATACAAAGTATGTTAACACCTTCGGCAACCCATAAGATGGAAGATGTAGCCGATCATGCGATAGAAAAGATAAGCAAAGAAATGCAACATAACCTGGATTTGCATCCGCTGAAGGAGAAAGTAGACGAGTACGTAGACCGTATGGAAAAAACGGCTAATAGCGGGCCTAACTACGAACAGGTAAAACAAGACTTGGTTAATTTGCTGAAGGACCTTCGCATTGAAGAGAAATCGGAGGTAGAAATGGGGGGAGAAAAGGATACCGAAATCTTCATTAAACTGGCTTCCGAGCAACCAAATCTTACGAAAGAAGATGTCAATAAGCTGAAGAATACTTATCAGCAGGCTCGGAAGGCGGTTAATGAGGGTAATACTAATGAAGAGAAAGCTAAGAAAGTAGCCGCTCAATTTACTTCAGCCAGCGAAGAGGATATTGATGGCTACATTCAGCAGATAGAGTCCTACCTGCGGGATACTGAACGAGCGGAGATCAATCCGGATGCCATCCGGGAGGATATTGAGCAGATTGTGAATGACCCCAAACATGCGCAGGCTATTTTAAAAGAGCGGATAAGTCAGATGGACCGGGGTACCTTGGTAGCTTTATTGGAACAACATCAGAAGATGGACCATCAGAAAGCGGAGAAGATTGTTTCTTATGTAGAAGAGGCCATTGACTGGGTATCTAAAAAAACGGATTACGTCAAAGGAGCAACTCAGAAGGAGAAGAAGGCCAATAGCCAGGCTAGTGATATCCGAGTAGAAGCGGACGGTACTATGAGTCAGTCATCGAATAAGTTTGAAGGTCGTATGCGCCAGTACCTAAGCGGGTTGAATCGACCCGAATTGCAGTACGACAGTTTGAAGCACGATGTTGAACGCATCCTGCACGACCCTAAATCTTCGCCCCGCATCATTCGAAGCCGGCTGAGCCAGTTTGATAAAGAAACCTTTATGGCACTGCTAACCTCCAACGATCGAATTTCCCGTCGGGACGTAGAAAATATAGGCAATAAAGTGGACGAAACTCGTCAGCAATTATTGATGAAAGTAGAAGAACTGGAGAAAGGGGCGCAACGGAAAGCTGAACAGGCTAAACAAATGGCTCTGCACCAAGCAGAGAACGCTCGTAAAACGGCCGCTACCGCAGCCTGGTGGTTATTTGCTACCGCTTTGGTATCCGGGCTTGCTTCAGCCGCCGGGGGGTTACTAGCCATTTAAGGTTGTTTGAGGTATTATTTGTAAAATAGCAAACCCGTTCGGCGTTTGCTATTTTTTTACATAACCTATTATGCTATGATTACATCTATACTGCTGGTTGTCATTGGCGTTTGCCTGGTGTTAGTTGCATTATATGATTTTGCCGTTACGGCCTACATTCCTTCGGGGGAAGGACCGTTGTCGGAAAAAGTTAATAATACTGTCTTTCGGCTTTTCTTCCTCCTGTCCGGTCGCAACGGGCGTAATCCCCTGCTGAACTACGTGGGTATGGCTATTATCTTTGCCCTTAGCTTCACGTGGATTACCTTCCTCTGGACCGGCTTCGTCTGCATTTTTGCGGCCTTTCCCGAATCTATCCTGAATGGGCAGACCAAAGCCACTGCCGATCTCTTTCAGAAGGTTTACCATATTGGCTATACCCTTTCTACCTTAGGCATTGGTGATTATGTGCCGGGTAATGACTTCTGGCGGGTGATCACCGCCTTTGTCTCTTTTATCGGACTAGTCACCATTACTATGTCTATTACCTACCTGGTGCCGGTAATTTCCAATGCTATTCAAAAGCGTACGTTGAGCCTGTATATTGCCGGGTTGGGTGAATCGCCTGAGCAGATTGTGATTAATAGTTATAATGGAGAAAACTTTCAGGGTATTACCGGTCAGCTATCCGACTTGTCGTCCATGATCTTTACCTACGCGCAGAACCATTTGGCTTACCCAATTCTGCACCACATGCATAATGCCAACCATTCTGAAAATGTAGTGCTCAAACTGACCTGCCTTGACGAAGCTTTGACCATCATGGAGTTTCACATTCCCGAGCAGCTACGCCCTAACCGGCTGGAGGTGCAACTCGTACGGCGGGCGCTAACCACTTATCTGGAAACTGTGCATAAGATTAAGCCTTCGGAGATGCCCCCACCCTGCGCTAAATTTCATTTGATAGAAGAGTTCACTGGAGTTTCTTTGTTGAATACCGAAGGTTCAGCCAGTGAGGTACTATACAAATCATTGGAACCTCGGCGGATGCTATTGTATGGACATATTCAGGCGGATGGATGGGATTGGAAGGACATTCGTGGAGAAAAGTTTATTACCAAGCTGGAAGTAACCCAGGAAATGATAGAAGTACGATCATGAGAGATTGGTTTTACGACGACATTGATAATCTGTTACGGGTTGGTCTTTCCTGCCTGGTCTTTTATGTGATTGTAATTGTAGCGAGTAAGCTAGCCGGGTTGCGCAGTTTTTCTACCTTTTCCACTTTTGACTTTTTGATTACGCTGGCGATGGGCGCTTTGCTGGCAACTACCATTGTGAGCAAAGAAGTGAGTATAGTAGAGGGCAGTGCGGCCCTCGTTGGGTTATACATTCTTCAAATGTTGATTGCCTGGTTGCGGCAGAAGTGGAGCTTTGTAAGGAAGTTAATTGACAATCCACCTGTATTGCTGATGCGGGATGGGCAGGTTTTGTATAAGAATCTGAAACGGGTGAAGATTACCGAAGACGAGCTGAAGTCAAAGCTGCGGCAACAGAGCATTCTCCATTATGACCAGGTAAAAGCTGTGGTGCTTGAATCTTCAGGAGACATCTCAATTGATTCAAGACCCTTATGTGAAAGCTGATTTTGATCCTGCTATGCTGGACGGTGTAGTACATTGAGTTTTTAAGATTAATAGGCGTATGTATAGCTACAAATCACCCCTCCTTGTGGAGGGAGACTTCTAGTTAATATCATATTCCAAGCCAAAACATTTACGATGTCTTAAATATCCCGAATGATCTGGCATTACTATATCTTTCTTCATTATTACTATTGAGCGAGGACTTTTAGGAATGTTTCTTGGTAAGCACTAAGACAAAAATAGCTTATAAATAGTAGTTTTTCACTATTTTTGCGTGATGAGCCGTAAGAAAAGATTTATTAGCTTAACTGAAGCCCAGAAGCATTCATTAGAGAGGGGATATAAAACGGGCAAGAGTCACC
>JAVKCN010000020.1:0-171993 GCA_040222715.1 Cyclobacteriaceae bacterium | reverse complement strand
TTTCTCAGCACTTCTTACAATTTTCTTTTAACCAACCGACGTTATGGTGAAATCGGAATTTCTTACCACCTTTCCCCTGTGAAGCTGGATGCACTGCATATTACGCATAGCATCAATGGAGAAATCTTTGAAGCTACCTCGCAACCTAAACGACTTGATTATTTACAGTTTTTTATAAGCTATAGTTTATCGAGGAAAAAAGATTGAGGCATCATTGCCTGGCTATTTATATTAATCAGCAAATCTAGTTGACTACAAATTACAATTACACCTTGAATTTCAGGCTGATCTAACGAAATCTGTTATCTTTGACTGTCTGATAATCCCGGTACAAATACAAACTTTTGATGTGGTAGATGATTATATACATAAAGGGGAACTGCTATTCTTAGGCTAAACTAAAATTTTCCTTTACAAACCTCTTTCAGCAGTCGAAACAACAACCTAGCCTATTAAGAAATAGTACTAACTAAGTAGTAACGATATAAATATTACAACTATGGAAAACCAAATGCTTAAAAAAATATCAGAACTCGGCCAAAGCGTATGGCTGGATAATCTGAGTCGGCAAATTTTAAATAATGGCGAACTGGAAAGCCTGATCACCAAAATGGGTGTTCGGGGACTTACCTCCAATCCGGCCATCTTTCAAAAAGCCATCAGCGGCAGTGATGCTTATGATGAAGCTATCGTAAAATATACCAGTGAAGGGCTGGACCGCAAAGCCATCTACGAGCGTATGGCGGTAGAAGATATTCAGCGGGCGGCTGATCTGTTTCGTCCGGTATACGACGCCTCCAATGGAGAAGATGGCTGCGTGAGCCTGGAAGTGCAACCGGCCCTGGTCTACGACACGGAAGGCACAGTTGAAGAAGGTCGTCGTTTGTGGAATGCCGTAAACCGCCCGAACGTAATGATTAAAGTACCGGGCACCAAAGAGGGATTACCAGCCATCACCCAGTTACTAAGCGAAGGGATCAATGTCAATGTGACCCTCCTCTTCAGTGTCGAGCGTTATAAAGATGTAACCGAAGCTTATCTCGATGGATTGCAACTTCGGTTGGATCAGGGAGGATCTATTAAAGATATTGTTTCTGTGGCCAGTTTCTTCCTCAGCCGTATTGATGTGATGGTAGATCCATTGTTGGAAGATATCATTGAGCATAAGCCTGATCAGGCAGAAAAGGCAAAATCTGTACTGGGCAAAACGGCCATTGCCAATGCCAAGATGGCCTATAAAGTATTTCAGGAAGTGTTTTCCAGCGAACGTTACCAAAAACTAGCCCAACACGGAGCCCGTAAGCAACGCGTGCTGTGGGCCAGTACCGGCAACAAAAACCCGGATTACGAAGAGCTACGCTATGTATATCCTCTTATTGGGCCCGACACCGTAAACACCATGCCGGACCAGACGCTGGACGTGCTGCTGGAAAAAGGTAAAGATCTGGCGAACACCGTGGCCGATGGTATGGCAGAGGCCCAGCAGGTGATGGATACCTTGGCTGAATTGGGAATTGGTATGAAAAAGATCACCGATGATCTGGAAAAAGAAGGAGTAGATAAATTTGAGAAACCCTTTGATCAGTTATTAGATACCATTGAAGAACAAAGAAAAGCGCACGCGTAATCTTTTTCTTCTGTTCAACAAAAAATAAAAATGCCAGCTTCATTTAGAGGCTGGCATTTTTTGTGATTCGTAACTCCGTAAGCACACCGTCACGGTGGTTCCTTCATTTGGTTTGCTGTGCAGCGTAATGCTTCCGCCATTTCTCTCTACCATTGTCTTCACCAGGTGTAAGCTGAGGCCTCTTCCCTCTCCCTGTTTGGTAAACCGCTGAAAAGGCGTAAACAAACGGCTCCCATAACGTTCCATATCCATGCCTGTTCCGTTATCCTGAATTTGAAGCACCACAACTTCGGTTTCACGGTATAAGGCTACCTGCAAAACAAGGTCCCGGTCTTCCTGACGATACATCAGCGCGTTGTCCAATAAAGTATTGAGTATACTCTTCAGGAAAGAAGGAGGGTAAGTTAGCTGAATATGCTTATCTAACTTTTTAGTAAGCTTATAAGTAATCTCAGTATTGATCAGGTATTCGGAAATAATTTCTTCTACCAAAGCAGAGAGTGGGTCAATCTTTACCGGAGATACTTCTCCTGTGGTAATCGCAAGAAACTGGTTAAAGCCTTTGCTTAACCCCTCTATTTTGGTAGTATATGTGTGCTGCAATTCCTGCAACATGGCCCAGGCCTCATCGCGCTTATCTTCTCGCTCAGTTAATTGAAACCAAAGGGTTAAATAGTGAAATGCATTCTTGATATCGTGTTTCCCCTGATCAAAATATTGCTTTACCTCTCTTAGAAGTGAGTTGGGGTCTTGGTCCATACCTTTCGTAATTATCAATAAAAAAACAGTATATTTAATAAAGAATTTCAAGATTCATTGTACGTAAGTTACAAAAGCAACGAAATGAGTCAAAATAGAGTATTAAGCCCGTATGCAGGCCAATTTTAGTCGTACCACTCCGTTAAAAGTACTTATTGCTGATGATCAGCGCCTCTATCGGGAGGGCATCAAAGCCTTGCTAAATGCGGAAGATTTTATTGATATAGAGGTGGAAGTGAGCAGTGGCACCGAACTGCTGGCCTCTCTCAAGCAATACTCGGTAGATATTATCCTGATGGACATTGATATGCCCGGCATGAATGGCATTGAAGCCACCCGGCAGGTGAAAACACAATACCCTGATACCCGAATCCTGATTTTATCCATGTATGATCATCTGGAATTTATTCTTGATGTTTTGCGGGCCGGGGCTTCGGGTTATGTACTCAAAGATGCTGATAATCTGGATTTACCGGCGGCCATCAAAGCCCTGGCGGGAGGAAGCTCCTATTACAGTGAGGCCATTTCCAGCAAGCTGTGTAATTATCTGGTACAGGTAAGCAGTCCGGGCCTGGAGGCTTACCTGGAAGACCCGCCTGCCTTAACGCAAAGAGAACAGGAGGTGCTGACGCTGATCGGTCAGGAATACACCAATCATGAGATCGCTGAGAAATTGTTCATTAGCCCAAATACGGTGCTGACTCACCGGAAAAACCTGCTTAAAAAGCTTTATGCCCGAAACACTGCAGGCTTAATAAAAAGTGCCACCAAGCTGGGGTTCATACAATAGTTATATTTTTTAAATAAATAATTTATCACTATAAATAGTGATATTGACAAAAAATCGTCCCTATAAACAAGTATTTTTTCTCTAAAAACAGCTCTTTTCTACACTTTTAATCCCATTATTCTTAGCTTTTCTGTTTAAGTACACATAGGTGGCTTATTGTTTTTCACACTACTTTCTTTTATCTATCCTAAGAGTCTCCCTTTTTTGCCGTAGAGAGCATCAAGGCAATAATGTAAGGGTAAAGACTTGCCAGCACAACCGACATTCATTGAAGATCTACTGATGATCGTGTCAGACCCGTAAACCACGAGCTTTCATCTAAAATTTGTGATATGTCTAAATCAAGGAATTCTACCAACCTCTCGCTGACCCAACAGGCCAATATTATTCGCTGTGTTGGTGTACTGGTAGCTAAACGGCATACTAGCGAGCACACCAAACACCTGTATGCGGTGGATGATTTGTTTGTTGAACTTTCGTTTGCCATGAACGCTTACTGGAAACCAGTAGATGAAATCAAGTACCTCAACACTACTGATGGTCTTCAGCCCTACCTGGATGACATTGTTCTAACTTTTGATTAAGAATCAAAAGCCAGCACAACCGGCAATCAAATATTCTCCTGATCTGACTATGGCGTTTAAGCCGTTTTTATCAACCTCCTCTGCGTGTTAGTTTAGAAAAGATTAGCCTGCAAGTACAGTCTGGTCTTTTTATTTTTATATCGATGGCGCACAAAAGCTTTATATTTTTTGAGAACTAACACTTACTTCTCTCATTTGCCCGAATATTCCCCTGGCAGATCAAATGAGGGAACTAAAAACAATGCCAATCAATTTTTTGGCTATATTAAATATTGCTTAAAGGGATATTGATAAGGAGAATAATGCATGGCAAGTCAACCTGAAAATAAATCCAGACTGTATGTTGTTGGAGTAGGAGCCTCAGCAGGAGGATTGGATGCGCTGACAAAACTGGTCAATAATTTACCAACTAAACCAGCCAACTTTACCATCATTGTGGCTCAACACCTAAGCCCGGATTACAAAAGCCAGATGGTTGAGCTGCTGAACCGTGCGGCCCGATGGTCTATTGTTCAGGCGCAACATCAAATGCCAATTGAAGCAGGTAAAGTCTATATAGCTCCACCAGACCACGAAATTTCCGTAGCAGAGAACTCTATTATTTTAGAAAAAGCCCACAAAAAAGTGCATGCCGTTCCCTCTGCAGATAAGTTGTTGGCCTCTATTGCTTCAGAAGCTAAAAGCCATGGCATTGGTATTATCCTTTCGGGTGCCGGCGAAGATGGCTCCCAGGGTATTCAGGAAATCAAAAAAGGGAATGGATATACCATTGTCCAGGAACCTTCCGACGCTCAGCATCACGGTATGCCCGAGGCTGCCATTAAAACAGGATTTATTGATGTAGTTTTGCCGGCAACTCAGATTGGGAATGAGCTGATGCGTTTCATTCAAAATCACCAGGTAGTAAACAGATCCGCAGAAAAAGAAACCAGTAGCCAAAGTATCTTCCGGCTTTTAGCCAATAAAACCGGCACTGATTTCTCCAAATACAAGCCCTCTACCATCCGCCGCAGAATTGATAAGCGGGTGGAAGCACTGAACCTGTCTAATATTGACGATTACTATCGGCACATTCAGGAAAACCCGGTAGAGCTTGACAACCTGTTTCAAACGGTATTAATCGGAGTAACGGAGTTTTTCCGAGATCCGCTAGCCTTTGATACGCTCAAAGAATATCTCAAAACCATTGTCAAAAATAAAAAACCCAATGACCCTATCCGCATCTGGTCGGTAGGGTGCGCCACGGGCGAAGAGCCCTACTCCATTGCCATTCTTTTGTCGGAAATTATGGAAAAAGATCTGCAATATACGACAGTACAGATCTTTGCCACTGATATTGATGACCGAGCGCTGAGCATAGGGAGAAAAGGATTTTACGCCGAAAACTTAGTGGAAAATTTATCGCCTGATCTGCTTAAAAAATATTTTAACCGTGTGGAAAAAGGCTATGAAGTAAAAAAAATTCTTCGCCAACTGGTACTTTTCTCTAAACATGATATTACTGCCGACCCTCCTTTTGTGCGCCTGGACCTGATTACCTGCCGCAACGTATTGATTTATTTTCGCAGCGAATTGCAGAAAGAAGTTATTCCGGCTTTTCATTATGCACTAAAAGAGCATCGTTTTCTGATGGTCGGAAAATCTGAAAATATCCTGCAACTCACGGATTTATTCATCAAAGAAAACACCAAACAGAAAATATTCAAACGCAAATCCGGCAGCCAGTTCAACACCCTGAAATATACCAGCCTTAAGAGAGGGAAAGAAAAAACAGAGACCTCCCATCTTTCTGTTCAACCGGAACTTTCACTGGAAGAGATTGCCCGGGAAACGCTCATTCAAACCTACGAGCACCCCTACGTGGTAATAGATGAAGCCCTGGAGGTAATACTGATCAAAGGGCGCTTAACCCCCTATGTAGATCTGAGCGAAGGTTCTCTAAATGCAAGTATTCTTAAAATTTTGCACAAGGGGCTCCACATGGGCCTCCGCTCCACGGTAACCCGGGTAAAAAGGGAAGGCACGCATCAGAAGAGCAATATCATCCGCTTTACCTCTTACGACCGGGAAGAAACTGCACGTATCAGTGTAAAACCTATGTTGTACCGGAAGAACGAGCAAAATTATTACCTGGTTATTTTTGAGAGGATTGACCCGGATGTGGGATATCCGCTTTCCGTAGAGGAATTAAAATCACAGGATGAGCATAAAAATGCCATTCGAGCAATGGAACTGGAGCAGGAGCTTATGGCCACCCAGGAACATCTACAAATGTTTACCGAAGAGTTGGAAACCACCAACGAGGAGCTACAGACCATGAATGAGGAGTTACAATCCTCGAATGAAGAACTAAAATCAGCCAACGAAGAACTGGAAACCAGCAATGAGGAGTTGCAATCGGCCAACGAAGAACTGCACACCTCTAATACCGAACTGGCCATTTCCAATGAGAACCTGATAGAGAAAGAGGCTGAAATCATCCGGATTAAAGAATATCTGGAAATCAGCCATGACCGATTTACCTTGGCCCTGGATAACTCCCAAATCATCTTATTCTACCAGGATACTGGCTTACAATATACCTGGCTCTACAACACTTACCCCGATTATGGTGTGGATGACATTGTGGGCAAAACTGATTACGAACTGCTGGGCAAGGGAGATCAAAAGACCATTGATCTGAAAGAACGGGTTTTACGCACGGGTATTGGAGAACGGGCCGAAATAACCACCAACGGCATTATCTACGATACCATGATCAAGCCGGTAAGAGAAAGAGGTGTGGTAACCGGCATTAAGGGAATAGCTATAGATATTCATGAGAAAAAAGAGGCTTTACGAAAAGCCGCCTACCGGCAAAGTATTATCAGCAGTGTGATTGATGATTTAGAGCTTAACATGCTGGCCGTAGACTACAACTTTGTGGTGATGGCCTTAAATAAGGCCCAGCATGATGAGTTTAAAAGCCAGTATCAGAAAGATATTGGGGTAGGTGATAATGTGCTTGAGTTGATGAGCGAATTCCCCGAGGCCCAGGCTCGTACACGCAAATTATTTGAATCTGCATTCCGCGGAGAAAAAACTTCATTGGCAGATTATGAAAGCTCGCTCACCAATGAATTTGGAGAAACGCTTCATTACGAGCTCACTGTCACCCCAATTCGCGACGATAATGATAATATTATCGGAGGCGCCATGAGCAGCCGGGATACGACTCAGAAGATGAAAGTAGAGCGGCAGTTACGCAATATTATGAAGCGGAGTGCCAACCTTACCGGTGAGCCGTTTTTTAAAGATCTTACGCAACAAATCGCTGATTTGTTCAATATCAAATACGTTTACATTGGCTTTTTATATAATAACAACCGGCAGATAGAGACCAAAGCACTACGTATTAATGGAAAACTGGCCAAAAATTTTACTTATACATTGCAGGGTGCGCCCTGTGGAGCGGTGGCACAAAACGAAGATGTCCGTTACTTTGAGCATGTAGCCCGGCAATTTCCGGAAGACCCCAAGCTCCAGCGATGGAATGCGGAAAGCTATTTAGGAGTCCCCATTACCTCTCCTGCGTCCGATGAAACCCTGGGTGTACTGGTAATGATCAACGACCAGCCCTGGACCTCCATCCCAGATACTGACTATCTGATTAGCATCTTTAGCTTACGGGCAGGTGCCGAACTGGAGCGGCAAAGCAGTGAGCGTCGTATCCGAAAGCGCGACTTACAGCTTAAACGTATCACGGAGACGATTCCGGAAATGATCTACGAGCATGTCATTCACAACAATGGCGAGGACGAATATACCTACGTGAGTGCCGCCAGTGAACAAATCTACGAGCTCAAACCGGAAAGCTTACTGAAAGATTCTGATTTAGCCTACCGCAGCATTCACCCGGAAGATCTGAATGAATATGCGTTAAACTCTCAGTTATCTGCCGAAAACCTCACCACATTTTCCTGGGAAGGCCGCATTGTAGGAGCCAAAACCAAGCAGGTGAGATGGGTTAAAATATCTTCTGTTCCCGAAAAAAAGCCGAATGGAGATATTGTCTGGTCAGGGGTTGTAGACGATATCACTGCCCTGAAAAATATAGAGGAGCAGGTAGTAAAAGCCAAGGAAGAAGCTGAGCGAGCGGCCAAAGTGAAAGAGGAGTTTCTGGCTACCATGAGCCACGAGATCCGCACTCCGCTTAATGCCATCATTGGTATTTCCGATCTCGTATTAAAGCAAGACCCAAAAGAATCTCAGATAGAAAACCTGCAAACCCTCAGGTTCTCCTCCCAAACCCTGATGACCCTGATCAATGACATTCTGGATTTTAGCAAAATTGAAGCCGGAAAAGTAGAGATAGAGCAGGCTCCTTTCCTGTTTCAATCCCTGATTCAAAGTCTGACCCAATCCCATAAATCTCAGGTCGAGAAGAATCATAACCAATTGAATGTACAGTTAGACGACCATATTCCCGAAGTAATTCTGGGCGACCAGGGGAAACTGGCACAGATACTTAATAACCTGCTAAGCAACGCCATTAAGTTTACGCAGGATGGCACCATTACCCTGCGCATCAATATTGTTGAAGAGGATGACACCTCGGTTACGCTGTATTTTGCCGTTACTGACTCCGGCATTGGCATTGGCCCTGACCGGATAGACAAGATTTTTGATGAGTTCACCCAGGCAGATAGCTCTACGGCCCGTAAATTTGGCGGCACCGGATTGGGGCTGGCCATTACCCGCATGCTTTTACACCTTCATGGGGGAGATATACAGGTAGACAGCGAACCGGGCCAGGGCTCTACCTTCTTCTTTACCCTCGCTTTTCCCAAAGGGAAACGGGAGGATCTCACAGCGCACCAGGCTCCCATAGATATTTCCTCCAAATCAACCGGGCCACGTCACATACTATTGGTAGAAGATGTTGCCATTAACCGAATGGTCGTCATTCAGTACTTAAAAGAATGGTGGGATGTGGAAATTGATGAAGCGGCCAATGGGGAAGAAGCCCTGCAAAAGGTGCAGGAGCATGTGTACGATGTCATTTTGATGGACATTCGTATGCCCGTGATGGATGGAATAGAAGCGGCCCGCTATATTCAGTCATTAGAAAATATAGCGTCAATACCGCCCATTATCGCGTTGACGGCCGACGTAACGGAGGTAAGCCATCCCTCTACTGAAAACTATTTCGTTGACTATGTGACCAAGCCGTTTAATCCCCAGGAACTCTATGAGAAAATTATAAGACATACCCAAGGGGGTAATGAAGGGCTGGCAAAAGAGATTAACATCTTATCTCTAAATCAGATTCAGGAGATATTTACGAACGATGTCCGCAAAATGCAGACCTTTTATGAGATGGCTATCAAGAATTTTGCGGAGCACAATTCGATCATTGCTAATGCCCTCAGAAAAGGGCAGGAGAAAGAACTGCGGGACGCTATTCACACCATGCAGCCCACCCTTAAATTGCTGGAAGCTAAAAATTTACTAAAGCTACTTGATGAAGCAAAAAACCACCTGGAATCATCGGATGAGAAAGAAGATGTTATTGCGCAGTTAGATCAAAAATTCCAACTACTATTACAGAAGCTGGAAAGTCAAAAAGCAAAATTACAAACGTCGGATGGATCAGTCTGAAGCCCTGTTTAATGAAAACCTTACACCCCCTTTTCCAGTTACTTTAACACCTATTTTTTAACTATTACTGTGCATGAAAGATATGAGAATTTTGGTAGTGGGCGCCTCCATGGGCGGGATTAAAATGTTCCCCAAGCTTGTCGCTCATATTACGCCGGACATGCCAATAGCAACATTTATTGTACAGCATATTTTTTCAGGCCAAAAAAGTCAGCTTGCCAGAATTTTGTCCAATCATACCCAGACTCCTATTAAAACTGCTGAGGACGGGGAAGCTATTCAGGCCGGACACATCTACGTAAGCCCCAGCGATCAGCACTTAATCGTTAAGAATGGGCACATGGCGCTTAGTTATGGCCCTCAGGAAAATGGTTCCCGCCCTTCCATCAATGCCTTGTTTCGCTCGGCAGCAGTTAGTTATCGACAGAAAGTGATCGGAGTATTACTCACCGGACTGCTGTCTGATGGGGCGCAGGGAATGAAAGCGATCCATGACTGTGGTGGAGCCACCATCGTCCAGGACCCCGAAGAGGCTCCTTTCGATGAAATGCCCCGCAATGCCCTGAAAGTAACCAATGTGGATCATGTCGCCCTGCTTAAAGAAATACCTGCCCTACTGGCTGATTTACTAAACAAGCCGGTCACTGATAACCCGACTCCCGTACCGATCGAACTTGAACGGCAGGTGGCTGCTTCGTTAACTCCGCTTACGCAGATCGTTGAGCAGGATGCCTCTCTGCCCAATAACTTTCAAAAACCTACATTCCCGGTAAACCTGGACGATTCGCTGTGGTCAGTGCTTCAGTATATGCAGGAGCGCACTACGATGCTGGAAAATTTAATGGAGAGTGAGCGGATAAGAGGACGAAGCAAATTGGCCAGGGACTTTGAGCTTAGGGCGCAGGAATCCCGGGCACATACCGAAAATTTACGCGCTCATTTACTGGAGTTGGAACTGGGGCATAGTACTACCCATATTATCGGATCGTCGGGTCTACCAAATTAAGCAGGTATTCGCCGTAGCCGCTCTTCAATTGTTTTTTTGCCAGTCGTTCCAGTTGCTCTCGCTTGATATAGCCCATCCGATAGGCGATCTCTTCGATACAACCCACTTTTAGCGCCTGCCGCTGTTCAATAACCTGCACAAACTGCCCGGCCTGGGTAAGAGAATCAAACGTGCCGGTATCCAGCCAGGCCGTGCCCCGGCTCAGAATGCTTACCTGCAATTTTCCCTGGGCCAGATATTCTTTATTCACATCTGTGATTTCATACTCTCCCCGCGGGCTGGGTTTCAGGTTGCGGGCAATCTCAATCACCTGATTATCATAGAAATACAGTCCTGGGATGGCATAATTCGACTTCGGCTTCTTGGGTTTTTCCTCAATAGAGATGGCTTTCTGATTTTGGTCAAACTCTACCACGCCGTAGCGCTGCGGATCATGCACATGGTAAGCATACACAATGCCTCCGTCCGGATCACTATTCTCCTGCAACTGCTTGTCCAGCTCACTTCCGTAAAAAATATTATCACCCAGAATCAGGGCCACTTTATCCTGGCCAATAAAATCAGCACCAATGGTGAAGGCCTGGGCCAGTCCTTCCGGCTTCTCCTGCACTTCGTAATGAAATTTACAACCCAACTGCTCTCCATCGCCCAGCAGCTTCTGAAACAGCGGCATATCGTGCGGGGTAGAAATGATGAGGATTTCCCGGATACCCGACATCATCAGAATAGACAACGGATAGTAAATCATGGGCTTATCGTATACCGGCATGAGTTGCTTACTTACGGCCAGCGTGAGCGGATGTAAGCGCGTGCCTGACCCACCGGCAAGAATGATTCCTTTCATATTCTCAGGATTGGTGATGCTACAAGTATACTAAAAAAAGAGCGAACCGTTTTAGGTTGTAACCCCCTTGTAAGATTTGATCAATTTTTACGGATATCCTACCACTCCTCTTTTTTCCTCCGTACCTTTGTCGGGCCTATGCTTTGGAAAGAAATCATGCTCTTACTACGAAAAGAAGTGGTGTTAGAATGGCGTCAGCGTTATGCGCTCAACGGTATTCTATTGTATGTAGTAAGTGCTGTATTCGTTTGTTATCTGAGCTTCAATCTACAAAGCGGCAGGCTTCAGGTCGTCACCTGGAATGCCCTGTTCTGGATCATCATGTTGTTTGCGGCTGTTAATGCGGTGGCTAAGAGTTTTGTGCAGGAGCGGGCCGGGCGGGCAATTTATTACTATACCGTAGCCAGCCCGCAGGGAATTATTCTCTCTAAAATCATTTATAATACGCTGCTGCTGCTGCTGCTGGCTACGATCTGTCTGCTCGTCTATATCGTAGTGATGGGCAATCCCATTCAGAATGGTGGCCTGTTTGCCCTGAACTTACTGCTGGGGGCAGCTGGTTTCTCGGTCACGCTGACCATGGTATCCAGCATTGCATCCAAAGCCAATAACCACAGTAGCCTGATGGCTATTTTAGGTTTCCCGGTGATCATTCCCATACTGCTGATGGTGATTAAGGTTTCTAAAAATGCCCTGGATGGCCTGGCCCTCAGTGTGAGCTACGACGAAATGATTATCTTAGTGGCAATAAATGCAATTGTCATCGCCCTTTCGTATATTTTATTTCCCTACTTATGGCGAACGTAGTAAACCAATCGAGGTCAATTCATTGTTATGATGCAAACTGCAAATAGTATGAAAAAACGATGGTGGAAAATACTGGCAATTCTGTTGATCGGCTATACAATTACTGCCGGGCTACTCGCCGACGTTCCCCGCCTTCCCATCTTGAATGAGACCATCCGGGTGCTGCATTTTCACGTACCTATGTGGTTCGGCATGTTTATGCTCTTAGCCACTTCGGTAGTATACTCGGTGAAGTATCTTCGAAAACCCACCCAACAAAATGATCTTTTTGCCTCTGAGTTTGCCAACACGGGTATTCTGTTTGGCATACTGGGAGTAACCAGCGGTTCATTATGGGCCAAATTTGCCTGGGGCACCTTCTGGACCAGCGATCCCAAGCTAAACGGAGCGGCCATTGCCCTGCTGATTTATTTCGCCTACCTTATTCTGCGCGGCTCGTTCGACGATGAGCAGCGGCGGGCGCGCATCAGTGCCATCTATAATATTTTCGCTTTTGCTACCCTGGTGCCTTTGTTATTCATCCTTCCCCGCATGACTGACTCTCTGCATCCGGGCAACGGTGGTAATCCGGGCTTTAATTCCTACGACATGGATAGCAACCTGCGCATGGTCTTTTACCCGGCAGTTATCGGCTGGACACTCTTAGGCGTATGGCTCACCAGCCTGCGTATTCGTTTGAATATTATAAAACAACATACAGATGAACGTTTTGAAGAAAACCTGCTTCGCACTCGTAACCATGCTATGGCTGACGATCATTAGCCCTAGCCTGTTAATAGCCCAGTCTAATGCGACCCAATCTGTTACCAACGAGGTGGAGATGGCCGATACCTTCCGGCAAGAGGGGAAAATTTATGTGGTCGTTGCGGTGATTTTACTGATTTTCTCAGGTCTGATCATTTATACCATCCGAATTGATCAGAAGGTCAGCAAGTTGGAGAAAGAGTTACATAACGACCTTCAGGGATAGTTCATCACTACAAAACAACTTACCGATATGAAACTAAAATACATCATTGCCCTTATTGTAATTGCAGTAGCAGTAACGGTGATTATCTCTACCGCCGGAGATGCCAGTTCGTACGTAACCTTTCAGGAAGCCCATACACTAGCTGAGCGTGGAAAAGCGGCCAAGATTCATGTGGTGGGCCAGCTCAAAAAAGATGAGCAGGGCGAGGTTATCGGGGTAGAACCCTCAGAAGACAAGCTCTCGGTTTCCTTTGTCATGGTCGATCAGAATAACCAGGAACAGCAGGTATATTATAACGAGCCCATGCCCGCCGATTTATTACGATCTGAACAGGTTGTGGTGATCGGATCATACCGCAACGAGCATTTTGTGGCCGACGAAGTGTTGCTGAAGTGTCCTTCCAAATACCAGGAGCAGGAAATTAGTTAAGGGGGGGATTCATAAAATGAGCCCTCAAAAAAACCCAACCGGCAAAAGCGCCTGATAGCATTTAGAAAATAACCGTCATGATCAATACTCTCATTGGCAACCTTGGCCACTTTTTCGTCATCTCATCCTTTGTGGCCTCGCTGGTGGCAGCTTATGCCTATATCACGTCCACGCTACAAACTGATACTGTAAAAGCGCAATCGTGGAGAAACTTTGCACGCACGGCTTTTTACGTCCACGGCGGCCTGGTCTTTGGCGTCGTTGCCAGTCTGTTCTTCATTATTTATAATCACCTGTTTGAGTACCACTACGCCTGGAGTCACTCTTCGCTCAGCCTGCCGGTATATTACATGATCTCTTGCTTCTGGGAAGGGCAGGAAGGCAGCTTCTTACTCTGGATCTTCTGGCATGTGATTCTTGGTTTTGTGCTCATCCGTACCAATCGGCAATCAGGCTGGGAAGCTCCGGTGATGGCGGTGTTTGCCTTAGTACAAGCCTTTCTGGCTTCCATGATTCTGGGTACTGTCATTCCGGGTATTGAACTCAAGGTTGGAAGCTCCCCGTTCCTGCTGCTGCGCGATGTGATGACCGACGCCCCGGTATTCGCCATGAATCCTGATTTTCAACCGGAAGATGGTACTGGCTTGAACCCCTTACTGCAAAATTACTGGATGGTCATCCACCCTCCTACCCTGTTTCTGGGGTTTGCCACCACGCTGGTTCCTTTTGCGTTCTGCATCGCCGGCATCTGGCGACGGAAGTACGAAAGCTGGATAAAACCGGCCCTGCCCTGGGCAATCTTTTCCGCCGCCGTACTCGGCCTGGGCATTATGATGGGAGCCTACTGGGCCTACGAAACGCTGAACTTCGGTGGTTACTGGAACTGGGATCCGGTAGAAAACGCAGTCTACATTCCCTGGTTGGTGCTGGTAGCCAGTATTCACACGCTCATCATCTTTAAAAACAACGGTACGGCTCTCAAGACTTCCATTGTGCTGGTCATTACTACTTTTGTGCTCATTTTGTACAGCACATTCCTAACCCGTAGTGGTATCCTGGGTAATGCGTCTGTCCATTCTTTTACTGACCTGGGTTTATCCGGACAGTTATTAATTTATCTATTGTTTTTTACGGTAGCCGCCATTGTACTATCCGCCATTCGGTGGAAGGAGATTCCTACCTCGGAGAAAGAAGCATCGGCCTACAGCCGGGAGTTCTGGATTTTCATCGGTGCTACTGTGCTTTGTCTCATGTCTTTTCAGGTGTTGGTGCCGACTTCTATTCCGGTGTACAATGCTATTGTCGAGGCCTTCGGTGGAGTCTCTAACGTAGCGCCTCCGGCGGATCAGATTGAGTTTTACACCAAATTTCAGTTGTGGTTTGCCATCGCTATCGCACTACTATCGGGCACGGGGCAGTTTTTCTTCTGGCGAAAAATGGACCCGGAAAAACTCAAGAACGAATTATCCATACCACTGATCCTCACGTTGATCATTAGTGCCATTGCCATTCTTGCCGGGCAGGTAACCAATCCGGTATATATTCTGCTGCTGACCGTATCCATCTATTCTATTATTGCCAATGGTAAAATTTTGCTCCGCTTCGGTAAAACCAACTTTCAATTAGCCGGAGGTTCTATTTCCCACATCGGCATTGCCATGATTTTCCTGGGAATTCTCTTCTCCGCCGGATACTCCAAAGTGGTTTCGGTCAACGAGTCCGGGTTGCTTATTTTTAAGGATGACCCGGCCAATGAAAATCTGGAAAACACCCTGCTCTGGATTAATGAACCGCGCAAAATGGGTGAGTATGAACTCATTTACAAAGGGCAACGGGTAGACGCCCGGGATGTGCCGGTCTATGTAGATAAAAAAATCCTCCGCCCAACGGAGACTCCGTTTTTGGTAGTGGCTACTGAAGATTTCGCTTACGAAGGCACCTCGTACTTTGCCAAAGGAGATACGGTGCAGATTCATCCTGAAAACACCTACCACGAGATACAGTATACCAATCGGGAAACGGGCAAGCAGTTTACCCTGTACCCCCGCTCTCAGGTGAACCCTAATATGGGATTGATTGCGTCACCGGATATTCGCCGCACCGCGTTTAAAGACTTGTACACCCACGTTTCGGCCATACCACCGGAAGCCGAGGAGAAAGAATGGTCGGAGATGGAAGAAATGGACGTAAAAATGGGCGAGCAGTTTTTTGCCAATGATTACGTAGCACAGTTAACCCAGATTGAGCGCGTAGATGCTGTAGAAGGTGTAGAGTTACAGGAAGGTGACCTCGCCGTGAAAGCCCATATTCAGGTGATGGGCGGCGATACCGAGTATCTCTTACAGCCGATCTACCTGATCCGTGACCGGATGGTAGGCCGAGTGCCTGATACTTCACAGGAATTAGGTTTACGTCTTACCTTGCTCAATATTCTGCCTGAGCAGAACAGCTTTGTGCTGGGTGTAGAGACCACTCAGAAAGAATACATTGTGCTGAAAGCCATTGAGAAACCATTCATCAATGTGCTTTGGATCGGCACCCTGTTACTGATGTTTGGCTTTGGCGTAGCTACTTACCGCCGATACCAGGATTACCATAAACCAGCTGGCAGGAAAGAAACGGTACAATCTCGACCTCAGAAACCTAAGAACAAACCGGTTTCGGTGTAGCTTTTTCCCAAATCATCATCCTGATAACTTGCTCATTATCGGGTTTTTGATTCAAGTGACCTTTAGTATCAATTTTACTATTGGGTAACCTTAACCTCCCGTTTCGCTAGCAACTGCCCGCTTTCATCAGAGAACTCAATGGAGAAGGTGCCCAGGGCATTAAAACCAAATTCGTGGAAAGGAATGTTTTGGGTTACGTAGGTACTGCCGGGCTCTAATTCAAAGTTTTTGTCTCCCAGTTCATATCGCTTCTCATTCTCCAGCCGGACAATTTTTCCGGTAATGGTTTTGGTCTCGAAAGGCTTGTCTGAGGATAAACGAACAAATACGCGTTCTCCCAACTTAAACTGATCCCGGTCAGACGGGCATTGATCATCCGCAGTGAGTTCCTCACAAAATTCAATCGTGAGCACAGGCTCGGAAGTACAACTTCCCAGCAGACTAATGAGCGTCAGCAGAGACAGTGGGAGAAATTTCATGGAATTCAACAGGTTTTTCTGGGTTGGTTTGGATGAACTGTAAGGGCACCTTATTCTTCGCAATGGCCATCATTTCCTGCCCCTGATACACAATTTTCGCTATATCCCGGATTTGTCCGTCCAGGTATAGCCCCGACTGTGTATTCGGAACCCAGGCAAAATTTCCGGCTCCGGTGTTTCGTAGGAGTGTCCCGTAATCGGCATCGTATCGGCCCCGTTCAATGGTCACTTCATAAAAATTTCCCGCGCTTAGCACATCTTTTCTCTGATCTCCATCCACATCCGTGAGATAAAAAGCATTAATGGGCGAGAACTGCGCCTGCACCGGAAAGGGTTTGAAGGTAAAATTCAGATTTCCTTCATTCACAAATACGCCCGAACGAAATTCATACGCCTCATGGCGTTCGGCTCCTTCTAAGATGGCGGGAGGAAAAATTTCATCGACATCGGCATTAGCAAAAGCGGTATAACTCTGGTAACGGCTTTTAATTTTCACCAGTTGTGAAGTAAGCTCATCTTTGGTGGCAAACAAATATTTCTTTCCGTTGGTATAATGGAAAAGCAACTGTTCTACGGTACCATTCCCGTCAATGTCTTTCACCGCCAGGCTCACTGGCTCCTGGGGTGATGCTTTCAACTTAGAGTTCATCCCCAGATTACCCGCCAGAATATCCAGATCCCCATCTTCGTCAATATCAGTTACTTCTACTGTATTCCACCACCCATTGGTTTTAACCAGGGAAGCCAATTCAGCCTGGTGCAACACTCCGTTTTCGTTGGTAAATACCGTGATGGGCATCCACTCTCCCACAATCACCAGATCTTCGGTACCATTATCGTCCACATCTGCCCATTGGGCATCTTTTACCATTCCCACCGATTGCAGCCCTTCGGCCAGTGTCTGGGTCTGGTCCGTAAATTTTCCCTGTCCATCATTCTGCAACAGGTAACTGGATGGAGTGTGGCCGTAATTTCTCGGTACCACCCTTCCGCCGATAAAAAGATCCTGATCCCCATCCTGATCGAAGTCGGCACTGCGAACACAGGAGCCATTCACATATATGTCGGGCATCGCCTGACGATCTCGGGCAAAATTTCCCTGCCCATCATTCTTGTACAGACGAAGTAGCAGAGCTTCTGCCTCACCCTGAAATTCATTTCCCCCACTAACCACCACCAGATCCTGATCGCCATCATTATCTATATCTACCAGTTCGGCTCCAATGTCTTCGGCCACACTATCCACCCCGAAAGCCGTTTGTTCTATTCTCTCGAAACCCTGACTGGCTTGGACATAGATGGCGCTAGATTGCCATTTAGCCCCTCCTACGAAGAAATCATCTTTGCCATCTCCATTTACATCACCCACCGCTAGTTTGGGACCTTCGGTAGATGACATATGCGGAATCAGCACTTCGCGGTTGAATTCAATAAAGCGATTTTCCTGATGTACAAAATCTACTTTGAGTGAATCACTCACATCGATGAACATCGGGTCTGACTTCGCCGTAGAAAAATCATACTGACCCTTCGCCTCGGTCTGATGCAGTATCAGGCTTTGATCCGTTTTCATATCCTGCAATACCTCGAATCGGTGGTCAGGCCATACCACGGTCAGCGAGTCAATCTGTGTTCGATTGCCCAGTCCCACAATCAGTTCGGTCGGCACCGAGGACTGATACCCCCGGGTTGCGTATACTTCCTGCACAATCATCTGAGAATCTAATGGAATCATTACCCGGGCTCCTACACCCTGGGTATTCGCCCCTTCTCCTTGCAAGCGGATTTTAAGAAAATGGGAGGATCTCTGCTCGCCGTCGATAGTACGATTGCGGTAAATGAAGGCGGGCTGGTCAATGTTGTTCGTCACCAAATCCAGGTCACCATCGTTGTCTAAATCGGCATAGGCGGCCCCGTTGGAGAAAGATTCCTGCCCCAGCCCCCACGCATCAGACACATTGGCAAAACCCAGATTTCCCTGATTTCTAAAAGCAGCATTTGGGATCTTCACAATCGGCAGTTTCTCTACCAGGGCCATATCTTCTTCGGTCAGATCACCTTCCAATCGGTGCTGCACAGCCTCGTTAGACACATACTTAATGTAATCCAGGTCGTTAGACCGTCGTTTGATGCCATTGGCAATGTAGAGATCTTTTTGTCCGTCCAGATCCAGATCGGCCATCAGTCCGGACCAGCTCCAGTCGGTTGCGTATACGTTAGCCAGCAAGCCAATTTCACTAAAATGCCCGTTCCCCATATTTAGTTGAAGGGTATTGCGCGCAAACTGATGATTATAGCCGTACTTAAGTTTGTAATCATACACATCGTAAGAATCTTCCCCGGCCGACATTTTCAGCTTTACCGGATCGGAGGGTAGCATATCGAGAGACACCAGATCCGGCAGGCCATCGTTGTTGATGTCACCAATATCGTTGCCCATGGAGAAGCGGCTGGTGTGCCGCATCATCTGCTCCAGTTCTTCCGAAAATGTACCATCGCCATTGTTGATGTAGAGATAATCATTCTCATGGAAGTCGTTGCCAATGTATATATCCGGGTATCCATCCCAGTTGACATCTCCCACCGTAATGCCCAATCCATAACCCAACACACTGCTGTAGATGCCACTGCTATCGGTTACATCAATAAATGTATTACCCTCGTTTCTCAGTAGCTTATCACCGGCCAGCGGGTGCTTTTCCTGACGCAGAGAGGAACGTCCGAAGGTGCCATTGGCATGCACTGAGTGGTTGAGCATATACATGTCCAGATCGCCATCCAGGTCATAATCGAAGAAGGCTGCCTGGGTGCTGAAGCCGATGAGATCGAGGCCATACTCTGCTGCCTGGTTTTCAAAAACCGGGATTCCCTGGGCATCATTTCCCTGGTTGATGTACAGTTGGTTTTTCCCCCGAATATTTTGGTAATCGCCCAACTGACTTACGTAAATATCCAGCTTGCGGTCGCCATTCACATCGGCCATGGTTACGCCCGTTGTCCACCCTTTTTGACCCTGCACTCCGGCAGTTTCGGTAATATCCTGAAACGAGAAGTTGCCCTGGTTTAAGTACAGCTTATTATTTTCGAGATTGGATGTGAAATAGAGGTCGGGCAGATCATCACCGTTCAGGTCTCCGGCGGCCACTCCTCCACCATTATAGAAGTAGAGGTAGCTAAAGATGTTCATCTGCGGGGTTTCCGTCAGGGTATTCTGAAAGCCCACGCCCGTTTCCTCCGCCGACAGTAACTCAAACAAAGGCTCCGAATCCGACCCTGAGTGACAGGCAGCATTAATGATAAGAAAGCAGATCGGTGCTATCCGACGCAGCGGCATCATCATATGGGTAAGTATATATCTCTGGCTCATCATTATTTTTTGCAACGATCAACAGTCTTTTCGTTCCTCTGGACCGGGCAATCGCCAGTTGGCGTACTTCACCCTCTATGGCAAGTCCGGTTGTCCGCGAATCTACCACCTGGCATTGCCCTTCCTGTATTTTTAGCACCAGTCCGGTATTGGCATCATAACGTCCTTCTTCGGGTTTCACCCCGGAAAAATTACCACCCATCACAAACTCGGTTTCCTGATCTTCATTAAAATCATCGGCCGCAATGGCGAATACCGGCGAAAACTGCACTTCTCGGGGCAAGTCGCTGACCTGATACGACCCATCCCCGTTGTTGATGACGACCGAGGATTGCAGGCGATGCACCTGATTGACGATCGCATTTGCGAGCGCTTCTTTTCCAAACACCTGTTCCATCGTCTTTCCGGCATAATCTTCATAGTAGGTAAATTCCTTCTTCAGATAACTGAGTTGCATGACCAGATCGTGCCGCAGCGCCATCGGGTACAGGCTATCTCCCTGATAATAAGCAAATACCTGATCAATGGTTCGGTTACTATCAAAATCGCTGATGTAGAGGGAAAGTGGTTGCTCAGGAGTGGCTTTGAAATTAGAATTTAACCCCCAGTTTCCGATAATAAAATCGGCTTCCCCATCTTCGTTCAGGTCGGCGATCTCAATATCTCTCCACCAGCCATTGGTTTTGGTGAGCCCCGGCACATTGTTCAGGCGCTCCAGATTGGCTCCATTATTTTTGAAGAGCGTGATCGGCATCCAGTCTCCTACCACCACCAGATCCAGGTCCTGGTCATTATCAAAATCCACCCATTCGGCATCGGTTACCATGCCTATATTGCTGAGGCGGGGAGAAACCTGCAGCGTGACATCGGAGAAAATACCTTGCCCATCGTTTTCCAGAATTGTACTGCTGGCGGGCATACCGTATTTCAGCGGCACGGCTCGCCCTCCAATAAATAAATCCAGATCGCCATCCTGATCAAAGTCAGCACTGCGCACACAAGATCCCATAGCACTCATGGGCGGTAAGCCGCGGGAGCTTCGCTCATATACCGGTGCACCCCGGTTGTTGGATGTTAATAGATACAGCCGATCCTGATATTCCCGGGCATTCTCGCGGAAGCTGTTTCCTCCGCTGACGACGTATAAGTCCAGATCGCCATCATTGTCCGCATCAAAGAAGGCAGCATCCACATCTTCAAAAATACTGTCCTGGGCAAAGGCCGTTTCACGCATGGCGGAAAAATGCCCGTCATTGGTTTGCACATATAACTGACCCGGCTGGCCGCTGGCTCCCCCCATGAAAAAATCATCCAGTCCATCCTGATTGACATCTCCTACCGCCAAAGCCGGTCCTTCTCGAGACAGCATGTGGTAGGTCATTCGCTCGTAGTCAAAATCCACAAAATGATCTTCTTTATGTTGGGAAGGTGGTTTCAGTGCGAGCCTTTCCCGGTGAAAAAGTGTAGTGGTATCTGATGGTGGAGTCTCCAATGATTTAGCATCCGCGATCTGTAGTGTATCGTGCTGATTCACCGGAATATCGTACCGCTTCTGCACCTGATGGTTGTATCCCCAGTAGACGATCAGGCTATCAATGATTTCCAGACTGTCCAACCCCAATATCATACTGTAGTCCATGGATGATTGAAAGCCTTTGGTAGGTACATTTTCCTGCATGATGTGCTGACCTCCGGCATAGGCATGCACCCGGGCGCCAATGCCGAACCGGTTCTTTTCCGGGCCGATAAAAGACAGCTTCAGATAATTGTTTTTTAGTTGCTCACTGTTGTTGCGGTAGACAAACAATTCCTGATTCACATTATTGACAATGAGATCGAGATCTCCGTCATTGTCCAGATCGCCGTAAGCTGCGCCGTTGGAGAAGGAAGGAGTGGCTAATCCCCAATCTTCGGCTACGTTATGATACGCCAGATTACTGTCTTGTTTGAATAAATAATTGGATAGCTTGTTAGAGGGCATACGATCTACCAGTTCCTGGAAGTTGATAGACTCTTTACGCATCGATTCCAGAATGGCTTCGTCACTGCCAATGAAAGCGATAAAATCCTGGTTGGTCACATCCTTATACACTCCGTTGCTGACAAATAACTCCTTGTGCAGATCGTTGTCAAAATCGGCGATCAACGCGCCCCAGCTCCAATCGGTGGCCTGCACTCCGGCCAGTTGCCCGATTTCCTTGAATCCACCCTGCTGGTCGTTGAGTTGCAGCGTATTCCGCATGTACTGCTCGTAGTAGTCGTTGGCCAGCTTGCGTTGGTGGAGATCATAAGATTCAAAGTGAATCATGGTTTTAAGCCGTTCATCCGTTTCCGGCAGCATGTCGGTGACGAAGATTTCAGGGTAACCATCGTTATTCAGATCCGCCGCATCGGCACCCATAGAAAACTGACTGATGTGGCCCATACGCTTTGGCAGCTCCTCGCTGAATGTGCCATCGCCCTGGTTCATGTACAGGTAATCCCGCTCAAAAAAATCGTTGGACACATAAATATCCAGCCAGCCATCCTGATCGACATCGGTGATGGTTACTCCGAGGCCAAACCCAATCACACTTCCGAAAATACCGGCTTCTTCGGAGACATCAGTAAATACGCTCTGCCCCTCTGATGAAACATCATTTCGGTAAAGTTTATCTCCTCCGGTGCTATCCCGCACATGGCGAATGTTTTCGTAGCCCAGGGTAGAAACCGGGCGGAAGGAATTATTCAGCACGTAAGCATCCAGATCGCCATCCTGGTCATAATCAAAAAATACCGCATGGGTGCTGAAGCCTTTGTCATCAAGGCCATAAGCGGCGGCCTGTTCGGTGAAGGTAAGGTCTTGATTATTGATAAAAAGCTCATTTTCCCGCTTCCCACCTTCTACATCGCCGGAGTTGCACACATAAATATCCAGCCAGCCATCGCCGTTTACATCGGCCATGCTGACCCCGGTAGACCAAACCTTGTGCCCGCCTACATTTGCGGTTTGGGTAATATCTTCAAAAGTAAACGGGTCAGACCCACTATCGCCCTGGTTAAGGAAAAGCTTATTGCTCCCCATGTTGGCCGTAAGATAGACATCGGATAAACCATCGTTATTGATATCTCCGATCGCCACTCCTCCACCGTTGTAATAATTGCGGTAGCGGAATACATCAAAATCCTCACTCAGGACGAGTTCGTTTTTGAATTCTATTCCGGTCTGATCTGATGAAAGCGCGGAGAAAAGATGAGCAGGATCGCTTTCGCACCCCCAATTGAGCAACGCCAATAAGCAAGCTATTTTTCTCATCGGTAGTGTTTTTCTTCGTGCCGTATCAATCCATCATGCTAAAAAATTCACCATAGTAGGAGATGTTGCAGAGGCTGATAAGATTCTGAGTGGGAAATACCCGCAATACTTCTGGATTAAGACTGATGTTTACGTTACTGGAGTAACGCACATTGGATGGTAATAATTTCGGCGATCTATAAACAAAGAAAGCAAGCAACTACCTGAGTTGCTTGCTTTCCGGGTAATAGTTTACCCCAGATTAATATCCCGGATTCTGCACCAGATTGGGGTTAGAATCCAGCGCCTGCTGTGGTATAGGGAACAATACACGGAAAGATTCGGTATTTTCTTTCCAGTCCCAAGTACCATTGGTGAAGGTGCCGAATCTGATCTGATCTAGGCGACGATAGCCTTCCCAGTACAACTCTCTTCCCCGCTCTTCCAGTAAAGCATTTTCGTCAAGAGAAGCCAATGTACTAGCTCCACGCGTAGCGCGTAGTTCATTTACAATAGTAAGCGCCTCTCCAGAATTTCCATTTCTTAGTAAGGCTTCGGCTTTCATCAAAAGGACGTCGGCATACCTTAACAATATGTAGTTTCCCTTATCAGCTGGATGATACTTTATAGCACGAATTCCATCATCAGTATCAGCCCCAATCAATGGCACTTCAGGTTCATAGGCTAAAGGCAGTCCACTACGACTATTAGTGATTGCAGTACCGTCATCAGCATACTGTTGTCCGATTAAAAACCCAAGGCCTATACCTGAGAAATCACTACCATCGGGATCAGCAGAAATTCCTTTTCGAGTATCTTGATCCTCAAAAGTTCCGTAAAAATCGGCCAGCGTGGTAAAACCATTCCAACCACTAGGATTGTGGTCATAGTGCAAGGTCATGAAGTACCGGTTCTCAGCTGATCCCTGCGGGCTAGACAAAATAACTTCACTTTGGGGGGCGGAGGTGTATATCTTGAAGTAGTCTTCTTCAAGTGCATATCCATCGGCGGCCACTGCGTCAGCAGCTTCTACTACCGCAGTCATGTCAGCAGGATCATAGGTAACACTGATAGAGCCTTGTTCATCAACGTTTGCCAGATACACCCCCTTATTTAGGTAGATTCTGGCCAACAGAGCGTTTGCTGCTGCCTTGGAGGCCTGTGTGTTTCCTTGAGCAGGTCCAATCACTGGCAAATCAGGTAGTGCTTCTTCCAAATCTTTAACAATAAAATCCAGAGCTTCGCTCCGAGACAAAACTCGGGGATCTATATTTACTCCATCATTGATTTCACGGAAGGGTACCTGTCCGAACAAATCCATTACGTGCCACATGTAAAAAGCCCGTAAAAACTTCGCTTCTGCTGCTTGTTGCGCATTGGGGGCGGGGTCCTGAGAAGCTAATACCTGAGTTGCCACGTACGCTCGTCCGTTCATCTCGTTCCAGGCATCCAGCACGTACTGGTGATTTTCATCCCACTGGTGTGAATGTAACAGTCTCCATACCCCGTTATCGCCCCAGTCCGTTCCTCGGGTGGGTCCTAGAAGTTCATCCGAGGTATGTTCGTACAGTGAATATACGCTAGCCTGGTTGGTAAGAGCCGCCAACTGGTTATAGGATGTTCTCAGTAATGCTCCGGCATCACCACTGAATTCGCCTGCCTCATTTTCTGTCACAATGGAGTCTATTTCTTTCACTTCCAGATCGGTACATCCCGTATGGATGAGTCCGATACTTATCATTAATATATATTTTTTCATACGCTTCATAACTCAATAGATTTTAGAATGATACATTGAGGCCAAACACATACGTTCTAGCTGCCGGGTAGGCAGTATAATCGATGCCAAAGGATGGGTACCCGTTGATAGATTTGTTAACGTTCACTTCCGGGTCCTGTCCGCTATAGTTGGTAAAAGTCAACAAGTTCTGACCAGTAACATATAGGCGTAGGCTAGACACGAAACTAGACTCACCTACAGGAATATTATAGCCAAAGGTTATATTCTGCAGTCGCACGAACGAGCCATCTTCCAGAAACCGGGTAGATACTTCCGGGGTATTGATAGCCCCTTCCTCAGTTCCCAATACATTGGTTGTTACGTTCTTTCCTCCGGCTAATGATCCTACTGTGAAGAAAGCATTCGCCGTATTGTTGTATATGTACTGTCCAAGCTGCCCGGAAAAGAAGATACTTAAATCAAAATTTCCAAAGCCTATATTGTTCGTAAATCCTAGGTTTGTAGTAGGTAACGGACTTTTGCCTACGAATTCCTGAGGCGCATCTGTATTCTCACCCTCCCCATATACTGATTCTCCATCAGCGTTGTAACCGTTAAAAGGGCGTAAGAAGTAGGCAAACAGGGGCTGCCCTTCGGTAATACGCTGAGCATAAGCTCCTGATAGTCCCTGACCACTAATTTCTCCTGTTCGTTCGTTAGCAGATAAGTTTTCTACCCGGTTGTCATTAAATCCGGCGTTAGCTGCCAACGACCAAGAAAAGTTATCGTTGTTCACTATGTCAGCATCTATGGCGATTTCTATACCTTCGTTGATCACCGCAGCATCTAAATTTCTGAATACGAATGGAACAAGCGACGGCTGCGCAAAGATGGTTTGAAATAACAGGTCATCGGTGCTTTTGTGGTAGTAGTCAATAGAACCCCGTAGTCTGTTATTGATAAATCCATAATCAATCCCCACGTTAATCTGAGTAGTAGACTCCCACTTCAGCTCGCGGTTAGGAAATGCAATATCCGTCAGGTTGCCGGTATTAATAGTAATGCCCGTAGGAGAAGAATCTAATGACTCATCCTGGTATCGCTGCCGGAACGTGTACCGGTTGCTTTCGAATTCTTGGTTTCCGGTAATTCCATAGCCTGCTCTTAACTTTAGGTCAGTGATTGCTTCCGGCAAAAACCCTTCTTCGGATACTCGCCAGCCTAAGGCAAAAGAAGGAAATATACCGTAACGATTATCCTGACCAAATCGGGTGGAACCATCGGCGCGAACCGTTCCCGTTATCAGATATTTATCAGCAATATCAAAGGTGGCTCGCCCAAAGTACGACTGTAGTTCATCTACACGAGAAGAGGAGTTAGCGACAATTCCTCCATTCTTCGTGATGTTGCCCGTTTCTTCGTCAACGGTAAGTGTTAAATCCACCGAAGCAATGTTATTTAGTATGATATCCAAATCATTTGACAGGAATCCTGCTGCTTGCATAGTCGAGGTATTAGTCTCAAACCGTTGATAGGAGTATCCCAGTACCGCATTGAGCTTGATATTATCCGTTAACTGATTGTCATAGGTAAAGTAGTTTTCCATGAGGGTATTGGTACTACTAATCTCATTGAAAGCGGCTCGCCCCTGCGATATTATTCCTTGCACCTGTAGATCACCAGAATATGCCTGTCGCCGAGATGAAGAAGAACGATCTCCTCCTAATACCGTTTTGAAATTAAGGCCTTCAGCAATTTTCAGATCAATAGTAATATTTCCGAGTGCTCTAATAGTGTTCGTAAAGTCATCACTTAATTCCAGGAAGGCAACGGGATTCGCAAAATCGACTCCTACCTGATAAGGATTACCCATGTTATCGCGGACAGGAAATGTAGGATTTAGCTTCAAAACAGCTCCTAATAAATCACCGGTAGCACCTGCGGTGTTGGAGATCGGGACATTGTTATCACGGATGTCAGACACAGTCAGTTGAGAACTTATCGTCAAACGGTCTTCAATAAAGCTCTTAGACCCGTTAAATCTAGCAGCAATCCTCCGTAGGCCGCTTTCTTTCACAATCCCTTCCTGATCAGTATACCCGAGCGAGAAACGATAGTTTCCTGTGTCATCTCCTCCTCCGAAAGATAAGTTATGATTTTGAGAAAGAGCCGTTCGGAAGATTTGATCTTGCCAGTCAGTATCTGCCCCCCGGTCTATTTCCGCAGCAGCTGTCGCGCCGTTGAGCTCAGTATAGGCCGACAGAAACTGTTGACGATTTAATAGGTCGTATTTCTTAGTAATATTAGCTGCCCCTATGTTAAACGTGTAGTTCAGGGTTCCTGAACCCCCGTCTCCACTTTTAGTGGTAATAAGGACTACTCCGTTGGCTCCCCGCGATCCGTAGATTGCGGTAGCCGATGCATCTTTAAGAATATCAATGCTGGCAATATCGTTGGGATTTAAGAAGTTCAGTGGGTTACGCGCTGAAGAAGTACCAAATCCTACATCTTGTCCTCCTCCGCTCACATCACCTCCTGCCAAGGGTACTCCATCGACAACAAACAGCGGGTTATTACCACCTCGCACTGAAGAAGTACCCCGAATACGAATGTTGATCCCTGAGCCAGGTTCACCGCTGGCTTGCGTAATTTGCACTCCAGCTGATCTTCCTTGGATTAGTTGCTCAGGGGAAGCAATTACCCCCTGGTTAAAGTCTTCCGAACTAATAGAGTTAACTGCTCCAGTCACATCTCGCTTTTCCTGCGTACCATAGCCAATTACCACTACTTCGCTCAACGACTGTACGTCTTCTTCCATGGTGATATTAATGGTGGTTTGGTTGCCCACCTCAACTTCCTGATTGGTATAACCAATGGAAGAAAATACCAGCGTACTACCTTCTGATACAGAAAGACGGTAATGACCATCCAAATCAGTTACCGAACCCGTGTTCGTTCCTTTTATCAGTACATTTACTCCGGGAAGAGGCCCTTCTTCTGCCGATGTTACTGTCCCTGATACTGTTCTGTCCTGCGCCCACAATGCGCCACTCCAGAGTACTGCCAATGTAAGGACAAAAGCAGATTTTGTAAAAATTCTCATAAGCAATTGATATATTTTTATTAAATCGTAAAAATCAAACCAAAAACCAGCTTCAAAGTTTGAATTTTCGCAATAAAATAAGAAAATAAATTACAAACAATATATCTCCGCAACAGTAGCCGATATGTACCGAATATTACATATGACAAGTTTTTTCGATTGAGAAATCTGCTTTTTGGCAAATAAACTCCCTTTTAACTGAAAAATTTCCAGTAAATGCGTGAAAATACTCAAGTAATACATAGCGTAAAATGGCTTCTGATTTGATCTTATTCAGAAGAAGGTAATGAAGGAGACATATTAAGAATCAGGTACTACGCCATAGCTGGCGCATTCGCGGTACCATCACAAAAGCAAATCTGTGCTGTTTCGGCTACTTTTCGGCAACCTGATCCTCTTTTCTGGTTTTGATGTGGCTTATGACAAACTTGCCCACCTTTCGCCCCTGCTCTACTCCATTTTTGATGGCGGGCATATAGTGAATACCTCCGTACAGGCGGCTGATGGCCGCCTCACCGGAAGCTTCCAGAAACGAATCAAATTCGCGAGGAGGAATGCCGTAGGCTACTTCGGTTGAGTCTACAAAATGAAAGGGTTCTCCGTATAAATGCGTAAGTGCGGTAGCCGCTGAAGTAGAAATAACACTGTGGCCACTGGTATATTCGGGGAAGGGCGGAGTTTGCAGCAGGGGCATCCAGTCTTCATCAATATACTGGTTGATGACCGTTTCCGGACGAATCAGATTACTGCGGTATTTCTCGTCCCAACAAACGATAAAGCCATCAAACAGCGCCAGCGATGTCATCGCGTAGGTTTCAATAGACTTCATTAAATCAGCATTTGCCTGCCGGGCAGCAATTTTGGCAATGCCAATCCAATGGCCACCGGGCGTAATTTTTTTAGTAGCGAACATTACATGCCCCTGGTGATGAGATACGTACGGATTACAATCCCAGAAGCTGGCAATTTCGGCCTGCTCTTCGTCCAGGTTCACTCCGGTTTCGTACACTTCCATTAACTCCTGATAAAACGAGCTACCCTCTTCCATAGAAAAAGGAGAAGGTTGCTGCGGCACAAACTGATTGGCAGAGTCCACCACAAAGAGGCGGATTTTACTCCAGTGCGGCTCAATGCCGTCCATATAATCCGGTGGGGTAGGCTGCCAGCGCCCGGGGGCATCGTTTACTGTAAACTTGGGAAAAGAGCGTGACTCTTTGTAATTATCGTGGCTGGACCATTCCAGAATATGCTTTGAGACCTGTTCACCATAAGCCAGGGAGTTGGTGTACATGTCCTCGGGAAGCGCATCTTCAAATGGCTGGTACAATTCCTGCTGAAATGCCTCAATCCGGTCTTCCGAAAAGATAAAGGCTTTTCCGGTGATGATAAAAGCGTGTAAGCTGGCCAGAGGCAGAGAGATCGGTTGTCCGGCAACCGGGTCAGGGGCGGGTTCCAGCCCGGTCAGCTGGCCAGCCAATGACTGGTATTCAGGATGCTCGTGGATCAGCACTTCGTAGGCAGCAATGCTGGGGTAGGAATAAATGCGGCTGGCGACCGGAGGGGAAAAAATATCGTATACGATAACGTCGGTCAGCTTTTGCATTGACTGATGAATGTATTCCGGGTCATCCGTTACAAAATTCTCATCCAGTTTCTTTTGGCATGCCAGCAATGTCAGGCTTATCAGAAATACAATCAGTGGGCTAAACGCGTAGTTTTGTTGTCGCATAATATTGAAAGGTTTGCGTCATGGTCGCTAGCGGCACTAGCGTCATGATCAGATTTGTATAAACGGGACGCTTCCCTTGCATCTACATCCGTTTTTCCTGTAACACTAAATCCCCGCTCAGAAGTTTCTGCCGAGCTAAAGTTCGCGCGTCTCCTACCCGACATATACTTTTCTGGGTCTGATATGCAAATTTAGGCAACTCCGGTGCAATACCAAAAGCACAATCGCTTAAGCATGTCAGGGAACTTTATGTCAGTAAGACCTTTACTGTTGTTCTTAAACTTTTATGCCCTGCTCCCACACATCCTGTAGAAGGTAATTTACTGCACCTGTTAAGAATTACCTTTTTTACATTATATTGATCAGCTGCAAAAATTACCAAAAATGCTGAAATTCAAAAAAATAGCAACTTCCAGACCCTATTGTTTGATGACTTTTCTGATAACGGGAGGTAGTTTCTGATTTTTTTTAGAAATTAGACCACATTGAGCCATCCAGTACAGGTTCATCTGCCGATTTCCTAAATATTACCACGACTATGAAGAAATGTATACTTTTTGCATTGGGCATGCTGCTCTTTTTTTGGCAACCAGCCTGGGCCCAGGACACATATTTTGTCAGCCCGTTTCCGATAGGCAACGAAGCCAATGACGGCTCTGAAAGCAACCCCTGGCCCACCATAAAATTTGCCGTAGAACACGTTGTGGAAAATGAGGATGGCATCATCATCAACATTACTCCTGCCGGATACAATGAGCAATTTTTCACCATAGATAAAGCGATGACGTTACAGGGCATCGGAAGCGGAGCCGTAAGAATTATTCCCAACGGAGCGCGAGCTTCAATTTTTGCCATTGATGCCTCAGACGTAACTATTAAAAACCTTACCATAGACGGCGATGGCAATGTGACCAACGGAGTAGCCATCAATACTGGCAACAGCGATATCACCCTTCAAAACACCACTGTTTCCGGAGCGGATGTAGGCGTTTCCGTCGGCATTGCGGTTAGCGAACTAACCTTAAATAATAATAACCTGGCCAATAACACCACCACCGCCATTCAAAACAACAGTGCTGAGGTGATTGATGCTTCTTTTAACTGGTGGGGCAGCCGGGAAAAAGCGAACGTAGTTTCGCAATTCGGCAATATCGTTGATTATTCTCCCTGGCTTAATTCCGGGGCAGATAATGATCCATCTGCCGTGGGTTTCCAAAGTAATTTTTCATCGGTCAGTATCGATGGAGACAGCCCCGGGGAAGGCACGCTTCAGGAAGCTTTTGATCTCATCGGTGCCAATGATACGCTTCGCCTCATTGAAAGCAGTTCTCCCTATGATATCTTGTCTGCTGATAAAAGCATCGTATTGGCGACCATCGAGGGCGAGCAACCCGAAATTGAGGAAATCACGGTTGATGGAGAAGAGTCCGATATACTTTCCATAGATGGCAACATGCTTTTTAGCCAGTCAGTGAGACTGTTGACGGGAACGATCCAAACCATTAGCGATGGGCAGGTACTGCTGGGCGAGGCGGTAGGAGATGTAAACGAAGATAACGGACGCCTTCGGGGAAACTTCAAAACGCAGCCTCGGACAGCCGGTACCGGTTCAGTTAATGTGCTGGGAGTAAATATTGCTTCCGGCCCGGATGATCTGGGAGAAGTAACCATCACCCGCCTGAATGGCCCGGCCGGAATTGTGGAAGCCAACGACAATGAATCCATCGCTGTAACCTGGATTATTGACGCTGAAAACCAGCCCGGTAATGGCCGCACCATTAAGTTTAACTGGAGAGCGGAAAACGATAATGATAAAAATGCCAGTGAAGTACAGGTCTGGCGCCTTGCGGATGATAGTGAAATCTGGGAACTGGTGACTCCGAATGCCATCTCCGCCCCTTCCAGCGGTACCAACGTCCGCTCAGTGACGGTGAACAACGTACGGGAATTTTCTTCCTGGACCATCAGCGATGTAGAAGCTCCGCTTCCGGTCACGCTGACCGATTTCACCGCCCAGTTAGAAAAACCCAGCGTGCGGCTCGAATGGGCTACTGCTTCAGAAGACAATGCCCATTTTTTTGGCATTGAGCGTAGCACCAATGGATTTATTTTCGAAGAAATTGCCCGGAACCAGGCCGCAGGGACATCCACTGCCCTGCGTAATTACCTATATGTTGATGAAGGAGTGGCCAGCCGACTATCAGGCACATTGTATTACCGACTGCGCATGGTAGACTTTGATGATTCCTTCGAGTACTCGGATATCATTGCAGTTCCTCTGAACGATGACTCTGACTTACGCGTGCATGCTGATGCTAATACTGGCACAGTGCAGCTTTTCACGCAACATTTACCGGAAGATCAGTACCTAGTGCAGGTATCCGATATGCTGGGTAATGTAGTAATTGAGTCATCGCTGGCAACGGCCCAAGAGAGCCCGGTGTTTCATTTTCCGCTAAGTTCACCCACCCATGCCGTGTATTTAGTTCGCTGCTTTGGTACCCGTACCCTGTTCACGCAGAAATTCCGGGTAGAATAACCTCCATTTCTCCTCATAAATCATTGCAATACAACTTTGTATGCCCTATTTTTGCAACCGCTTTATTCATCGCTCATTATAATAGAACACATTCATGGCAAACACAGGAAAAGTTGTTCAGGTAATTGGCCCGGTCGTTGACGTTAGCTTCGACACTGAGGGAACCAGATTGCCTAATATTTTAGATGCCCTTACCATAAAACGCTCGGACGGAACACAATTGGTGCTCGAAGTACAGCAGCACCTGGGAGAAGATCGGGTACGAACTATCGCAATGGAAGCCACCGAAGGCTTGGTTCGGGGCACCGAAGTAATAGATACCGGCCAGCCCATCAAAATGCCTACCAGCGATGAAATTCGGGGTCGGCTATTCAACGTGGTTGGAGAAGCCATTGACGGACTACCTCAGCCTGCTTTTGGTAAAGGACGTCCGATCCACAATCCTCCTCCCAAATTTGAAGACCTGTCTACTTCCGAAGAAATTCTGTTTACCGGAATCAAAGTAATTGACCTGCTGGAACCTTACTCTAAAGGGGGAAAAGTAGGTTTGTTTGGTGGAGCTGGTGTGGGAAAAACCGTACTGATCCAGGAACTGATCAACAATATTGCCAAGGCATATTCCGGTTTCTCAGTATTTGCCGGGGTAGGAGAACGTACCCGTGAAGGAAATGACCTGCTACGAGAATTTATTGAAGCCGACATTATTAAATACGGTGCAGACTTTAAGCACTCTATGGAAGAAGGCGGCTGGGATTTAAGTAAGGCCGACATGGCCTCGCTCAAAGAGTCACAGGCTACTTTGATTTTCGGACAGATGAACGAACCTCCCGGAGCGCGGGCCCGGGTAGCCCTTTCAGGACTGAGTGTAGCGGAGTACTTCCGCGATGGCGACGGACAGGGACAAGGCCGAGATATTCTGTTCTTTATTGATAATATTTTCCGCTTTACGCAGGCCGGTTCTGAGGTATCAGCCCTGTTAGGCCGGATGCCTTCAGCGGTAGGATACCAACCAACGCTGGCCACCGAGATGGGCGCCATGCAAGAGCGTATTACTTCTACCCGAAACGGTTCTATTACATCTGTACAGGCGGTATACGTACCAGCAGATGATTTAACTGACCCGGCTCCGGCAACCACCTTTGCCCACTTAGATGCCACCACTGTACTTTCCCGTAAACTGGCTGAAATTGGTATCTATCCGGCAGTAGATCCGCTGGATTCTACCTCTCGAATTCTTTCGGAAGATATTGTAGGAGAAGAGCATTATGGCACTGCCCAGCGTGTGAAAAACATCCTGCAACGCTATAATGAGCTACAGGATATTATTGCCATTTTGGGAATGGACGAACTTTCGGAAGAAGATAAGCAGGTAGTATACCGGGCTCGCCGGGTACAGCGATTCTTGTCTCAGCCGTTCTTCGTGGCCGAGCAGTTTACCGGTCTCCAAGGGGTATTGGTAGACATTAAAGACACCATCAAAGGTTTCAACATGATCATGGATGGTGAACTTGACCACCTGCCTGAAGCAGCTTTTAACCTGGTAGGAACTATTGAAGATGCCATCGCAAAAGGCGAAAAACTTCTGGCAGAAGCAAAATAAATGTTAGGGATTAGGTTTTGGGTGCTGGGAATTAAGTTTAATTCCCAACACCCGAAATCTGATATCTTAAACCCATTACCTAAACCTTATGCAATTAACCATTATTACCCCTGATCGGCAGGTTTTTGAAGGTGAAGTAGAATCAGCTGCCTTTCCGGGTAGCGATGGCTCCTTTCAGGTATTACGTAACCATGCAGCCCTGGTAAGCTCTTTAGGAAAAGGAGAAGTTCGTTATCGGGGTAGTGCTGGTGAAGGCACAGTAACCGTAGAAGGTGGAGTGGTAGAAGTGCTTAATAATAACATTACTGTACTGGCCGAACGAGTGATTGAATAACGGCGCGCCACAAGTAAAATGATATAGAAAGGCAGGCCCAAAAGCTTGCCTTTTTTATTCGACGCCAGTACGCGATGTGGCTTTTTTAAACCGGAAGCGGCTGAACATCTTCTTCTCAAAATTCCAGAAGAAGCGAAACTGCCCAAAGATAAACCCGTACGCCAACAGCAGTATTTGGTAGGCTGGTAGCACGGTCACTATATAGAATGGAATGCGAATCCAGGGCGAAGTTTCCTGGGTGATTCCCGCCAGATTGAATAAGGGTTCTTTGAGGTAGAGCACCGAAAAGCCCGTACAGGCAAAGGTAACCAGAATCAGGATTACCTGCCCGGCACTATGGACGCCCCATCGTTCTTTAAGTTTTTCTATCCAGCTCATTGGTATATTCTAACCATACTTAGTCATCTTTGGGTTCCTGTAAGCTGGCAAAGGGTTGCCACATAGCCAGGGAGGGCACATCCGCCCGAAACGTAATGGTCTCCCGCTGCACCGGGTGAACGAAAGACAGGCGGTGAGCGTGCAATCCGATGCTGGCATCCGCGGTAGGCTCACTGTAACCATATTTTACATCCCCGACAATCGGGCAGCCCATGGTGGCCAGTTGTACCCGAATCTGATGTGAGCGCCCGGTAAGCGGATGAACTTCCAGCAAACACAATCCTGCCTGCTGCATCCGCAGGCGGTACGAAAGCTCAGCCCGCTTAGCCTCAGCTTTTTCAGCAGCATAAGCCTTCACCTTATTTTTAGCAGCATCCTTGACCAGCCAATGCACCAGGGTATTTTCGGGTTGTGGTGGAGCCGAGGCTACCAATGCCCAATAGGTCTTAGTTACCTGTCGCGACTTAAATATTTGATTCATCCGAGCCAGTGCTTTAGAAGTACGTGCCAACACCACGACTCCACTTACCGGACGATCCAAACGATGGACCACTCCCAGAAATACCTTGCCTGGTTTATTATACTTATTTTTCAAATAGTCTTTTCCCCAATTTACCAGAGGCTGATCTCCTGTACGGTCGCCCTGCACCAGCCAACCCGCCGGTTTGTTAAGCACCAGCAAATGATTGTCTTCGTATAGCACCTGAGGTATCTGGCTCATGCCCTAAAAATAAGAACATTCCGTCTCTCGACAATACGTACCTTCTAATCAGGGTAAAATGTACGGCCTAATGACGCCGATATTCCACATTTTTCTCCAGACACAGGCCTTGGCTTCGTACCGCTCGCAATCCCAGGCAAGAGATTTAGCAGTGGCCCGCTTAATGAGCATGCGCTGCCGTATCGGCTTCCCCTTGGCATCTACATACTGCAATGAAAAGGTATCGTTGTGAAACTGACCAATAAAATCACAATAGCCTCCCCGGTTATCGTGCCAGGTATAATGCCAGGTCCTGCTGCGAGGATTAAACTTTGCCAGGGTCACTCCTTTCCATCCACTCCATAAACCCGGGTCACTGGCTTCCAGTTCTTCTTTTAGCCATGCGTGGTTCCAGGGTTGAGACAAGCGGCTATTTCCGGCAAACTGCTCCCCTAATGTGTTTTTCCATTGTACCCGCCACTCCCCCAACCAGGGTTTCGAAAGAGCCGCCCCCGCTGCGGGAAACATAAATGAAATGATGATCATCTTCTAGGAACCTTTATGGCGTTGGTAATGGATCTGCCAGTTGCGTTGCCAGGTGTGGCCTTCATCCTTCGACGACTCCCAATCCCAGACAAAAGCATCCGTCGTGATCTCCCGAAATACCATGCGCAGTTGTATTTCTAGCCCTTCCTGATTTGTGGTGGTGGTGACGAACATACGTCGATCCGATTCAAATTTTCCGACAAAATTATAATAGCCACCCTGATTATCAGCCCAGGCCTGGTGCCATTTTTCTGTTTGGGGATTGTATACTGACAAACTCATACCTTTGAAAGAAGGGGCTTCTTCTGATAAAGAAAAGGCTTCAAAATTCTCCTGAATCACCTGTCCATCCAGAATTTTGACAATCCGGTTATGACCCTTCTGGGGATTTCCTTCGGCGTCTTTCCAGTGAAGATCCCATTCGCCTACCCAAAAATCAAAAAGGCTTTCCGGAGCCATCTCCGGTGGTTCTGCCGAAACCAGCAGCAGTGCAATCATGAAGTTTAAAAGTATCATCATGCTTATCGAATGTGGTTACTGAATGCAACCTGGGCATTTCTGGTGAAATAGCCGGTTCATCCGATAAGATTAGACTAAAAAAATCGGGCAGTTTTGCGCTCCTGCTTATGGGATGCAAGTGCTTGAGCACGGTACCTGGTAGGCGAAATCCCCGCATGTTTGTTAAATGCATTGTAGAATGAAGCCTTGTTCCGGAATCCGGCATCGTAGGCAATGGTCAGGATTTTTTCATTTTGATTCTCCAGCCGGGCCAGCAACCGTTGGGCTTCTTCTACTCGATAACGGTTGATGAAATCGGCAAAGTTTTGCCGTAGATTGTCGTTGATGATTTGAGAAAAAGTGTGTTTGGATAGGTTCAACTGTTGCGCCAGCGCTTCCATCTTCAGTTCAGAATCCAGGTAAGGTCTCTCTTTTTCCATGAATCGGGTAATATTCTTAAGGTGGAAAGTGGCTTCCGTCTGCGTTAAACCCGACTTTGCGTACTTCGGCGCAGGACTTTTCTTGGAAGTGACCTCCCCCATCAATGCCTCCGGTTGTCGATAACCCAGGTATCCCGCCAGATAGACAAATACCGACATAAAAAACGAAACCGCGTAGTCGTGGGTAATATTAAAATCAATCGTTACATAAAGTACATAATACATGGCCAGGCTCACCGCAAACCCCGCATAGCAAACTGCCGCCATCCTCATCCAGCGAAATTGAAACGGCATCAGAGAGGCATGGCTCTGCTGTTTCTTCAGATACACAAAGAAATAGGCCGCATACGCAAGGGTATGACTATTGAGCAAGATGACTCGAACATAGTATACCGCCGGACCATAGACTGTGCCAGACCAGGTAGGTTCCCAACCGACATACTGAGGGACATTAGAAATAAAAAAAAGGAAGAACGGTAGCAAGTGCCAGGCATCTCTTCGCGATATTTTTTCCCGTTGCAATAACTTGAAGTACAACAGAAACAAGGGACCAAAGGTGAGCGGGAGAATGAGAATGACGCGAAATACCCGAGACAACACCTCTATGTATCCCGTCCAGAAGGCTACGTAGTAGAAAATAGTAAGGCCGAACAGAAACATAATGGCTGCCAGTACCTGATTTGCCTGGGCGCGCCCTTTCTTTTGGAAGAAAAGCACGATGGCCAGAAACAGCCCGTGAGCGCCGGCAAAGAGAAAGATGAATGTCCAATGATCTAACGAAGGCTCCTGCATGTTACTGCTTCCTGATGCGCTATGTTAATATACATAAATCTCAGGAAACCGTGGTAGCGGTGTTGCTGCTAAAATTCCGAGGTAAAGTGAACCTGGATATCCGGAAAGTTATCCTGCACCATTTGTAGCCAGGCTTTGGTTTCTGCCATGAATACGTACTTACCGTCTTTGTCCTTAGCAATGTGCCGCTCTTTGGAAGCAATAAACTCCCTTAGCTTTTTCGGGTCATCGCTGCTAATCCAGCAGGCTTTGTACAGGTTCAGGGGTTGAAAGATACAGCTTGCGCCATACTCATTTTTTAAGCGATGCTGGATCACCTCAAACTGAAGCGCCCCTACCGTACCAACCACCTTCCGAGAGCCTAACTCATAGCTAAACAACTGCGCTACTCCTTCGTCCATGAGCTGCGACAGGCCCTTGTCCAGCTGCTTGGTTTTCATGGCATCCTGGTTGATTACTTCCTTGAACATTTCAGGGGAGAAGCTGGGAATTCCTTTGAAAGTACCGTCTTCTCCTTCGGTAAGCGTATCACCTATTTTCATGTTCCCGGTATCGTACAGCCCCACAATATCGCCCGGAAAGGCTTCATCAATAATTTCCTTGTCCTGGGCCATGAATGCGGTAACACTGGAAAACTTAAAGTTTTTATTCAGCCGTACATGATGGTAAGGCTTATTCCGCTCAAATTTGCCCGAACAAATACGGACGAAAGCAATGCGGTTGCGGTGCCGGGGATCAATATTCGCATGGATTTTAAAGACAAAACCCGAGAATGCTTCTTCAGCAGGCTTTACTTCTCGTTCCTCGGTTTCTCTGCTTTTAGGAGTCGGGGCAATTTTCACGAAGGTGTCGAGCATTTCTTTCACCCCAAAGTTATTCACCGCACTTCCAAAAAATACCGGGGCGACTTCGCCGTTCAGGTACCCCTCCATATCAAAATCAGGATACACTCCGGTGATCAGTTCTTCGTCTTCACGTAGTTGCTCAGCGAAGGATTCGCCAATATATTTTTCCAGTTCGGGGCTGTGAATGTCGTCAATTTGCACTACCTCGTCATGCAGGCGCTGCTGGCTGGCCTGGAAGAGCAGTAAACTTTTGTTGTACAGACTGTATACTCCTTTAAAGGATTTTCCCATGCCAATCGGCCAGCTTAAAGGACGCACCTTGATGTTCAGCTTCGCCTCAATTTCGTCCAGCAGATCGTAGGGGTCGCGCCCTTCCCGGTCCAGTTTGTTGATAAAGGTAATAACCGGAGTGTTCCGCATGCGGCAAACTTCCATCAGCTTCTCCGTCTGAATTTCCACCCCTTTCACACAGTCAATCACCATGACCACGCTGTCCACCGCCGTAAGGGTGCGGTAAGTATCCTCCGCAAAATCCTGGTGACCGGGAGTATCCAGCAGATTGATCTTCACTGGCTCTCCGCCGTTCTGGTACATAAATCCCATCACCGAAGTAGCTACGGAGATACCCCGTTGCTTCTCAATTTCCATGAAATCGGAGGTGGCGTGACGACTGATTTTGTTGGATTTTACTGCGCCTGCCGTTTGGATAGCTCCGCCAAACAGTAGTAATTTTTCAGTGAGGGTGGTTTTTCCGGCATCGGGGTGGCTAATAATCCCAAATGTCCGCCGCTTCGCGATTTCTTCGGTAAGTTTACTCATATCATGCTATCTGCCTCTATTCTACAATAGCGGCTCAAAATTAGTTTCTCCTCCGCAAATTTCCCGAAATCAAACGAATTATTCCAGCTTCGCTAAACGAATTGGTTGGGTTTTGATATCCACCCATACTCCATTTCGCTTATAAGGATCATTGGCGATACATGCCTGTAAAGCTTCTTCCGATTCAAACCGATAGAGGAGCATGGAACCGATCATTTGTCCGGCTTCGCTGAGGAAGGCGCCCCCTTCTATAAGTTTTCCCTCCTTCTTCAACTGTCGGGCATAGGCTAGATGTTCTTCACGCACGCGCGTGCGTCGATCCAGGGCCGATTCATCGGTGCCATCGTAGGCAGTCAGTAAAAATTCCATAAGGCGGTTGTTTGTGATTAATAGAGGTTATGTGTTGGTATTACCCGGTTAGCACTTTTCGGACGTTTTAAGAAGTGAGCAAGTAGCTAAAGAAGCGACGCTCTTAGCACGGTTGTTTTATTAATTTGAAAGGCAACTGAGTATTATAAACTTACCCGGAGATAATAAAAAAAGCCGAAGATTGCTAACAACCTCCGGCTTGGATATAGATTACTATTTTGAAAATTACTGCTTGGTCAACTGCACTCGATAGGTTCCGATTCCTTCTACCCGACCGGTAGCCGCTCCTTCAAAATCAAAGGAGATGGTCATCGTAGTATTTGTAAAAGCGGTAATGGTGAAGGCATCTACCGGACTCACCGCGCTTAACATTACTTCAGCAACATCAGGATCATCGTTGGTCCATTTCCAAGTAGCTCCGCTACCTGCATTAAAGTACGTTGGTGCACCAGTAGAAGCAAAGGTAGTAGGCTTCAGATCATCCTGGTTTACTCCAAACGTCATCTGAAGACTTTCCAGCTCCTGCATGGCCGCATCTTCCGTATCATCCGGAGTTTCTAGTACTTCGGTGCTCAACCAGATGCCGGACATGAGCTCGGCTCGCTGCTGTTGGGCAGTTAAATCAGGGTCATCATCTCCACCGCCACCATTGTCATCGCCCTTACATCCTGCCAGAAGCGCGAGAGCTACCAGTACACATAATGAAAGGTACCGGCCTTGAAAGATCATTGAAAATGTAGTACTCATAACTATTCTTTAATAAGTTTTTTAATAATGGTTTGGTTTCCGGTTTTGATACGCACAAAATACGTGCCTCGAGTTAAATTACTAATATCAATTGGATGCTGCGCTAATTCCCGGGCATTAAGTTGCACCGATTTAAATAACTGCCCCATACTGTTACTAACATTTACCTGTATATCACCGAATGTATCAACGCCATCCATTTTAATATAGAGCGACTGCTGCGAAGGATTAGGGTATACGACAACCACTTTATCATTTATGCCATCTCCTATGGCTGTAACCACATTGATGGTAATCATAAATTGCGTTTCGGCAATCGCTCCGCCGTTTCCGTCGGCTACCGTGAAGCTAAAAGAATCACTGGCTTCGGATGCTCCGCTGTTGGCATAACTAATCAGGCCGTCATTAATGTCCTGTTGCGTAAAGGTGCCTGCCGCCGCTAAGTCAGTTCCATCTCGTTGCAAACTACCATTGGCCGGAACCTGGGTGAGGGTGTAGGTAATGGCTTCCGGGTTACTTTCCGCATCAGTTACTTCCAGTTCCGCCTGCGTGATGGCTACCGTATCACCCTGCTGAGGAAGATTCAGTACGGCATTGGTTGCCACCACAGGGTCAGTATTGTCTCCAACATTGACAGTAATCATGACTGTATCAGAGGCCGTTAGTCCGGCATCATCGGTTACGGTCAGGGCGATGGTATGCATCCCAACGGCCAGTGCTACAGTAGGCTGGGCAACATCTCCTCCGGGTAATGCTTCATCATTTTCACTCCATAAATAACTAACAATCGTTCCGTCTTCATCGCTTGAGGCTGTTCCGTTCAGTGTAACATTTGCGGTATCACCAGCGGTCGTCACTATCTGGTCCGGGCCGGCATTGGCCGTAGGAGTACCGGCTGGAGTGATTGTAATAGCAACGGCAGTTTCTGCGGTGGCTCCTCCATCTTCATCAGCAACAGTGAAGCTAAACCCATCCGTAGTGCTTTCTCCACCATCGTGTATATAGATTATCGCACCGCTGTTGATATCGGCCTGGGTGAAGGTCTCATTTACGGCCAAAGCAACCTCATTCTTTTGCAGTGAGCCAGTGGCAGGAATACTTACCAGTGTATAAATGATTGCCTCAGGCGCACTCTCTTCATCCGTCACCTCCAAAGCATTCTGACTTACGGCTACGGTGTCGCCAATCGGCACACTAATTCCAGCATTGGTCGCAATCACCGGAAGCGTATTGTCACTGGCTGTAATGGTAATCGCGAAATTGATTTCGGCAAGAACACCTCCCACCCCGTCATTCACGGTGAACTTCAGTGAATCACTCAAATTTACACTGTTATCGTGGATATACGTGATCAGCCCATTGTTGATCTCCTGTTGGGTGAATGTGCCACTGGCTTCAATATCAACGCCATCTTTCTGTAACACTCCGTTAACCGGCACCTGCGTAATGGTAAAAGTCAACGCCTCTGGTCCACTTTCCGCATCGGTTACTTCCAGCGCAGCCTGAGCCAGCGTGGCAGTATCTCCCTGGGCAACCGTTAGTCCTGCATTGGTAGCAATGACGGGAATTTCTGTTTCGGCTACATCAATTGTAAAAGTGCTTTCTACAAATTTTCCCAATGCATCAGTACTGCGAACGCGTACGTTAAAACTCGCAGGAAGGGTAGCTTCTTCTATGAGTTCGGCAGTAAGTAACTGATTATCCTGGATCATAAAAGTAGCATTATCATCTGCACCAGCTCCAGCGACAAGCGCATATCCGAATTGATCCTCAGCATCAGGGTCTGTTGTGGTCAATGTACCAACCGGAGTGCCTATTGCCGTACCATTGGCAATGGTCTGGTTATCTAAGCCAATAGCCGTTGGGGCTGCATTTACATAATAGCGTCGGGCATAGATGTCATAATTTCCCCCACCGACGTTAGAACCTTCCCAGGCGACCAAAAAGCCACCTTCTCCATCCATAGCAATACTGGGAAAACGTTGGGTATTTAGTCGGAACTTATTCACTTCAAACTCATTCCCATTCCCTGATCCATCAGCATTAAAACGTCTTGCATATACTTCATTGCCCGAACCGGGTCCGGTGAAGGCCACGACAAAGGTCCCATCATCAGCCATTGCTACGCTAGGAGTGAACTGGTTATTGTTAGTAGAAGTGTTTACTGCGAACTCAACCCCATTGACAGTACCATTCGCATTATAACGCTGCCCGTAGATTTCGTCAGCGTTCGGAAGGTCAGCTGCATTGGGTCCCTGCCAGACGATGACAAAAGCACCGCCACCATTCATGGCTACATCTGCTGCTATTTGGTCGCCGGCAGTTACTGTATTCACCAGTGTTTCGCCTCCTACAGCAGTGCCAGCACTATTGAAGCGCTGGAAATAAATATCACCCTCACTAGCAATATCTACTTGGTTGGTACTCTGCCAGGATACCACGAAATTACCATTATCAGCAATCCCTGTACTTGGGCCAACCTGGGCATTCGCTATAGTTGTATTCACCGGAAACTGGGAGCTTGTCGGAGTGCCATCGGCGGCAAATTGCCGGACGTAAATCCCATTGGGATCAGCTCCTCCTGATCCTTCCCAGGCGATAATAAATGCTCCAGCGGCATTCATGGCCACACTGGCAGCAGATTGATCACCAGCCGTCACCGTATTCACTATAAATTCGCTTCCCGGAGTACCATCGGCAGCGTAAAGCCTTCCGATAACATCAACTCCACTACCTCCGGCATTACCAGTACCCTGCCATACTACAACAAAATCTCCATTGTCGGCCATGGCTACATCCGGCAGTTGCTGGTTGTTATTGTTTTGATTGTCTACCCGCAGTACATTTCCCACTGGACTCGCTCCGGCATTATAACGCTGGGCGAAGACACCATCAGTTTGCTCTTGCCATACCACAACAAAAGCACCACTGGCATTCTGAGCCACTGCCGTTTGTTGCTGGATGTTTGATCTCACTTTATTGACCAGGAATTCATCACTCGGAGCTCCAAAGTCACTGGTGGTATTCTCATCTACATCATTGATAGCCAGCAAAATGATTTGCTCAAAGCCGGCATTGTCAGTATCTTCCGCACGCACTCGAATACTCAAATTACCAGGAGTGGGGTGGGTTTCAAGGTCGATGAACTGCGCGGCATACAAGGAATCTCCACTGATCATAAATAGGGCATTGTCGGTATCCCCATCACCGGTTACCAGGCTGTAGGTAAATGGACCAGCTCCACCGATGGCATCGATCATTCCCAGGTATTTCCCTGAAACGCTATTGTCCTGAATCGCACCATCATCTGCCCCTGATCTATCGTCAAACTCAAGTGCCGTAGGGGGAGCCATCGCTTTTAAAACGCTACTGCCAAAAACAGGAAGCTGAGGTAACATAATCCCCACCAAACATATTGCTATCAGTTTATTAAACTGCCGTACGGATGCTACTTGTGCAATCACCGTAATTTTCTCAAACCAAAATCTAGATTTCCCGTGCCTGGCTAAGTGGCCGGATGGATACAGTTGTTTCATAGATAAAAAATTAGTTGATGACAAAATAAAAAGATAAAATAGGATTTATCTTGTACAAAAGTAATAAAAATTAAATAAAAGAAGAAAATATAGCGTGTTATAATACTAATTATCGAGAAATAAGCATGGAATTTCTCTAAAAAGTTTAGTTTTTCAACCAACTATATTTGCTTAAAAAATAGTATCTGAATACTAAAAAAGCGCGGCATGAAAATACTAAAAGTTTTTAACTACCAAAGGACTGTATCTATTTTATTGATTGTTTATCAATGGGTTTAGACAAAAATATACATTTTTTATTCATGTATCCTGAGGCCTTTATTGTTACTGTGAAAGGGCAATGCCCTTCATTTTTATCCGATAGCCTGGTCCAGATCCGCGATCAGATCATCAATATCTTCTATTCCAACACTCAATCGGATCAGTGAATCGCTCAGCCCGGTTTTCATGCGTTCTTCCTTGGGAATACTGGCATGCGTCATGCTGGCAGGGTGCCCGGCCAGCGACTCAACTCCCCCCAGGGATTCGGCCAGCGAAAACATCTGCAACCGCTCTAAAGTCTGGAAAGCATCTTCCATCCGGTCGCCTTTGAGTACGAAGGAAAGCATACCACCAAAGTCACGCATTTGCTTGCGCGCAATTTCGTAGCCAGCGGAGGTTTCCAGTCCGGGATAATAAATACGATCTACTTTAGCATGATTGTTCAGATACTCCGCTACTTTGCGTCCATTCTCGCAGTGGCGCTGCATCCGAACATGCAGGGTTTTTATGCCTCGAAGCACTAAAAAGCAGTCCTGAGGGCCAGGTACGCCTCCGCAGCTGTTTTGTATAAAGCCCAATTGTTCGTCCAAAGCACTATCCTTCACAATGACGGCTCCCATCACGGTATCCGAGTGCCCTCCCAGATATTTGGTAATAGAATGCAGCACCATATCGGCCCCTAAATCCAGCGGGTTTTGCAAATAGGGAGTGGCAAAAGTATTGTCAACGACCGTCCAGGCGCCTTTGGCTTTTGCGAGGTCGGCAATGCTCCTGATATCCACAACATTCATCATGGGGTTGGTGGGAGTTTCAACCCAGAACAAACGCGTTTTATCTGAGATCTTTTCTTTCACCTGCTCCAGATCATTCATCGGAACGAAGTGAAACTTAATGCCATAGTTGGCAAATATTTTGGTGAAGATACGGTAGGAGCCACCGTATAAATCATTGGTGCTGATTACCTCATCGCCAGGCTTCAGCAGTTTGATCACGGCATCAATGGCTGCCATGCCCGAGGCGAAACAGCGGGCATGGGTACCGTTTTCCAAAGCAGCCAGGTTCTTTTCCAGCGCAGTGCGGGTGGGATTCTGCGTACGGGCATACTCGTAGCCTTTGTGGTCTCCGGGAGACGCCTGTACATACGTGGAGGTTTGGTAAATAGGAGTCATGATGGCCCCGGTGGTAGGGTCCGGCTCTATTCCTGCGTGAATTACTTTGCTGCCAAATTTCATAAAGAATACGAATTAAAATGGAAAGTTAGACAATCTTACGGGTAATATTACATTTTAGTTAACGGAATTGACCAATGCTTAGAAATGATATTTCAGTTAATGCGATTACCCGCACAAGTTTATGATTACCGCAACATACATTAAGCTCGGTCAGATAGCGAAGAAGCACCGCACCACTTTCATTCTTTTAGTATGGATGAGCATCAGCCCGCTATTGGTTAGTTCGCTGGCCTCATACGGGGTTATTCGCTACGAATCAGTATTATCAACGTTTACCTCAGAAACCTGGGTATTGATTGGCTTCATCGGTTGTATTACCATGGGTTTGGGATTGACTCCCGCTTCGCTGATGGCACTGATGGCCGGCTATTTCCTGGGCTTCTCGGCATTGCCCGGCGTAGTGGCAGCTTATACCATTGCCTCATTTATCGGATTTCAGCTGACTCGATGGATGGACCGGGGCACGCTCATTAATACACTGGCAGAATTACCGCCAAAACAGGCCTTATTAGCCCAACAAATTCAGCAGGGAGTGGTCGATAACCAACTGGGGTTGACCGCCCTGGCGCGCATGTCGCCGGTATTGCCGTTTACTACCATGAATGTCTTGCTTCCGCTGGCCGGAGTATCGCTTCGGAACTACCTGGTGGGCGGGTTTCTGGGGATGCTGCCCCGCGCGTTTTTCGTACTTTGGCTGGGTTATCAGGCGCAGGAGGTGCGCTTTCTGATCAAGCAGGAGGGCGATGCCACCACGCAGCTTTTTCTGCTGGGCATAGTACTATTCACTTTGCTTGGCACGGGCTATTACAGTAAGCGAATTTTCAAACAGCAGGTACAAAAAATAGCAGTTCGGCAGTAGTTTAGGGTTCCTTCGAAAAGAAAAGCCAAAGCGTTCTAAATAAATGCTTTGGCTTTCGTGTTTACTCACCTGACGTTTTACAAGTGAATTACTTCTTCGTAGGCCGCAGCGGCAGCTTCCATCACTGCCTCCGACATGGTGGGGTGAGGGTGCACCGATTTTATTATTTCGTGGCCCGTAGTTTCCAGTTTGCGTGCAGTCACTACTTCGGCAATCATCTCCGTCACGTTGGCACCAATCATGTGCGCGCCCAGCCATTCGCCGTATTTCTTATCAAAGATTACTTTCACAAAGCCTTCGTTGGCTCCAGCGGCGCTGGCCTTTCCTGAAGCAGAAAAGGGGAACTTGCCTACCCGGATTTCATAACCCGCTTCTTTGGCGGCCTTTTCGGTATAGCCCACTGAGGCTACCTCTGGCCAGCAGTACGTACAGCCCGGAAGGTTGTTATAATCCAGTGGTTCGGGTTTCTTTCCGGCGATGTTCTCTACGCAAATAATCCCCTCTGCCGAGGCCACATGGGCCAGAGCCGGACCTTTTACAATATCGCCAATCGCATACACTCCTTCTACACTAGTACGGTAAAACTCATCTACTTCCACATGGGTTTTTCGCTCGGAAAGCTTCACTCCGGCTTCTTCAATACCCACTTTTTCCAAATTGGTAGCTATGCCTACTGCCGACAATACCACATCGCATTCCAGCGTAGTTTCTTTGCCGTCTTTAGATTTCACTTTTACCTTACAACCTTTGCCCTTGGTATCTACTGAGGTTACTTCCGAACTGGTCATTACTTTAATGCCATTCTTCTTGTAAATTTTCTCTAACTGCTTGGATACTTCCTCATCTTCCAACGGAACAATATTGGGCAGGTACTCCACAATGGTTACTTCGGTGCCAATAGCATTGTAGAAATAGGCAAACTCGCTACCAATGGCCCCTGAGCCAATCACCACCATCTTTTCAGGCTGTTTTTCCAATACCATGGCCTGCCGATAGCCAATAATCTTCTTCCCGTCAATCTGAATATTGGGAAGTTCGCGGGCACGTCCGCCGGTGGCCAGTATAATGTGCTTGGCCTGATAGGTTTGGGCTTTTCCGTCTTCTCCCTTTACTTCTACTTTTCCTTTACCCGCTAACTTTCCGTGGCCTACCAGCGTGTCAATTTTATTTTTACGAAACAAAAACTGGATGCCTTTGCTCATCTTTCCCGCCGTATTCCGGCTTCGCTTTACAATGCTTTCAAAATCAACTTCGGCATCTTTTATATTGATACCGTAGTCCTGAGCATGCTTGATATACTCAAATACCTGCGCGCTTTTTAATAAGGCTTTGGTAGGAATGCAACCCCAGTTCAGGCAAATGCCTCCCAGTTCTGCTCTCTCTACTACTGCCACTTTCATGTCTAGTTGCGCTGCTCTAATGGCCGCCACATAGCCGCCGGGGCCGCTGCCAATTACAATAAGATCATATGATTTTTCTGCCATAATAGTTGTGTAGGTTCACCCGTGAATTGGTGCAAAAATAGTGGATTTACGGGCATTACAAAATTCGGACACCTTCCAAATTGCCGAAGGAGAAGGTCGACCTGCCGATTTTAAAACTCTGCTCAGCCAGCACTGGTCATTCGAGCACCAAAGAGAACTCTTTATCAAACTTAGTAACCCATGCCTTTGCAATACAGACGGCATCGGCTTAGCATTCCTGAGCATATTTGCGGGCTAATTCCTCGAGGGCCTCTTTCTGAACGGGTTTTACCAGATACTCCTCCACCAACGGATGAGCCCGAGCCCGCTCCATGTCTTTCTCAAATACCGAAGAAGAAAGAATACACATATGAATTTTTTTAGGAAAAACAGAAACAATATTTTTATACATTTCTAAAAATTCCCAACCGTTCATCTCAGGCATATTAAGGTCCAGAAAAATCAGGTCTGGTAACTCCTGCGCTATATGCTTATGTTTTTCTAAAAAATGCAGTGCTTCCACAGCATTTTCATATGCCTGATATTGATTAGCAAAAGTAAGGCTTTCTAATTTTGCCGTCAGCAAAAAACGGGTGATCTCATCATCATCCACAATGAGCACCGTACTAAATTGATTCATTTAACTATACGTTTAAAAAATAACATGTAAACTCTGTATATTCATTTACCTGACTCTTTACCTGAATACTTCCACCCATGCGCTCCAACTGATTTTTCACAATATACAATCCCAGACCTTTCCCTTTTCTCTTATCGCTCACTTGCTGGTATAGTCCAAAAATTTTATTGTGGTATTTATCCAAATCAATGCCAATACCTTCATCTCTAACCGATAACACTGTTTTTCCGCCTTCTTTGTGCGAGGCAAAGTGAATAGCCGGGGAGGCATCTTCTTTCTTATATTTGATAGCGTTTGTCAGCAGGTTGAGTAAAATACTTTGCAGATAATCTCGATTGGCCAGTACTTTGGGGGCTTTTGAAAAGTCAACGGTGATCTGGGTATCAGTTTTTGATATTTGCTGACCAATGCTCAATAATACATCATCAAGCACTGAACGCCAGGTATGCCATTTTTTTTGAATAGGCGTTTGATTTTTTAGCGCAACGACCTCAATAAGCTGGTCCAACGTGTTGTTTAGCTGATGAGCACTTTGGTGAAGTTTCTCAATGATGGCATGGTTCTCTGTTTTCTCCAGGTTATCCTGATCATACAGATCAATAAGCTCGGAAATGTTGACTACCGGAGCCCGCAGGTCATGAGATGTAATGTAGGCAAAACGTTCCAACTCCGTGTTTGAGCGGATTAATGCCTGGCTTTGCTCCTGGAGTTCTCGTATGGTTCGCTGGCGGTCGGTATCATCAAAGTACATCATCAGCACAGATGCTTCACCATTAATCTCCAGCAATTCTGCCGAAACCAGAAACGTACGTAGTTCACCCGACTTGGTAATGAGCGAAACTTCCTGTCTACGTACGGTATATTGTTCCTGTAGCCGCTGTACAATCCGTTCCTTATCTTTTGGCTGGTGCCAGAGTTGGTGTAGCGTGTGGCTGCTACCCATAATCTCATTATGCTGATAACCAGTGGCATCTAACAGCGCCTGGTTAATGTCTATCACTTTCTCCGTGTTGAGTTGGCTCACCGAGGCCGGAATAGGATTGGCATGAAACAATCTGTAAAAATGTTCTTCACTCTGACGCAACGCATTTTCGGCTTCTACCCGCTTTCGGCGTTCACCGACGGCCTCCAGAGCACGGTACACCGCGCCCGGAAGGCTCGGCAAACTCTCTTTTAAAATAAAGTTGGCAGCGCCTTTCAGAATAGTTTCTACGGCCCGCTCTACTTCCAACGTGCCGGTTACGAAAATGACAGGAATTTCCGGTTTCTGGGTTTGTACAATATCCAGGGCCTCTAAACCATTAAAGCTGGGAAGGGTATAGTCGGCCAGAATGAGATCGGGATGAAAGTGATTCAACTGATACACAAAATCTTCCCGGGTTTCCACCACCACAGACCTGAAAACGAAATCGTGCTTCCCTAACTGCTCTTCCATCAGTTCTACATCACTGGCAGTATCTTCCAGAATGAGTATCTTAATATTCCTCTCCTTTACATTCATGCATCACAAAGATTTGGGCAAATTAATTTCGGTCACTCACGCGAGGTATTGCGTTGCAGCCAGTACCGTCCCACCTCTTCAATGGCCGCCTGAAACTCCTCATATTCCACCGGCTTCACCACATAGCTATTGGCTCCTGACATATAACCTGATATTTTATCCACTTCCTGGTCAGAGGAGGTCAAAATAACCACTGGAACTAATTTGGCTTCCTCATGCGCTTTGATTTCCTGCAATACGCTGATGCCATCTACTTTAGGTAGTTTTAAGTCCAGCAAAATGAGTTTAGGATTATCTGCCAGCAGATCTCCCTGCTGCAAATAGGCGATGGCTTCTTCGCCATCCTTCAACCACAACACGTCTTTTACTATATTTTTTTTTCTGAGCACCCGGATTGTAAGCTCGGCATCGGAAGAACTATCTTCAATCAGGATTACTTCGTTTTGCATGATGATTGCCTTAGTCTGCGATAATCAAAAAAGTGACTTAGTAACTGATAATCATATTTTTAGGATATCAATCTACTACAAATTTACGCCGTTATTTATTATTAGTATTAAATTTTTTTTAGCAAGCAGCATTATCTCTGAGAAAGCGAAAAGAAAAATGTAGCTCCCTGCCCCGGTACTCCTTCGGCCCATATTTCCCCTCCATGCCGTTGAATGATTTTCTGAACAATGGCCAATCCCACTCCGGTTCCTTTAAACTCATCTTCGCGGTGTAATCGCTGGAAAACTTCAAAAAGTTTATCGTGGTACTGTTGGTTAAATCCTACTCCATTGTCGCGCACAAATATTACCGGTTGTGCCCCATCTGAGTACAAGCCTACTTCAATTAATGGTTCAGTCTCTGCGCTGCTAAATTTCAAGGCATTGACCAGCAGGTTTTCTATAGCCTGCCGCATCATGGAACGATCTCCCTTTATGGAAGGCAGAGCGTGAACAACAAGCCGGGCTACCCCTCCGTACGCCGGGCTTAACTCGAGAAATAATTCTTCAAATAGCGCCTTCAGCTCAAGTGGTTGAAGTGTCATTTGCTTCTTTCCCAAATGTGAAAAACGCAATAAGTCGTCAATCAGTTTGCCCATCCGGCTCACGTTGTATTTTATCGTATTGAGCAGCCGATGCCCTTCTTCATCCAGCTGATTATGGTACTTCTCCAGCAACAGATTGGTAAATCCGCTGGCCGCCCGCAACGGAGTGCGTAAGTCATGGGAAACGGAATAGGTGAAAGCACTAAGTTCCTGATTAATAACTTCCAGTGCCTGGCTTCGCTCGCGCAATTCCCGCTCGGCAATGCGCAGACCGGTGATATCCATCACCACTCCCAACATTTTGCCAGCACCGTACTCGTCAATTTCCACTTTACCAATGGTTAACAGATGTTTTTCTGCTGGGCCAGCCAGAATACGGTACTCATCGCGGTAGTCTTCCCCGGTGCGCATAGATTGCTCTATGGCACTGGTTACCCGCTCCCGATCATACGGATGCAATTTCTCAAGATATGAGGAAAAAGTTGTTTGTTCCTGAGGCGAAACACCCAAAATATCGAACAGTTTGGGGCTGCCCTCAATGGACTGATCTGCTTCAAGGTAGGCAAAGCTCCCAATCTCAGCAATTTCCTGAGTGACCAGTAAAAAGTGTTCATTGTCTTTGATCTTCTGCTCACTTTTTTTCAGTTCGGTAATATCCCGGGCCATACTTAAGATGCTGACTGGCTTTGCCTGATGATCGTATTCCAACACCATTTTGGTGCTGATGTACCGTTCCCCATCATGACTCTCCACCCGTCTAAGAGTAGACACTTCTTCTCCTGTTGCTAATACCTGTTGCAAACATTGCTGATAATGTATTGCACTTTCTTTTGGAAATCCTAATTCCAGATCGGTTTTCCCAATAAAATCTTCAGGAGGCAATCCGGTCATTTGTTCTACCGACGGGCTGATATACAAATACCGGAGGTTCAGGTCATGACGGGAGACGACGTCGGGAATGTTGTTCACCAGTGTACGCCATTGCTGCACCGAATCTTTCACTTTTTCTTCCGCCAGTTTCTGTTCAGTAATATCCACCAGTGTCATCACAATGCCGTCTTCCCATTTAGACACAGTTAGATCGAACCAGCTTTGAAAATGCTCATGCCCGTAGTAGATAACATCATGAAAAGTATCGCCGGTTTCAACCACAGCTATATACTTCTTAAACAAACCCTCTTTTTTCACTCCAGGATACAGGGTCAGCAGGCTTTTTCCGATAAAATCAAAATCAGGTTGCTGCTTTATTTCCAGGCTCTTCTGGTTTGCCCGCTGATAGATAAAATCTGTAATACTGCCCTGAGCATCACGTTGCGCCACGAGGGCATCAATGGCCGCCGAAGAGGTTTCGTACACACTATCAATCAGTTGCTTGCTTCTCCTCAACGCTATTTCTGCCTGCTTCCTGCGGGTAATATCTTCAAAGGTAACCACCACTCCATCGCCGAGTTTAACCACAATCCGATGAAACCACTGCTGCCCGTAGGTTCGCTCATACTGAGTTTCAAGCTCCAGTGTCGTACCTGTCTCGAGCACCTGTTTATAATTCTGAAAATTGACCTGACTCATTTCGGGAAGCAGGTGCAGCAATCGGCCTCCCACAATCTCTTCAAGGGAAGTTTCTTCAGAAAAAAGCAGTTCTTTTGCCTGCTGATTGAGCTGCACAAATTCAAAATCCACCAAAGTTCCCGATGGGTAGCGAACAGCTTTCATGTACTTCACTCCCAGCCCAATATGGTTCACCACACTGTTCAGCATCTCCTGGCTTTGCAGGGCTTCGGCCTGTGATTGCTGCCACTTTCTCTCTATATACTTTTTCTCGCTAATATCTCGTCCTTCGGCGATGATCCAGCGAACGCTCCCTTTTTCAGTGAAATCCGGTTTTAGGGAAAGGTCTATTGTGATCACCCGATCTTCCTGCCCAATAATTTCTATTTCAAAACGAACCAGCTCTCCGGCAGCAGCTCGCCGAACCGCTTTTTTCAATCGAGCAGCTTGTTCATCCTGAAACCAGGGGGTTTCCCATACCGGTTTATCCATGATCTCTGCCAATGCAATACCGGCAAAGTTCAGGGCAGGCTGGTTTACTTCCTGCACCCTTCCGTAACGATCCAGCAAACCGATAAATTGATAGGTACTATGGAAAATCACCTCAAACCGATCTTTGGTTGAACGTAGCTGCTGAAGTTCTTTTTCTATTTCTTTTTGCTCGGTCCGATCTTCCATGGCGAGCAGGATCAGATCAGGTTCTCCACCAAGCCGCACCAGATTTTGCGTGCTTATTTGTAAGGATGTAAGCCCAATGCCTGGAAAATCGTATTCAACTTCAAATCCCTGAAAAGGCTGCTTATTTGCAACAACTTTGTGCAGCAATTCATTAAGCGCAGGAATACCCCACTGCTGGGCGTCCAGGTGTGGCGGTCCTTCGGTGTTTAGGTCACTGGAGCGGAAAAAGTCATAATACCGCTGGTTGGCACTCACCACCCGGAGCTGATCGTCTAGAATCACCTGTATGTCAAAAACCTCTGGCTTATCAAACATAAGCTTTCCGGTAGCCGCTTCTTCTTTTTTCTCCTGAATGATCAGCAACAATAAATCAGGCGGCATGTCTGCTATCAACAGCTCGTGAACCATTACGTGCCACGATTTGCCTTGTACCTCAATAGCACCCAGGATCATGCCAGCTCCTTCTGTATAATTGGCCTGGTGCTTAACTTCTTCGTATGTAACCTTCAGTTGTTGAAAATCCCATTTACCCTCTAATACCCGATTGGCTTCTTTTCCCTGCTGGTGCTTTTGGGTTTCTTCATCAAACTGGTAAAAAGCCGGACTGGCCGACTGAATGCGAAATTCCCGATCCACTACCGCCAATATCTCAAGGGCAGTAGGCGTATAACGTTTGTCAGATGAATCAGTTGGACTTATGGGCATAGGTGTTGTGTAATAATAAACCAGACGGACAGCGTTTAAGTATCATAACCGCATTACTGGCGGAGCCGCCCCAATGATAGAATGCGCTAATAAAAATCTGACTACCTAAACTTTACATAACATATTCGTTCTAAAATATTTTTTCCATACGCTTACTTGAAAATAAACCGAACGAAGTTGCAGGTGTTTGGTAAATACATCTGCTAAAAAAATACCTTAGTATAATAATACTAAAATGTAGCCACCTCTCAGCAGAAACGCTATGAAATCATCAAAGAAATATACCCACATTCTGTTTGATCTTGACCACACCCTTTGGGATTTTGATCGTTGTGCTACCGAAACACTGATGGAACTGTACCACACCCACCAGTTGCAATCGTTAGGGTGCGCTTCGGCAGAAGACTTCTGTCAGGCTTTTCATGAGGTCAATCATCGGCTATGGGCTTTGTATAATCAGGGAGAGTATGATTCGGATCGACTTCGTAACGAACGCTTCTTTCTGGTGTTTGAGGCATTGCAACTGGCATACAATGAGCAGGTACCGCCCCTGCTGGCTCGGGAATATCTGGCAATTTGCCCCACGAAAACCCACGTAATACCCGATGCGATAGCTACGTTAGATATTCTACAAACCCGGTATCAGCTACACATTATCACCAACGGTTTTTCCGATGTGCAGGCGATCAAATTGCGAAGTGCCGGGCTTACCCACTATTTTCAAACGGTGACAACTTCTGATGAGGCCGGTTACCGGAAGCCTCACGAGCAGATGTTTCGCTTTGCCATGGATCGCATTCAGGCGACACCCGCAGAATGCATCGTGGTGGGTGATAATCTGGAAGCTGACATCCGCGGCGCACAGAATGCCGGCATCGATCACATTTTCTTTAATCCTGAGCAACAGCCTCATACATTTGCGGTTACCCATGAAATTTCTTCTTTGCGGGAATTAGTTGCCATTCTTTAAAATGACGCCCGGATTTGAGCGTTTATTTTACAATCCTCATTTTTTTAATTAGGGGGAATCCTGTAAATTGACCGGCCTGTAAACTTTTTAAAACTTTTATATAACCTAGTCTTCATATGTATATAAATGCCAAAGGAAAGGAAGAAAATACCTACGATGCCATCGTCATCGGATCAGGTATCAGTGGCGGTTGGGCCGCAAAAGAGTTATGCGAGAAGGGTCTCAAAACATTAGTGCTGGAGCGCGGCCGAATGGTTGAGCATGTAAAGGATTATCCTACGGCGAACAAAGAAACATGGGAATTGCCTCATCGGGGTAAAGTGCCTACGGAAGAGATTCAGAAAGATTATCCTAAACAAAGCCGCACCGGCTACACCATTCAGGAGGCTACCAAACACTGGTTTGTTAAAGACAGTGAGCACCCCTACCAAGAAACCAAGCGATTTGACTGGATGCGGGGCTATCACGTAGGCGGCCGCTCCCTCATGTGGGGACGCCACAGCTACCGCTGGAGCGACCTGGATTTTGAGGCCAATGCCCGCGATGGACACGGAGTAGACTGGCCGATTCGCTACGCCGACATTGCTCCCTGGTACGACTACGCAGAAAGCTTTGTGGGCATCCACGGGATCAAAGAAGGATTGCCACAATTACCCGATGGAAACTTCCTTCCTCCCATGGACTTTAACTGCCTGGAGCAACACTTCCGGGAAAAAGTAGCGGAAAATTTTGGCGGTCGTGTCGTGACCATGGGCCGCACGGCCAACCTTACCCAAAATCACAACGGACGCACCAAGTGTCAATACCGCAACCGCTGTATCCGAGGCTGTCCTTACGGGGCCTATTTCAGCAGTAATGCTGCTACCCTGCCCGTTGCCGCAGCCACTGGCAACCTCACCCTGCGACCCGATTCTATCGTGACCTCCATTATTTACGACAAAGAAAAGCGTCGAGCCATTGGAGTATCTGTACTGGACCGGGAAACCAACGAGGCCATGGAGTTCTACTCCAAAATCGTTTTCTGCTGTGCCTCAGCCATCGGGTCAACTTCTATTCTGATGAACTCTAAATCGGATGCCTTCCCCGACGGCATTGGCGCCAGCAGCGGCGAACTGGGACACAACCTGATGGACCATCACTTCCGCGTAGGTGCTTCCGGAGAATACGATGGATTTAATGATAAATACTACTACGGACGCAAGCCTACCGGATTCTACATTCCGCGTTTCCGTAACCTGGATGCGAAATCTCAGGAGAAAGATTATGTGCGCGGGTTTGGTTACCAGGGTGGCGGCAGCCGGGATAGCTGGCAAAGTGCCGTAGCAGAAATGGGTTTTGGGTCCAGCCTGAAGGATAAAATTGTAAAACCCGGTCCCTGGAATCTGGGCATGACCGGTTTTGCCGAAACCCTTCCGTACCACGAAAACAAAATGACCCTGGATTACGAGAACACGGATAAATGGGGACAACCCACCGTGATCTTCGATGCTGATTTTAAGGAGAATGAGATGGCCATGCGGCCGGATATGGCCAATTCAGCTGCCGAAATGCTGGAAGCCGCCGGTTGTAAAAATGTACAAACCTACGATAATGGCAGCTGGCCCGGACTGGGTATTCATGAAATGGGAACAGCCCGTATGGGTCGTAGCGCGAAAACATCCGTGCTTAACAAATGGAACCAGGTACACGATGTGCCCAACATCTATGTAACCGATGGCGCCTGCATGACCTCTGCTTCCTGCGTGAATCCCTCACTCACGTACATGGCCCTGACCGCCCGGGCGGTAGATCATGCCACCCAGGAACTCAAGAAAATGAACGTTTAAACAAATGATGATGAATAGACGAGAAGCATTAAAACGAGCTAGCTATTTAATGGGCGGAACTCTTTCGGCTCCCATCATGATGGGGGTGCTCAAAGGCTGTACTCCTAAAAAAGAACTGAACTGGCAGCCAGCCTTCCTCTCCGAAGATCAGGCCGCCATTGTATCGGAAGTAGCCGAACGCATTATTCCTGCCACGGACACTCCGGGCGCCAAAGATGTAGGCGTGCCTGAATACATTGATCTGATGATGCAGGATATTTACGGAGAAGAAGATCAGCAGCAGTTTGTAGCCGGTATTACCCAACTGGAAGAAATGAGCCAGAGCGAGTACGGTGATGGTTTCGCAGATCTGGAACCGGAGCAACAGGATGCTCTGCTCACCAAGTTGGAAGCCGCCGCTCAGGAACAAAAAGGCGGCGATACCAAACCCTTTTTCGCCACCATGAAGGAGCTTACGCTGGTTGGATTTTGTACTTCTGAAGTGGGAGCTACCGAGGTGCTTCAGCACGTACCCGTACCGGGAAGATACGAAGGCTGTATCACGGTAGAAGAAGCCGGAGGTCGGGCCTGGGCAGTATAACTTAATCAGTTAAATTCTTTTATAAGGCCAGAGGCAGACTTGCTTCTGGCTTTTTTTATGGTACGTCCGGGGTTGTTACCTCAAAAGTTGTTCTCCCATATACTGGTTCGCCCTTTTTGGTCCACCCTTGTGCTACAATTTCAAATTCACCCAGTTCGTCAGCGGTCGTGCATGAAAGTGTGGTGGGTGCTGAAGGAGAAACGGTTACTTTCGGTTGCCAGTGCAGCAGGGTGCGAAAATCCGGCAGGTGGGCCGGTAGTGAATCCGGGGCGGCAAAAGCCTGAGAAGGGGCGTAAAACTGGAGATCGGCTTCCTGCATGGTGGTAGACAGCGCCTGCTCGTAGGCATTTCCTTCTTTGGTGTATACGGCGATCACCCCGTCCAGCCGAACGCTGCCGTAGTAAGTACGTCGATTGACAGTTTCTATACGCTCAATCTGGTTGGGGGGAAAGTTTACGATGAAGGAAACGTCCCGAACGGGCACCCCATCAATGAAAAGCGTAGGTTCGTTTGGCAGGAAATCCCGGGTACCTGGATCAAACACATCAAAATCATAGACTCCCCGCTTTTCCGTTAACCGAATTCCCGGTAGCAGTTCGCGGCATATTTCCTCAAATGAGGGCAATGCAATGTAATCTTCGGGGTTGACTCGCACATTGGGAGCCCCATAAAACCGAAACTCTTTGGGGACAGCTTTTTTGGTACCCTCTGCGTCAGATGGTGGGTCAAGGTAGGCAGTTTCAATACGTTTTCGTAATCGGTAGCCATCGATCAATGATTGCCAGTCTTCTTCAGACAGGACAAAGGCTGGAGGTAAAGAGGGCGGCACTACAGTGGCAAAAGGGTCCTCCAGATCCCATTGCATTTCCCGTGGCAGGCTGTCATTGGTCGGTGAATCATACTGCAATACCACCGATCGTACTCCGTTCACGCGTGAGATGGGGATGGCGAAACTCCCGTCCCAGGCAATTTCACTGTACTCGAAATAGGGGTCATCTCCCGGAATAGACAGCAGCACCTGATCTTCCTCCCCGAAGGGTTGTTGGATATTTACTTTTCCGGTCACCAGCAAAAACTCATCTTCTTTCGCATAGTACTGAGCGGGAGCGGGTTTGAACAATACAGACGACCAGGCAGGCCAGGGTGCGACCTGGGTTACCAACCACTGATTGACCCAGTCCGATACCTGATCTTGGTTTGCGCCCAGGGTTTCGGAAAGTGATAATCCATCCAGACCGTACTTCTCTAAGGCTGAGAGTGAAAGCTGGCGACCGGAAAGCAGCGGAACTTTCCGAACTGCCACCGAAAGTACAGTTTCCTGAGGCAGCTTGTTTCCTGATAGAGAAAAAGTGAGGGCCTCGCGGGGTGCAAACTTTGATCGAGACAACTCAATAGGGACAGTGGTTACCGAAGCGGGAACATAAACCAATCGCTGTGCCAGCTCGTCGCCCTGATCATCCAGTAAAGCCACTTCCAGTAATCCCGTAGAGGAAAATGGCACCAAGGTGGAAAAACTGGTACTGGGGTAGCGCTGGTTGTATACCAACTGCTGCTCTGTACGCACCACCAATTGCAGCCCTTTTGCGGCTTCCCGGCCCGATACATTTACCCGTAAAGCTTCTCCGGTTACTTCTACTCCCAAAGTATAGCCGGTCGGGTTTGCTTCCGGCAGAGAGGTTAATACGGTGTCCTCTGAAGAAGAGAGGCGCGCCAGATATTGGGTATCTGCCTCTGGTATCAGGGAGAACATACCAACCCCTTGCACGAGAGAAACTGCTGTAATGGTACTGGAGTCCACAGCCTGGATGATTTCCAGCACACTTTCTTGAGAAACCATTGCTGGGTTCATCTGTACAACCAGCCTGTTTTCCACCCCTTCCACCAAACGTCCTCCTTCCGGAAAAAAAGCCATCTCTGCGTTTTTTCCTGCGGTGCTTACGACATTGGCTGAGGATGTATGGGTAGCATTGACGACCAAAACCGGCTGTGAAAAGAAGTTAGAAGCAGGACCATTACGCATGTACCGGGTATAGGCCTGCAATTGGTACCACCCGCTGGAAAGCGTATCGGGTAGGACTAACTGCCCGGAAACCAAATTAGAATTAGTAGAAGTCTTATAAATACCCTGCACTACGGAAGATTGCTGATTGGACAATTCTACGTAGAGCACTTCGCTCAGGGTGACAGTGGAATCCGGGTCCGAGATTATTGCCTGAAACCAGATGGACTCCCCGGCCCCGACTATGGTCTCTGAGAGATGGACATATACTCTTTCCGTAGGAAGCGCCTCCTGATATTTACGAATTTGCTCCTCAACTCCCTGCTGAGCCCAGACACCAGAAGAAGTTGCTCCGAAGAGGAAGAACAATAGCTCGAGTGTGCGTTTAGGTATTGCATGCTTCATATTACCAGAAGGAAGGACGTTCGGTGGTAGTACCGGGGATGAGTGAACAGTCATAACAATAATCAGCGGGTTCCTCCGAATTACAATCCTCAAACCCTCCCACCGGCCCACCCGGATTGCTGGGTATTTCTCCCCGGGTGATAAAGAACCGTTTTTCTGTGACCGCGGATACCTGAAAGTAGCCCAGTACGGTTTCGCTGGGATCGTTTACATTCGTCATATTGCCAATAATTCGGGCGGGAGGAGGGTCAAATACCGAACCATCGCTGTTGCGTTGCTCCTCTACATTCTCCCAAAAGGTATACGCCCGCTCGGAGAGGGAGTACTGTACCGCCAACAGGCTGTAGCGTACCCGCAGTTTACGCTGCCGTTTCGACACAAACGTCAGCGGTTGCCGCTCAATCCGATCCTGGGTCAGATCCTGAGAAGAGCCAATCAATAACCGCCGATACAAACTACGGGTTTCATAGCAAATAGGCACATTGAATTGCATCTCGCTTACCAGTGGGGCCGTAAATTCATAAGTTTCTTTCCATTCCCAGCGATAAAAATTAGGTTCAGCCTGTCCGGTGCCGGTGCTCAGGTAGAACTGCATCCCCCACTCATCCAGTAACACCCCGATGGTGGTCAGGTAGGGGCGACTTTCCAGCACCGCATAAATACTATCAATTTCGGCAACCGGCTGCATGACCTCGGGTACTGACTGATAACTTTTATCCTCCGCAGTACGAATATGCAGGCTGTAGGCGTTGCCTACAGCCCCGGCAAAGTCAGCCGATGTCTGGTACAATCCTTCTTCTACTTCTGAGAGCAAGGTCCGGTTCCCCTCTTCATCTTCAATATATACTTCGGCTCCACGTACTGCTTCATCTTCAAACACTTGCAAGTTGGGAGAAGAATACGTAATGCGCACCTGATGCTCTTTAGTCTGATTGGTCAGGATGCCATCTACCACCAGATTGCGCTCTCCCTGTACTACATCTCCGATGTCGAACGGATCAATGCAGGTGGTTAGAAACAGTGCTAGCAAATAACTCAATCGTGGTGCCTTCATACCCTTAAAATTTAAAATTATAAGTGATGGAAGGAAATGGCCGACCCAGAATTGACAATTTATAGGCCGAGAACCGGGCGGCCTGGTTACTCTGGAAGAAGATGGAATAAGGATTATTTCTCCCGTAAAAATTATAGATGGCAAATGTCCAGCTGGAGTCCCATTTTTTATTTTTCTTCAGGTTTCCATCCACCGAGAAGGAAATATCCAGCCGATGATAGGATGGAATCCGGTACTGGTTGCGATCCGAGTAATTGGCAATGTCTATATTTCCGACGCGGTAGGTGCCTTCCGGCAGCGTGATGGGCCGTCCGCTGCTAAACGTAAAATTCACTCCCAACCGTACCCGGCGGGTAAACTGATAATTGCCAACTACCGTAAGGTCATGCGGCTTATCGTAATAGGAAGGGTACCAGCTTCCCTGATTGACCTGCTCTTCAAGATAGGTACTTTCTACCTTTCGTAATGTTCGGGCATAGGTATAGGCCAGCCAGCCAGTGAGTCGCCCGATATTTTTAGCCACATACAGTTCCACTCCGTAAGCTCGCCCCGTGCCGCTGAGCAAATCCGCTTCTAAACGATCGTTCATCAGCAAGGTCGCGCCATCTTTGTACTCGACCAGGTTCAGAATATCTTTGTAGTACACTTCTACGGAGGTTTCAATCGTGTTACTGAAAGCATTGTGGAAGAACCCTACCGCGTACTGATCGCCAATCTGCGGCGGCAGATAGGGATCGCTCAACTTCCAGATATCCGTGGGAGTAATACTGGCAGTGTTGGAGATTAGATGGGTATTTTGCCGCAGGCGATTGTAACTCAGTTTGACACTATTCCTCTGGTTCAGACCAATCCGCAGGGCGGCCCGGGGTTCCCATCCCTGATAGGTCACAATGGTTTCATCCTCGGCATAGGGAGTTACTCCGGTGACCGAACCCAGACTGCGGGGCACCCCCGAGGCATAATTTACCACGTCACGAGGCCCGATGTACCGATAGTAATTGTACCGCAGTCCGGCAGTGAGCGTCAGGAAGGGATTGATGGTAAATTCATCACTGAGATAGCCGGAGAGTTCCCAGGCCTGTTCCGACTCCAATTGTCGGGGAGTCACCAGCGAAAGATTACCTTCGGGACTGAGGTTGCCGGGAGAAAACTGATAGCGGGTCACTTCTAACCCTCCGCCCAGTTCATGTTGTTCATCCGGGAAAAAGTTCAGGCTCCACTGCCCTCCCGACTGATCAAATTGTGCTTCAATCTGCGAAGCCTGCACACTATCCTGAAAATCGCCTACCGCATAAGCAAAGCGGGAATGGGTGAATTTCATCGCTGAAAGCCATTTTTGGGAGATCAGGTAATCCCAATGAAATGCCCCTCCGGCGTTCTGGTAGTTATAGGTAGTCTCGTCAGAAAGGGAGAAATCATCATTGCTGAAGTAGCCGGTGACTCCTGCTTTATGCGCTTCATTGAGTCGGTACGTCCATTTGGCATTCACATCATAAAAAGAAGCTTCGCTTTGGCGGATCGTAATATCATTGACCCGGTTCAGTATCCAATCAGAATAAGATGCCCGTCCACCGACGATAAGGCTGCTTTTTTCTTCCACAATCGGAATTTCCAGGGATAAACGGCTCGCCACCACTCCAACACCCCCACTGACCTGCAACTTCCGCAGGTTTCCTTCTTTCATCGAAATATCCAGCACCGAAGCGATCCTGCCACCGTAGCGGGCCGGAATACCGCCTTTGTATAAGGTCGCATCGCGCAGCAAGTCGGCATTGAAGGCGGAGAAAAACCCAAACAGGTGGGAAGGGTTATAGATGGGAATGCCATCGAGCAGGATTAAATTCTGCCCCACATCTCCGCCTCGTACATTAAACCCGGCTGATCCTTCTCCCGCCACACTTACTCCGGGCAGCATTTCAATCGCGTTGATCAGATCCACTTCTCCCAGAAAGGCGGGCATCTTCTGCACCCGCTGAATATCCATCCGGGTCGCACTCATCTGGGCACCGGCTACGTTATTGTCTTCCGCCCGATCGGTAATGGTAATTTCTTCCAGCCGCGAAGTTTCTTCAAAAAGATCTACTGAGAAAGTACCGTTAGCCACCACCCGCACATCCCGTTGCTCGGCTTCATACCCCAGCGAAGCAACCTGCCAGCGATCATCTCCCAATGGCGCTGAAAATGAATAGTAGCCATTGGCATTGGTAGAGGTACCTACTCCGGCTTCCTGCGAAAAAATAGTGGCTCCGGCAATGCCCTGCCCTGTACCTCCATCACGGATATAGCCGCTAATGACAGCTTCAGTCTGCCCCTCGGCCTGTAAGGAATCCCCGATGACAATTCGGCTATTAGCCCCGTCGGTTGTACTTCGACTTGCCCGAAGCGGAGAAGAGGAAAACAGCACAATATAATAATTCTGATACCTCTCAAACGAGAGATCTGTTCCTTCCAGTAATGTAGAAAGAGCTTCCACCAACGAAGTTTCGGTAAAAGACTGATCTACGGTAATAGAGTCGGTCCATTCCGGGCGATAAAAGAAGCGGGCAGGGTGCGAAGCTTCTACTTCCTGTATCCACTCCGTGAGCGAGACACCGGAGGGAGTGCGGGTCAGCGGTACGTCCTCTACCGACTGAGCAAAAGAAAAAATACTGGCTCTCAAAACGAGAAGTAGCATGAGAAAGGGTCGCTGCATGAAGGCTTGGCTATTACTATACAATCTACCGTTATTCCAATTGATAACAAATACCCTGAATAAAATAAGGGTTTACAGGCCCTGAGAAGCCTTAAACCAAGGCAAATGGAAGGAATGTACTTTTCATAGTGAAATTAGTCAATCATCCCTTTATTAAAGAACAGTAATTGCACCTATCCAAGAAATCTTTCATTATGAAACAGGTTTTACTTTTCTTATTCTGGCTGATTTCGCTGGGGGTTTTTGCTCAGGAAATCTGCAACAACGACATAGATGATGATTCTGACGGGTTGATAGATTGCGCCGATGGCGAATGCTTTGGTGCCGGGCACTGCCCCACTGTTTTTGATCAGATGCCTGGTGTTTGTGAAGATACTCCCGGCGGCGGCTCTGCTATTGTCGACCTCACTACGTATGAACCCAGCATCACAGGAGGTACTCCTCATACCGTCAATTGGTATCAGGACACTTCGGCCATAGGCAATCCCATCACCCCGATTTCCACTCCTGCCACTTACTCCGCTACCGATGGCAATGTGGTATTTGCCGAAGTAGATAACGGTACCAATCAGGATATCGCCTCAGTAACGTTTACGGTGAATGGTAAGCCTACCGCCACTGATCAGACTCCGGTAGTGTGCGAAGATGCTTTTGGTAGTGGACAAACTACGGTTGATCTAACAGCATTGGAAGCTGCTATTGATGGAGGTGCCGGATATCTCTTTAACTGGTTCGAGAATGCAGGATTAACGACCCCAATTGCTGCCCCTGCTAGCTACTTGGTTTCTGATGGCCAGGTTGCATACGCGTTAGCTGATGATGGAAGTTGCACCAATACTGCCACCGTCACTTATACAGTGAACGCTCTCCCCGATGCCAGTTTCTCATATTCCGGCACAACCTATTGCCCTACGGATGTGAACCCTACTCCGACCGTTACGACACCGGGTGGCACGTTCTCTTCGCCCACGGGCTTGGGGGTTAATGGGGCTACCGGAGAGATTGACCTGGCAGGTAGTCCGTCCGGTGATCATACCGTGACTTACACGGTGAGTGGTACCTGCACGGATTCTGCCACCTTCGATATTTCGATAATAGATATGAATGAGCCGACCGCTCAGCCCGCCGATAACATTACCTGCGATGCGTTTACGGCTATCTGGCATCCGGTATTCGGTGCTTCGAACTATGAGGTAGATGTGGCTGAGAATCTTTTCTTTGGCAATATACTCGCAAGTTACAACGCCTCGTCAACCACCGATACCTTTCTGGATGTTACTGGTCTCACTGCCGCTACCACCTATTTTTACCGGGTACGTGCTGTGACTTCCTGCGGCATGTCTTTTTCATCTGATACGATCTCCGTAGACCTATTGGATATTCCGGCCACCCCGGTGCCTAATCTAATTGCTTCCAACCCCAACTGTAATGGGTTTAAAGTCAGTTGGAATGCCGTTACCTATGCAGCCAGTTATCTGCTGGAGGTTTCTCAGGATGGCTTTGCCACTACCGACCTCTCTCAAACGATTCCTTCCACCTCGCTTACCCTGGCTGGATTGTCGGTTGGCACTACTTATGAATTCCGGGTGACGCCCCAAAACGTCTGCGGCTCGGGGCCTTCGGCTACCGGCACTTACCAAACCAGTGATGTTCCGGCCACGCCGACGAACGCCGTGGTTATCAATACGGTGTGCGATGGAGCTGATATTGGATGGGATGCCACCGCCACTGCTACTGATTATCAGATAGAAATAGATGATGATCCGGCTTTCGGCAGCATTGATCTTTTACAGGTTACGGCTACTCCTAACTTCACCGCTACCGGCTTATCAGCGGGAATCACCTACTACGGAAGGGTATCAGCCCGTAACAGTTGTGGGGCGGGCATTAGCGCTGTGCTAACCTTTACGACGGACAGTCTGCCAACTGCTCCTCTCAATGTCGGGGCGATTGCCGAATACAATCAGGCAACCCTGCATTGGGATACGGTCATGGTCGCAGATATGTACACCGTAGAGGTGGCTTCCGATGCGCTTTTCTCCAGCCTGGTGAGTACGGCTACGGTAGATTCCACCCAGGCCCTGGCCACCGGACTCACTCCCCTGATGACCTACTACGGAAGGGTGTTGGCCAGCAATAGTTGCGGTAACAGCCCCTCATCCGATACCATCGTATTTACCACTCCGCAAGATTCACTCATCATCGACTCTCTGGCGCTCGTTGCGCTTTATAATGCGACTAATGGCCTGGGTTGGACCGATAATACAAACTGGCTGAGCGGAACCATCGATACCTGGCAGGGAGTGACCGTAGCAGACCATCGGGTTACCCGGCTGGAAGTGGGGAATAATCAGCTATCTGGTAACTTTCCCACGGCTATGATTAACCTTACGGCCCTGGTATACGCCGACTTTCGCGGGAATGAATTGACCGGCAATCTAGGAGAATGGATCAGTAATTTTCAGGAAACTACGGATTCATTGCGATTAAGCGGAAATCAGTTTACGGAGATTGACAGCAGCCTGCCGCTCACGCAGGGAGTCATTGAAATAGATGATAATCAATTCACCTTCAGTGCGCTGTTACCGATCGTAGCTGCGTTGCCTCGGGTATTATACGCTCCTCAGGCACTCATTGGCTCTACCAGCAACACTTTCAGAGAGACCGGTGACAGCTACACCCTATCCCTGGGCATTGATGCCTCGGTACCCGATAACCAATACGTGTGGTTTCGGGATGGAGCAGCAGTAGATACCACCACCACGAATCAGTACGTCCTGGACCCCATCATCATTAGCCACGATGGAGTGCATACCTGTCAGGTAACAAACCCTAATGTACCGGGATTGGTACTGGAGAGTAATCCGATGACGGTAAACGTGCAGGCTCAGGCCAATAGCCTCACCTTCTCACCCATTGCGGATGTCGCTTACGGCAGCGAGCCTTTCGTACTAAATGCGGTTTCCACCTCCGGGCTGCCCGCCTACTTTGAGGCGATTGAGGGAGATAGCCTGGTAAATCTGGAAGGCGATTTAGTGACTACCACCGGTGTCGGCGAGGTGACAATCCGAGCCACCCAGCCGGGAGATGATTTCTACGGAGCCGCAACTCCGGTCACCCAAAAGTTTACGATCGGCCGGGGAAGCCAGACAATCGCATTTACGGCCATCAACGACCAGAATATTGCGCTGACAGATTCGGTGGCATTGATCATCTCGGCCAGTTCTGGTCTGCCAATTGAATTTTCGGTTGAAGGTGCGGCTGAACTCAGAGATAGTATGCTGTTGCTGTTAGACACCGGCACAGTGACCGTAACTGCCAGCCAGTCGGGAAACCTTATTTATGAAGCAGCATTACCCGTAAGTCAGTCATTTCTGGTATACACCTCGGATACCATTCCTCCCAATCCCAACGATCCTGACCAAACTGATGATTCGTTTACTGTCAACGTGCAATTGTCAGGGATGGGCCAGTACTCAACGGTTACTGCCAGTTTGCATAGAGCAACAGGAAGCGGCTTTACTCGAGAGCAGGAACAATTATTCGCGGCTGGCAGTGGAGCATTTACTGAAGTAGTCAAAGGATTTTACAGTCTACGGTTAGATCCTGATGACGAAGCGTATTTCTCTACCTACTCCGGCAATCAGTTGATCTTAGCCCAGGCCAGTATTCTAACGTTGTTACAGGACACTACCCTGACACCCCTCTTGCTGGCCAAACCGGATACCAGTGCCCAAACCGGCGTGCAGGTTCATGGCACTCTGATGTTGGAAAGTACCGAAGGTGGACGAATATTAGAAGAAGTTGCTCTCCCAGGCGTTCCGGTCTATTTTGTCCAGAAAACCAATCAGACAATAGTAGGCTACGGAATGACCAACAGTGCCGGTGCTTTTACCTTTCCGAATATTCCACCCGGTAGTTATTACTTCCTGGCTGACTATGAAGGAATGGAACTTCAGAAAAATCTGGTGGAGGTAACCGATACCCCATTGGCGTTGGTCGCCATCGCCGAGCAGATCATTACATTACGCTCCACCGATGAGGTTAAGCCTGCCGATCCGATTACGAGCATCAGCGAAAACAACGAAGTAGCCATCGCCGCGTACCCTAATCCCACGAGGGGCTTACTTACACTTGAGATTCCTGCTCCGTGGATTGAGGGACACCTGATTATCACTGATATTTCCGGAAAGCAGGTCGTTAGCACAACATTGTCACATATGCGTTCAACCCTTGATCTAGAAGCGCTTCCGGCGGGGCTTTACTACTTACGAGTACAAAAGAGTGATCAGTCTTATAGCACCAAGCTGATGAAAAAGTAACCCCTATGACTGTACCATTAAAAGACCTTAGAGCAAGTTTCTAAGGTCTTTTTTTTGCCTGATTGAACAGACGACTATTCTTGCTGGTTCTTCTTTTAGAAAAGGGCTACCTTTGCCCTACTTTTTGATGACCCGAAAATAACTGCCTTATGTCTACCGGATTTTATCAGGTTCCTACCCCCACCAACGAGCCCATTTACCCGTACGCTCCCGGCACTCCTGAACGAGAAGCCTTACAAGCCACCCTGACGGCCTTGCAATCTCAGCAAGTTGAGGTTCCATTGTACATCGGAGGTGAACAGATCACTACGGACATCAAGAAACCGCTGAATCCTCCGCACAACCATCAGCACATATTAGGACATTATTACGAAGGCAATGCTTCCCACGTAGAACAGGCCATTAATGCTGCCTTGGGAGCGAAGTATGCCTGGGAAAATATGGCCTGGGAACAGCGCGCCAGCATTTTCCTGAAAGCTGCCGACCTGATTGCCGGAAAGTACCGCTACCAGATGAACGCGGCCACTATGTTAGGTCAATCGAAAACGGCGCACCAGTCTGAAATTGATGCGGTCTGTGAGATCGTGGATTTCCTCCGGTTCAATGTGAAATACATGGCGGAAATTTACGAGCAGCAACCGCCGATCTCTCCTGCTGGAGTATGGAACCGGGTAGAACAACGCCCGCTGGAAGGTTTCATTTTTGCCATTACCCCGTTTAACTTTACCGCCATTGCCGGGAATCTTCCTACAGCTCCCGCCATGATGGGCAATACGGTGGTTTGGAAACCCGCGGAGACCCAGATTTACGCTGCTAACCTGCTCATGCAAATCTTCCGCGAAGCCGGAGTACCCGACGGCGTCATTAACCTGATCAATGTAGATGGCCCGGTAGCCGGTGAGGTCATATTCAAACACCCGGATTTTGCCGGATTGCACTTTACCGGCAGCACCAAAGTTTTCAAACAACTCTGGAAAACGATTAGCAACAATATTGATATATACCGTTCCTATCCCCGCATTGTGGGCGAAACCGGTGGCAAGGATTTCATCGTAGCGCACCCTTCTGCCGATGCTAAAGCACTAGCCACGGCCATTGTGCGGGGAGCTTTTGAGTTTCAGGGACAAAAATGTTCGGCCGCTTCCCGCGTATACATCCCCAACAACCTATGGGATGAGGTAAAACAATACGTACTGGAAGACCTCAAGCACATCCAGGTAGGTGATGTGACCGACTTCCACAATTTCATGGGGGCCGTCATCAGCGAAACCGCTTTCGACCGTATTGCCAAGTATATTGACGACGCCATGAATGATCCGCTAGCAGAGATCGTCGCTGGGGGAGAATATGACAAGTCGAAAGGCTACTTTATTCAACCTACGGTATTACAGGCGCAGGAACCCAAGTATGTTACCATGTGCGAGGAGATTTTCGGGCCGGTAGTGACGGTTTACGTGTACCAACCCGAACGCTTCGAGGAGACACTGGAGCTGGTAGATCAAACCTCACCCTATGCCCTCACCGGAGCCATCTTCTCTCAGGATCGTTACGCCATCGAACTGGCCATGCGCAAGCTTCGCCATTCCGCCGGGAACTTCTACATCAATGACAAACCTACCGGAGCCGTGGTTGGGCAGCAGCCATTCGGCGGGGCTCGTGGCTCGGGAACGAATGATAAGGCTGGCTCTGCGCTCAATTTACTACGCTGGGTATCTCCCCGCACCATCAAAGAAACCTTCGATCCACCTACGGATTTTCGCTACCCGTTTATGGGTAAAAAATAGTCTAATAAGCCCCCTGGTTTATTCAGATAAGGTTACGCTGCCTGATTTGCTCCTTTCTTAGAATGCCTTCTGAGAAGACATTTAGTAAAATACAACCCCAGCGTAAGATTTGGTTAATGAATTCCATTTCCGTTAACGTAACCGTTAATTTAATTTCCCGACAACCTCTTCCTCTTTACCTAAGTGATGCTACTCTTGCTATTTTTTGATGATTCTAGTTTTCACATAGAAATACAGCGTATTTATCACTGGTAAAAAATAGGTAAATTCTTGCATGTAAGATAAAAGGATGAAACTACAAGCTCTGCTTCTAAAAATGCACTATTCAATAAATATATTTTATTTATTCTTCATATATTTTTATTTATCTTCATTCTCTTCTCTTATTTTACTACAAATATTTTGTGCATACCCCAATACAGTTATGAGAAGAATTCTATAAAATAACAGAAAGCGAATATAAATCTGAAATACTTACATCGTTTGTCTGGTATGTAAAGGAGTCGCCACGCTCAAAAAGCGCATTTAACTATCAAAAGTTATTACCATTGCAGAGCACTTTATTTCCGATGATTGATCAAAAAAGCTCAGTGATGCAAAATATTTTATTGATTGAGGACAACGCTGCTGATGTAAGACTGTTTCAGGAATACCTCCGTGATTCTTCCACGGTCACCTATCATGTTTCCAATACCGATTCGCTGGAGAAAGCCCGGCATCTGGATCAACTCTTCTCCCCCGAGGTCATTGTAGTAGACTTGTCTCTGCCCGATTCCAGCGGAGAAGAAACCGTTGCCTTGGCTACTCAGTATTTCGAAAATAAGCCCATTGTCATCCTAACCGGGCTCGATGACCTGGAGCTGGCTAAAAAATCTGTCAAAGAAGGCATCCAGGATTATCTGGTTAAAGGTGAAATTAATCAGGCTTCGCTGCGCCGCGCTATCCAATACGCCATTGAACGACACCGGTCGGTTCAGGAAAGTGAGCAACTTCAACGTTCACTTATGCAGCGCAATGAGCAACTCCAGCAGGTTAACGACCGACTTGAACAGTTCACCCATATGCTCTCCCACGATATCCGGGGGCCTATTGCCAATATCCTGGGTCTGGTGCAATTGAGTGAAATGGAGCAGGTTCCTGACCAGGAAATGCTCTTGGGCCGAATTAAAACTACTGCCACCAGTCTGGACCAACATTTAAACGATATACTGTCTCTGCTTCAGCAACAAAGATCCTGGGCAATTCAATCTTCCCTGCAATGCTGGAACAATTTGTATACCCAAACCAGCGTGTTGTTAGATGAAAAAATCCGGGCTGCCAAAGCTGAAATTATTACCAACTTTGAAGCTCCGAATATTCTTTACCCACCCTCGGTACTCAAAAGCATTTTGCTCAATATGCTGAGCAACGCTATTAAATATTGTTCACCCCGGCGAAGGTTACAGATCCATCTGACTACCCAAGAGGTTGCCGAAGGGGTATATACCCTCACAGTACGTGACAATGGACTGGGCATTGATATGGCCATGCACGGCGAAAAGCTTTTTACCCCCTTCAAACGGTTTCATCCGGATACTGAAGGAAAAGGCGTTGGTCTCTACCTGATTCGTAAGATTGTGGAAGAGTTAGGCGGCAAAATTACCGTAGAAAGCCAGGTAGACGTAGGAACAACGTTTACCTTTCTGCTGAGCGAAGTGCACTCCAATGGCCTGGGATAATCGTTTTACAGTACAGTCCCGTAAAATCAATCGCCTGTCGGAAGAACAAAAATTTTACTTCTACCTACAAAAGAAGGCAAAAGAGAAGTATCCATGTTAATCAAAATTTACTACTTACTATTTTGAGAATGACCCACCAAGATACCACAAACAGCCCGTCAACGCAGCAACCTATTCAGAGCGCTGGACATTATTTAGAAGCAGAATTGTACGAACTGGTTAAGTGTGACCGAAGTATTTTTGACTTTGTCGAAGAATCATCTCTGGACGGATTGTGGTACTGGGATCTGGAACAACCGGAGCATGAATGGATGAGTCCAAAATTTTGGAGAACACTGGGATGCAAACCAGCCGATATGCCTCACCGTTCAGATGCATGGCAAGACATCATCTTCTCCGAAGACCTCAAAGTAGCCACGGAAAACTTTTCTAAGCATCTGGCCAATCCTACCCACCCCTACGATCAAATTGTTCGCTATCGTCATCAAGATGGCTCAACGGTTTGGATTCGCTGCCGGGGCATCGCCATTCGTGACGAAAAAGGGAATCCTATTCGAATGCTGGGTGCCCACACGGATCTTACTTCTCTAAAGAAAAAGGAGGAAGAACTGAAGAAAACCAAAGAGTTGCTGGAGCAAACTGCCAATGTGGCCCGAGTAGGTGGCTGGGAGTATGACCTGCTTCGCAATACCATGTACTGGACACAAACCACGAAAGAAATTCATGAAGTAGGACCTGATTTTGAGCCTGATTTAACAACCGGCATTAACTTTTACAAAGAAGGCCATAGCCAAACACTGATTCAGGAGAGGGTGAATCGGGCCATTCAGACGGGTGAGTCTTTCGATGAAGAACTACAAATAGTAACCGCCAAGGGCAATGAGTGCTGGGTGCGGGCAATTGGTCGGGCTGAGTTTAACGGTGATACCTGTATCAGGCTTTATGGTACTTTCCAGGATATTGAACAGAAAATAAGAGCCGAAGAAGACCTGCGGATATTGGGACGGTTTTTCGAACATTCGGGGGATGTCTTTATGGTTGTGGATAGACATTACTGCATTCAACGAGCCAACCCAATACTATTTTCCCTGTTGAACCTTACGAAAGAACAACTCTACGGGCAAGGCTTCTTGTCCATTATTCACCCTGATGACCAGCCTGTAGTGATGGATTTGATGAAAAAGTCAGAATCTGACACAGAAGAAAACAGTTTTCATTTTGAAGCTCGCATCAACCCTGAAGTCATCATCAACTGGCGCACACGCTATGATGCAGAAAAGCAGGTTTGCTACTTAGTAGGCCGTGATGTGACTAAGGAACGAAACGCACAACTGGAAAAACAACTTACAGACAAAAGACTTGAGGAAAGTGAGAAATATCTCCGGCTGCTGGCTCACAATATGACTGATTTGGTTGGTTTGCATGAGCCCAATGGCGATTATCTTTACGTCAGTTCTTCTTCCGAGCGAATTACCGGCTATAGTACCGAAGAGTTGATTGGCAAAAATCCCTATTCTTTTATTCACCCCGAAGATATTCTGAATATCCGAGAGAATTCTCACGAACCCTTGCTGGCAGAGTCAAACACTCAACCCGTGGTAAAGGAGGTTGAGTGTCGATTTCAAAAGAAAGATGGTCGCTATGTATGGATTCACACATCATCTAAGACTGTAGTGGAAAATGGAAAAGTCATTGCCATTACTACTTCTACCCGCGACATTACTGAAAACAAAAGATTGCAAATCGCCTCAGAACAATACCAACAGCAGCTTCAACGCTCTAATGAAGAGCTCAAGAATTTTGCCTACATGGCCTCGCACGACTTACAAGAGCCCCTGCGAATGATCAGCAGCTATTTACAATTATTGGAGTCCCGCTACAAAGACCAGCTTGATCAGGATGCAAATGAGTTTATCTGGTACGCAGTAGATGGGGCAGAGCGTATGAAGCGGCTAATCAACGCCTTGCTTGATTACTCCCGGGTAGAGCGCCGATTTTCCCAGCAGGAAAACATCGATTTGAATGAGGTAATTAACGTAGTTACCCAAAACCTATCGATTTTGCTGGAAGAACACCAGGTAACCTTACAGTGTAATGTTTTGCCTACAATTCAGGCCAATGATACCCTAATGATTCAGTTATTCCAGAATTTGATTGGGAATAGCATTAAGTTTAGATCGGAGAATGATGTAATAATTAGCATTGATGCAAAGGAAAAAGGAAATTTTTGGGAGTTTTCGGTAAAAGACAACGGTATTGGAATAGAGAAAAAATTTCATGATAGGATTTTTACTATCTTTAAAAGACTAAATTCAAAGATAGATGGAACAGGAATCGGTCTGGCAGTCGTCAAAAAAGTCATTGACCTTCACCATGGAAGTATCTGGGTCGATTCTACAATAAATCAGGGAGCAACTGTATTTTTCAAAATTCCAAAAATATCATTTCATGATGAGGTCAAGCATTACAGTCAAAAAGAAATCGGTACTCCTGGTTGAAGATAACCCAGGCGATGTGCGTCTCATCCAGGAAGCGCTTAAAACCGATGCGCACCGGGTAGAACTATCCATTGCCAATGATGGCCAAGAAGCATTAGACATGCTCGAAACACTTCGTCCCGATATGATTCTGCTGGATCTAAACCTGCCAAAAGTAGATGGGCGAACTGTGCTCAGAACCATCAAAGCCAGCCAGGATCTTAAGCGCATACCAGTCGTTGTTTTGTCTACTTCTGAGGCCGAACTGGATATCAATGATGCCTATGACTCACATGCGAATTGTTATATTGCCAAGCCTCTGGATTTCAACTTATTTACAACCATTATTCAAGGCATACAAAACTACTGGCTTGGCTCTTTCGTCATAGGGCCTACCCGGCTTAACTAACGCTGTTTCCTCGTTGCACAATTAACCAGCCACCTTTTCAGTCAACAGGTAAAATGCTATTATGAACGATTGCCCCTATCAGGTATTGGTCGTTGAAGAAAACCTTTTGCGAAGCCACACTTGGACTACTCAAACTGAGCAATGGAATGATCAGTTTCACTTGCATATATTCGAGGATCTCCAAGCCGCTGCTTTCTCTTCGGCAAGCCGGCCCTACGATGGCATGGTCATTGGCATCGACTTACTCCATGATTCCAGCAGCCACCTGCTCAGCCAGGCTCTGCACTTTTTTTCTTACCTTCCCATCATTATCATTTCCAACATTGATCATCAGGCCATCGCCGGCAACTCTATCAAGTTAGGCTTTCAGGATTTTCTGGTAGATGGAGAATATAGTTTACCTCAGTTGAGGCGAAGTATCATCTACGCCATTGAGCGCAGGAAAATTTTTCAGCAACACCGAACAAGCCTTCAGAAGGCTCGCTCCTTACCGGAATCGTTACAAGAGACAGAAGTACTGGTAACTGATTTAATGGCTACCCTACAGTCACCTATTCAGGAATTAGTTCTGGCAATTAACCAATTATCTCAACCGATTACGCTTGCTGAAAACAAGTACACCCCTTTGTTAAAACAGGCGAAAGATCATCTGCAAAATAAATATACCCGGTTTCTGTTCGTACAGCATTGTTTACTGAACATTGATAAAACGGTAAAGCCATTTATCCTTCCATTAGCCATAGATCAGGTATTTAAAAATTTTACCCCCACCCTGAACCATCTGGAAGCGCAAGTAAACCTAAAGGTTATGCTTCGCCTTTGGCATACTTCACAGAACGCCTTTTGTGAGATTCTGTATCAACTGATTTCTAACACAATCAAATTCAGGTCTTCGCATCGAGAGTTAAAACTGCAAATCCGGGTCAAACAACTTCCCAACAACATGCTGAAGCTTTCCGTGGCAGATAATGGCGAAGGCATAGATTTGCGCTGGGATGCCGGAAAAATTTTTCAACTTTTCTATCAGGAGCACCAGCGCAACCCCAATCATGGAGATGGTGCAGGATTATATATTACCAAATATCTTACCGACTATTTTCAAGGCTCAGTCAGTGTCAATAGCCGTATTAATCGGGGCACTATTGTCTCGATTTATCTGCCCAATACTTCTTCCTCCGTATCATAAGCCTGCTTTGCGCCCCATGTGCGAGAGTCATTCCCCGGCTATGTTTCTTTATAGTACTCCATATTTACAATTTACACTCGCTCCAGTTTAATCGGATAAGTCTGGTTAGCATTCCACTGGCAGACGTAGATGTTTTTGTCTTCATCGATGCACACATCGTGGCAGTGCTTGAACAGAGGTTCGCTTTGTACCATTAGTTGCAGTTCGCCATTGCGGTATTCGGGTTCGGTACCACCGGGGTTCGAGATCACCTTATTGTTTTTATCCAGAATGGTTACGAAACCGGAATTGGGGGTTTGGTTCAGGTACTTTAACCGCGACCAGCAGACTCCGGCGTATAGATTTTCACCATCAATCACCGGGCGACAAACGAAAGCACCGGGGAGAAAGAGGGTTTCCAGGTACTTTCCGTCCAATGAGAAGCGTTTGAAAGCATTGTGCACGCGAGAGGTGCACAGCAGCGTAGGGTTCGATGAATCCCGGTCGTCAATGGCCACACCGTGTGCCGTAGAAAACTGATCTTCGTTATCGCCTGCGCCGCCAAAATGACGAATGTATTTGCCTTTGGCATCGTACTGGATGATGTACTGATGTCCGTAACCATCGGCCACGTAAATATCTCCGTTGGGGCCAATGGTGGTTTCCGTGGGTTTGTAAGGGTCTTCTTCTTGGTAGATGCCCAGTTCGTGCGGGGTTTTTAAGGTCATTAGCACTTTGCCATCTGCAGTGGCCTTATCTACTCGCCCTTCGTTGGGGTCGCAGATGTAGAGCATGTCTTCTCCGCCTTCATCGTGCAGGGTAAGCCCGTGTCCGCCGGGGTAATCATGCCCCCAAGTTTCCAGCAGCTTGCCTGATTTATCGTAGACGATAATGTTATTTTTAGTTTCGTCCGTCACCATGATGAGGCGCCCCTGAGAGTCCATCACCATTTCGTGACAGTTTTTGACGGGCGTCTGGCTGGGGTTTAAGTTGCCCCACTCCTCATGCACTCGGTAGCGGTATCCATTATGCCCCAGCATTTCGGCACCCAGTTTGGGTTTGCTTTTCTGAATGTAGAAGTGAAGGTCAGGGCGGAGTAAAGCACCTCCGGCTAAAGCAGCGCTTCCTTTCAGGAAGTCTCTTCGGTTATTTTTTGACATCATCTTTTAGGTTGTGTTAAGTGAAGCAAATTAAGGATTCTTAGGCCGTGATACAATGCTAAAAGCGCCTTTTTACTAAAGGACAGGTAGCCAAGCGTTGGAACTATCTATGTATGCGACTCTATTTTCCAACAGCAGTTTGGTTGACTTTTCTTATGTCTTTTGTCATTATCGTAACACACGAATTCAGGTAGTCTTCATCCTTTACTATTGTCCATGACAAATGAGCGTAAAAGTCTACTTTGTCCAGAGTGAATAGGTAGAGTTTATCATACCTTAGCTCATTGGCAACCTGTTCGATCTCACCTACTACAACTTTGCCGAATCCCTGTCCGCGATAAGATGGTAATACAAAGACTCCGCCCATCCAGGGGGATAATTCCTGATGGGTTTCCATATCGTGATCTACCAGACTGGCAAAAGCAATTAATTCATTGCCTTCGGATTTTACGATGATGGTTAGAGGGGTTTGATCATTATTGAGTCGGTTTGAAACGGACTGAATGTATCGGTCGGCATTGGTATAACCTCTCAGATGTCCCCATTCCTTGAACATCCAGTGGGCTATTTGATCCACGTATTCAGGGTTGTCTTTCAGGAATCCGACTTTTGCCATTTCTGGGGGTTATTTTCTATTATTCCATTTAGGTGAACATCATGAATGATATTCCTACGAAATCGCTTTCCTATGCCAGAATATCGTGAACCACTTTTCCCTCTACATCCGTGAGTCGGTAACGGCGGCCCTGGTGTTTAAAGGTGAGGCGTTCGTGGTCTACGCCCAGCAGGTGTAACAGTGTGGCCTGAAAGTCGTGCACGTGGACGGGGCTTTCAGTGATGTTATAGCTGAAGTCATCGGTGGCGCCGTAGACCATGCCCTTCTTTACTCCGGCACCGGCCATCCAGACGGTGAAGCAGCGTGGGTGATGATCGCGGCCATAATCGGTTTTGGTGAGTTTTCCCTGTGAATAATTGGTTCGCCCAAACTCTCCGCCCCAGATCACCAGCGTATCTTCCAGCAGGCCGCGCTGCTTCAAGTCCAAAATGAGGCCAGCGGAGGGTTGATCCACACTCTGAGACAGTTTCTGGATTTGCTTGGGAAGCCCTCCGTGGTGATCCCAGCCCTGATGGTACAACTGCACAAACTTTACATCGCGCTCTATCAGCCGACGGGCCAGCAGGCAGTTAGCTGCGTAGGTGCCGGGAATGCGCGCCTCCGGGCCATAGAGATCGTAAATGTAATCAGGCTCATTGGCGATGTTCATGGTTTCGGGCACCGAGCTTTGCATGCGGTAGGCCATCTCGTACTGAGCAATTTTGGTATTAATCTCCGGGTCTTCCAGCCGCTCGTATTGCATTTCGTGCATTCTTTTCAGAAAAGCCAGTTGCCGACCTCGATCTTCCTGCTCAATGCTAGGAGGGTTACCCAGATACAGTACCGGGTCTTTACCTGACTGAAACTGTACTCCCTGGTGGATAGAAGGGAGGAAACCATTGCCCCACAAGCGGGAATATAGGGGCTGACCGCCTGATTTTCCTTCGGAGAGCAACACACAGAAGGTGGGTAGATTTTCATTGTCGCTACCTAATCCGTAACTAATCCAGGAACCGATGCACGGTCGACCGGGTTGCTGAGAACCGGTCTGGAAGAAGGTAATGGCCGGATCATGGTTGATCGCTTCGGTATACATGGACTTTACGAAGCAAAGCTCGTCTGTGATCTTCGCGGTATGCGGCATAAGTTCGCTCACCCAGGCCCCACTATTGCCATATTGGGCAAACTTAAACTGAGAACCGGCCAGCGGAAAAGATTTTTGTCCGGCAGTCATCCCGGTGAGGCGTTGCCCTTTCCGGATAGATTCCGGTAGCTCCTCCCCGTTCATTTTTTCCAGCAGTGGCTTATAATCAAAAAGCTCCATTTGAGAAGGCCCGCCACTTTGGAAGAGGTAGATTACCCGTTTGGCTTTGGGAGCAAAATGGGGAGAGCCTAATGCCCCGTGAGCAGGGTCGGGCGACTGGCCGAATAGCGAGGCGGGTTGCAGTAGCGCACCCAGCGCAGCCGCGCCTACTCCCAGTGTGGTTCTGGTCAGAAAGTCGCGGCGGCTATAGTTAGGCGTGAATTGATGGCAGTCGCTCATACTATTTTATCGTTTGGTGTTCGCTTCATCGTAGTTCATCATCATATTACCTACCACGGTAAGAGCCGCTACTTCGGGTAACGGCAAAGAAGTATCCCGCGGATAATCCCCTACTTTCAGCAACTCGGCCGCTCCCTGCTGATCAGCCTGGTATTTTTTGTACTCCTGCTGATACAATTCGTGCATCAGCGAGAGTTCTTCTTTTCTCAGTTCGCGGCTGGCCAGCAACCGGAAGGTGTAGTTCAATCGTTCTTCCACGCTTTCTCCTCCTTCCTTGAGTACCCGTTCGGCCATGAGGCGGGAGGCTTCCAACAACTGAGGTTCGTTGAGTAATAATAAGGCCTGTAGCGGGGTGCTGGTCGTTTGCCGACGCACGATACACATACTCCGGTCCGAGGCATCCATCACGGTCATGGTAGGCGGAGGTGCGGTACGGCGGATGAAGGTATATAGGCTTCGGCGGTATAGTTTCTCACCTTCGTCAGGTTCGTAGTTTACCAGCAAACGGGAAAAGTGGGTTTTGCTCCATAGCCCTTCCGGCTGATAGGTTTTTACGCTCGGCCCGCCAATCTTGTCTACCAATAACCCACTGGCTACCAGCGCATTGTCGCGGATCATTTCAGCCGGTAGCCGGTAACGGGGTCCTCGGGCCAGTAATTCGTTCTGCGGGTCTTCGGCTATTAGCTCCTTACTGGTCTGAGATGACTGTTGGTAAGTAGCAGACGTTACGATCAGGCGAAGCAGTGCTTTCACATCCCAACCGGAATCCATGAACTCTACGGCCAGCCAATCCAGCAATTCGGGATGCGTAGGCAGGTCACCCTGATTTCCGAAATCTTCCAGCGTGCCTACGATGCCCCGGCCAAAAAACATGTGCCAAAACCGGTTGACCGTCACCCGGGCCGTGAGGGGATTTTTCGGACTTAGAAGCCATTGCGCCAGACCTAGCCGGTTGGGAGGAAAATCTTCAAAGGCTAACACATCTGAAAGGGTACCGGGCTGCACTTCTTCTTTATGCGCATCGTACACTCCCCGGTCCAGCACATAGGTCTTTCGGGGCGGGTCCATTTCCCGCATCACCATTACCTCCGGCACTGTATCCAATGTGGCGTGTTCTTCTTCCCGAAGTTTCGTTAATTGCTTAGCTAGTTTTTGATACTCAGGGTCCTGGTGGTGAAGATAATAATCCGCAATCAGCGTCTTCTGTTGCTGGTTCAACTGCTCATAAGCACTATTTTCCCAGAAACGATTACCGGTTACTCCGGCTACCTCCAGTCCGGTAAGCTCACGGTCATAAATACGGATTTCATCTACGGCTCCCTGATACAATCCAATGTCCAGATCGCTCTGATAACTTCTGCCTACCCGGATGGGCGTTGGCTCCAGCTTCAAGGTATCATCAATGGTGCGGATACTTTTGTACAGGCGGTCGTATTGTACCTGTACGGGCACCCGATTTCCATCAATATAAATCCGTATGCCCGAGGCCTGGCTGGATCCGTCGTAGGTGAACATGAGATGGCTCCAGTCCTTCACTGGAATGCTATCGATGGTAGTGACGTACAAACAGTGGTCGGGCAGGTCGTGGGTAAAGCGTACGCTTACGCGGTTAACGCTGTCCAGAAAAAGTTCGTAGCCCCGCCAGTGGGAATTCTTTCCCCCGGCATTTCCCATAATCACGGTATACTCTTCCCGGACTTCAGGGTATACCCAGGCTCCCATGGAAAAGTCGTCGGTACGCTCAAAATTGCCTACCTCTTCCAGCGATAAAAACTCGTATTCACTATCAAACCGAAGTGCGCTTTTCTGATAGCCATCCACTACTTCTACCTCACCCCGTAAGGTTGCCGGATGGCTGGCCGCGCGGTTAGTTGTTTTCTCATTTGAGATTTGATCCAATGGATAATGCCCGACCAGTTCTTGTTTCAGGAAGTTGGGATCTATTTTCACGCTTTCTCCTCTCTCCTGCTTTAAGACTTTCTGCGAATGTTGCTCAAGTTTTTGCTCCTGCTCATCAATTAATTGGCGGATGTAATCCACTTTTTCGGCAACTTCTTCCGACATCAGCGGCATAGTGGGCGCGGCATTGCCATCGTTAGAGATCATGCCCAGTTCGTCCACATTGTTGAAGAAGGCTGAGAACTGATAGAATTCTTTCTGTGAGATAGGATCGTACTTATGATCATGACAGCGGGCACATTCCAGGGTCAGGCCCAGAAAGGCTTTGGCAGTAGTGCTGGTCCGATCAACCACATTCTCTACCCGGTACTCTTCCGGGACAATTCCCGATTCAGAGCTGGCCGGGTGGTTGCGATGAAATCCGGTAGCCAGCACCTGCTCCTGGGTAGCCTCGGGTAGCAGGTCTCCGGCCATCTGCCAGGTAACGAACTGATCGTAGGGAAGATTCTCGTTAAAGGCTTTGATCACCCAATCGCGCCAAGGCCACATCATTCGGTAACCGTCAGCATGGTAACCGTGCGAGTCGGCGTAGCGGGCAATGTCCAGCCAGTCTACCGCCATGCGCTCGCCGTAATGGGGTGATGCCAGCAGGCGGTCTACTACTTTTTCGTAGGCGTTCTCGGAGCTGTCAGCCAGAAAAGCATCAATTTCCTCAAGCGTGGGTGGTAATCCGGTCAGGTCAAAGGTTACCCGGCGGAGAAGTTGAACTTTGGGTGCTTCGGGAGAAAAAGTCACTCCTTCTTTTTCCAGACGAGCTAATACAAAATGATCAATAGGGTTGCTTACCTCACTTGACTGAGCCACTTCGGGAACCTCCGGCTTTTCGGGAGGGATGAATGACCAGTGAGGTTTGTACTCCGCGCCCTGTTCTATCCAGCGGGTGAGCATGGCGACTTCTACCTCTGAAAGAGTCAGGTTAGACTCGGGTGGCGGCATCATGACTTCCGCATCATCGGAAGTGATCCGGTGAACCATTTCACTTTTGCCGGGATGGCCGGGAACGATGGCATAACGATTTTTATCATCGCCTAAAGCGGCTAATGCGCTTTCGGGCATATCCAGCCGTAAGTTAGCTTCCTGTTTGTTTTTGTCCGGGCCGTGGCAGGCGAAGCAGCGGTCGGAGAGAATGGGTTTGATGTGGTAATTGAAATCGATGGTTTTGGGTAGTTGCGCTTCTATCTCCGGCGAAAATTCTACTTTTCGCTGGTTACAGGCGACTAGGATTATTCCGGTCGTCCATAGGGTGATGATGTGCGTAAGTACCCTTTTCATGAGGTATATATTTTCTTTTTAAAGCATCGCTTTTCTATCTTCTCTCTATTTCTCTCGTCAATTTTTTAAGCGTACGTTCATATATTTTAGGTCATACTGAGCAAAACATAGATATTTTTGCTTTCAAACATTTGCCTTGAAGCCAGGCGGGCTCATACTTTTTTCATCGATAAAAAAGTATGCAAAAAATCTAGGAAAGCTTAAAACTCACTTCGTTCGGACAGCAAGCTTTCCCCTTATATACTAGAAGCACTTTTCGCCTTTATTTTTACGTTAGGCGAGTATGCCTTTTACTAGTTTTCCTTCTACGTCGGTTAGGCGGTAGCGGCGGCCTTGGTGTTTGAAGGTTAGGCGTTCGTGGTCTACTCCTAGCAGGTGTAGTAGAGTGGCCTGGAAGTCGTGCACGTGGACGGGGTCTTTGACGATGTTGTAGCTGAAGTCATCAGTTTCTCCGTAGGTAATCCCTGGTTTCGTGCCTCCCCCGGCCATCCAGATGGTGAAGCAGCGGGGGTGGTGGTCGCGGCCGTAGTTATCAGCGGTGAGTTTACCCTGGGAATAATTGGTGCGACCGAATTCACCTCCCCAAACGACCAGCGTATCTTCCAGTAGTCCGCGTTGCTTGAGGTCTTTCACCAAAGCCGCTGATGCCTGATCGGTATCGCGACACTGCGAGGAGATCTCCCGGGGCAGTTGCTCGTGCTGATCCCAGCCCAGATGATAGAGTTGTACAAACTTCACATCTCGCTCAGCCAGCCGACGAGCCAGCAGGCAGTTGGCGGCATAGGTGCCGGGCTTGCGGGCATCTTCACCGTACATTTCAAACGTGCTATCTGGCTCGTCTGACAAATCTAAGGCTTCGGGCACGGAAGTCTGCATGCGGTAGGCCATCTCGTACTGGGCAATGCGCGACTCAATCTCCGGATCACCGAAATCCTGGAGCCGCATGGTGTTGAGCTGGTTCAGATGGTCCAGCACGTCGCGCCGGGTTTTGGAGTCCATACCGTCCGGATTATTGAGGAAGAGGACCGGATCATTACCTGCCCGAAACTGCACTCCCTGATGCAGCGATGCCAGGAAGCCATTGCCCCACAAGCGGGAATAAATAGGCTGAGGCCGCTGCGCGCCGCGGGATAGCAGTACAATGAAGGTAGGTAGATTCTGATTATCGCTGCCCAGTCCGTAGCTGAGCCAGGAACCGATGCTGGGGCGACCGGGTTGTTGGGAGCCGGTCTGGAAGAAGGTAATGGCCGGGTCGTGGTTGATAGCTTCGGTGTGCATGGTTTTGATGAAGCACAGATCATCCACAATTTCTGCGGTATGGGGCATCAGATCACTGACCCAGGCACCACTTTGGCCCCGTTGCTTGAAGTCAAAGATGGGAGCGGCTAGTGGAAATGAAGACTGGCCAGCAGTCATGCCGGTGAGGCGCTGCCCGTTCCGTACCGATTCTGGCAACTCTTCGCCGTTCATTTTCCGAAGCAGGGGTTTGTAATCGAAAAGCTCCATTTGGGAAGGGCCTCCGCTTTGGAACAGGTAGATCACCCGCTTGGCTTTGGGAGCAAAATGGAGTTTATCTAAGATGCCTGCTCCGGGTAACGGCCCGGCAGCCGGTTGTCCGGTAGCATTACATCCCAGTAAACTGCCTAAGGCAGCACTGCCTAAACCCAGACTTAAGCTGGAAAGAAAGTGCCGTCGGTTCATTTGATGAAAGTGCTCGCTTAATATGTCCATATCGTTAACTTCTGAATTTAGCTTCGTCTAGGTTGAATAAAGTATTGGCCACGACCGTCAAGGCAGCTACCTGCGCCGGTTCCAGGTCAGGGTCGCAAGGTGAATCCCCTACGTGTAGCAGCTTCTGTGCTTCCTCAGGCTTGGATTGAAAATAGGCTTGTTTCTCTTCGTACAGCGCCATCAATATTTCCAGCTCCTCTTCCTTTGGCATGCGAGATGTCATGGCCTGGAAACCGTAAGCAATTTGTTCCTTGAGTGTTTCATCACCCTTTTTTAGCATCACTTCCGCCAGCTTACGGGCAGCTTCCACGATCTGTGGGTCATTCAAAAGCGCCAGAGATTGTAGTGGAGTACTGGTACTTTGCCGTTTCACTGCGCAGATGGTTCGTTCGGGCGCATCAAACATGACCATGGTAGGTGGAGGAATGGTTCTTTTCCAGTAGGTGTACAAGCTTCGGCGATATAGTCCCTGACCTTTACTCGGGCGGTACTTGTTTTCCCCAATCTGGTTAGCCATCGCTTTCCAGATATCATCGGGCTGATAGGGTTTTACCCATTTCCCGCCCAAACTGTCTACCAACAGCCCACTCACCGCCAGGGCATTATCCCGGAACATCTCGGCAGTAAGGCGTACATTCGGCCCCCGAGCCAGCAGAAGATTCTCCGAATCTTTTTTGTGTTTTTTAGGAGTGATCTCTGATGCCTGCCGATAGGTAGCCGACATCACAATCAGCTTCTGCATGCCCTTTACATCCCAGCCTGACTCCCGAAATTCTACAGCCAGCCAGTCCAGCAGCTTCGGATGCGTAGGCAGATCGCCCTGATTGCCGAAATCTTCGGGCGTGCGTACCAGGCCCTTTCCAAAATATAATTGCCAGAAGCGGTTCACCGCCACCCGGGCTGTGAGCGGATTGTCTTTGTCTACCAGCCACTGAGCCAGCCCTAACCGGTTTTGAGGAAATCGTTCGTCGAAAGCCAGCAGCGCCTTCGGAGTGCCGGGGCTAACCGGATCGGTAGGTGCATCGTAAGACCCACGCGCCAGTACATACGCCTGCTTACGCTCTTCCCGCTCTGCCATGATCATCACATCGGGAATGGTGACATCCAGGGGGCGCAGTTTATCCAATTTTTGATTAAGCTGCTGAAATTCCGAACTGGCTTTGGTTAGATAATGGCGATACAACGCTTCTTTGGAAGTACTCGTCGGTACTTCGGCCAAAGCCTGCACTTCCAGTGGACTTAGCATTCGATGATAGATGCGGACTTCGTCAATGGTGCCGCCTTCGAAACCGTAGGTATCAGTCGCCCGGTCACGGGAGTTCCAGTGGCCGACCAGGAATTCGTTACCGTTCAGAATGGATTGGCGACCCAGGTTATCGTGCGGAGCGGTTACTGCCTGCGCTCGCCCGTTGATGTACAGTTGCACGCCTTCGGCTTTTCCTGAGCCATCGTAGGTGGCAAAGACATGAGTCCATTGCTTCGCCGGAATTTTTGCCTGGGTAGTCACCTCCAGATATTTTTGCTGGTCAAAGTGGTGGATCAGGCGCAGGCTTAAGCGATTATCTTCCGTCAGGGTCATGTCATAGCCCTGCCGTTGGATCTCACCGTTGCGGCGACTGAATATTCCGGCTCGTAATGTATGAGCATTGGTATGCTGAATCCAGCCTCCGAAGGAGAAATGATCGTGGTAATCGAAGTCGGCAATATCGCCTAGCATCAGGAAGTTGGAACCATTGAATTGTAGTCCCTTACCTTCTTTTCCGGCTACGTGCTCCGGCAGCGGGATTTTCTTGGGTAAGGCCACATTCATTCTTGCTGGGATGGTGCCGTCGCTGCTCAGAAACTCTTCATTCTCTAATACATTTAGCTTAAAATGAGCCTCCTGATCAGTCTCAATATCAATAGATGGGTTATCAGAAACATTGGCTAACCACTTCTGAAAACCGGCATCGGGATGCTGCTCCAAGTCTCGAAGTCTGCTTTCCAGCACCTGAATGGTAGAATCTACATACGCTTTTTTAGCCTCCAGTTCGGCGTTCTGCACGCGCATGGCAGGTTCCGGGGCCTGATTTAAGTAGTCGATTTGACCTTGCTCCGGCACATTATTGAAGAAGGCAAACAGTTGATAATAATCTTTCTGGCTGATGGGATCGTACTTATGATCGTGGCAGCGAGCGCATTCCACCGTCAGCCCGAGGAAAGTAGAAGAAAAAGTATTCGTACGATCAGAGGCATATTCGGTAAGGTACTCTTCGGCAATGACTCCGCCTTCTTGGGTAATGGCATGGTTACGATTGAAGCCGGTAGCCAGTTTCTGCTCATAGGTAGCATTGGGCAGCAAGTCGCCCGCCAGTTGCCAGGTGATAAACTGATCGTAGGGCAGATTTTCGTTGAAGGCTTTCACCACCCAGTCGCGCCAGGGCCACATGGTACGGGGGCGGTCATCTTGGTAGCCGTGGGAATCGGCGTAGCGAGAGATGTCCAGCCAACTGGGCGCCATGCGCTCGCCATAATGCGAGGAAGCTAATAGGCGATCTACCACTTTTTCGTACGCTTCAGGAGAATCATCCTGTAAAAATGCGTTAATTTCTTCGGGGCTGGGTGGTAGTCCGGTGAGATCAAAGGTGACGCGACGTAAAAGTTTTTCTTTGCTGGCTTCGGGAGAAGGTTGTAATCCTTCGTCCTCCAGGCGAGCCAGTACAAAACGATCAATCGGATTGCGCCCCCATTCTTCTTCATCTACCTCGGGGAGTTCTGCTTTTTCGGGAGGAATAAACGACCAATGCGCTTTCCATTCTGCACCCTGCTTGATCCATTTCTCCAGTACTTCTTTCTCATATTCGGTCAGTACCAGATTAGAAGCGGGTGGGGGCATTACCATTTCCGGGTCATCGGACCTGATACGCTGATAGACGACACTTTTCTTTACATTGCCCGGCACGATGGCATGCCCTTCTCCTTCCTCTAAAGCGCTCATTGCACCTTCTTCTGTATCCAGCCGTAATCCGGCTTCCCGGTGGTTTTCATCCGGCCCGTGGCAGGCGAAGCAGCGGTCGGAGAGAATCGGCTTGACATGGAGATTGAAGTCTACCTCTTTCGGCACTTTCTTCTGAGAGGCTAAAGATGTCTCTTCTGTGCCGCTCTGGCAACTAACCAGATACGTCAGCAAGACAAGTAATAGGGAACATTTTACTCCCCATGAAAATAGGTTGTTGAAAAAACTGTACATAAACCAAAAGGTATTGACCCTTACTTAACTTAAGCGATAATATTATTGACAACTTTTCCGTGTACATCAGTCAGACGATAGCGCCGTCCCTGATGCTTAAACGTGAGGCGTTCGTGGTCCACCCCCATCAAATGTAGCATGGTAGCCTGAAAATCATGTACGTGTACCGGATCTTTCGCTACATTATAGGAAAAGTCATCGGTTTCTCCGTAGGTAATGCCGGATTTCACTCCACCGCCCGCCATCCACATGGTGAAGCAACTGGGGTGATGATCGCGTCCGTAGTTATTTTTGGTGATTTTACCCTGAGAGAAGCTGGTACGGCCAAACTCTCCCCCCCAAACCACTAAAGTATCTTCCAGTAAACCCCGTTGTTTCAAGTCAGTAATCAAGGCGGCAGTGGCCTGATCCGAGCTTTGGGTCATCTGCCGGATGCCGTTGGGCAGGTTCCCGTGCTGATCCCAGCCCATGTGGTACAGTTGGATAAAGCGCACATTGCGTTCGGCCAGTCGACGTGCCATCAGGCAGTTCGCCGCGTAGGTACCGGGAATGCGGGCGTCGGGTCCGTACATGTCAAACACATAGTCCGGCTCATTCGACATATCTACCACATCCGGCACGGAGGTTTGCATGCGGTAAGCCATTTCGTACTGGTTAATCTTTGACTCAATCTCCGGATCGCCCGAAGTATCCATCTGCATACGGTTTAGTTGAGCGATGTAGTCTAATGCTCTTCGCCGGTCGGTGGGGTCTACGCCTGAGGGATTGTTCAGGTAGAGCACGGGGTCTTTACCCGAACGAAACTGCACTCCCTGGTGGTACGATGGCAAAAACCCGTTACTCCAGGCTTTAGAGCTCAGCGGTTGCGCCCCTCCTCCTTTAGAGACGAGCACGACGAAAGCGGGTAGATTTTCATTCTCACTACCCAAACCGTAACTAAGCCAGGAACCAATGGAGGGCCGCCCGCTCTGCTGCGATCCGGTCTGCACGAAAATCACCGCTGGCTCGTGATTGATCGCGTCGGTATGCATGGATTTGATGATGCAAAGATCGTCTACCACGTTGGCCGTGTGCGGCAGTAGTTCACTGACATGCGCTCCGCTTTGCCCGTATTGTTTAAAGTCAAAGATGGAACCCACCAGTGGAAATTCTGCTTGGTTAGACACCATACCTGACAGACGCTTACCCCCCACAACGGACGACGGAATATCCTGCCCGACCATCTCCTTTAGCTTGGGTTTATAGTCAAAAAGCTCAATCTGGGAAGGGCCACCGCTTTGGAACAGATAGATCACCCGTTTGGCCTTGGGAAACACATGAGGCGACGACAGAATGCCTTCTGCCGGATAACCACTGCTTAAGCCTTGGCCCAAGGATTTGAAGGGATTCATCAGAGAAGCCAGGGCCGCTCCGCCCAACCCTAATGTGGAGGTGGTTAGAAAGTCGCGGCGGCTGTGCTGATGATGTAGTTTTTGAAGATCATCCATGGTGTTGTACTTATTTCTTGGTATAGGCTTCGTCGGTGTTCATAATGGCGTTCGCGATCGTTGCCAGAGAAGCTACTTTTGCAGAATTTAACTGCTTATTTCTCGGCGCTTCACCCGTACTCAGGTACGCAATGGCACGGTTAGGCTTTTCACTAAATCGCTGGTTCTCCTCATCGTACATTCGCCTTAGCAGGGCTAACTCTTTTTCATTCGGGTGGCGGCCTGTGAGCAGCCGGAATCCGAAGGTCAGTTGCTCTTCAACATTTTCGCCGCCTTCTAAAACCATGCGCTCTGCCAACATGCGGCTGGCTTCAACATACTGTGGGTCATTCAGGAGTACCAGGGCCTGCAATGGAGTGCTGGTATTACGTCGGTTCACGGTGCAGACTCCCCGATCGGCGGCATCAAAAATGAGCATGGAAGGAGGAGGTGACGTTCGTTTCCATACCGTATACAAGCTGCGGCGGTAGAGGTCTTCCCCTTCAGCCTGTTCGTACTTGTAGCGCCAGGGCTTGTTGCTGAGTTCATCCCATAACCCTTCGGGCTGGTAAGGATACACGCTGGGACCACCCACGTGCTCGGCAAGCAACCCACTTACTGACAAAGCGTTATCCCGAATCATTTCGGCCGACAAACGGTACCGGGGGCCACGGGCTAGCAACGCATTATCAGGGTCCATCTCCAGCATTTCTGGAGTAATCACTGATGATTGCCGATAGGTAGCCGACATCGCGATCAGCTTATGCATGGCTTTTTTGTCCCAGCCGGATTCCCTGAATTTCACAGCCAGCCAGTCGAGTAATTCGGGGTGCGTGGGTAACTCTCCCTGGTTGCCAAAATCATCGGAGGTAGATACTAAGCCTTTTCCAAAATGCATTTGCCAGATGCGGTTGACCGCCACCCGCGCCGTCAGAGGGTTATCGGGACTGATCATCCAACGCGCTAAGCCCAATCGGTTGGCAGGAAGAGAATCGGGAAAGCCGAGTACGTGCTCGGGGGTAGTTGGAGATACTTCTTCCCCGTGGGCATCGTAGACTCCGCGCTCCAATATATAACTCTGACGTGGTTCGGGCAAATCGCCCATTACCATAATCTCGGGAATACTGTCTATCAGTGTATGTTCTTTCGCTCTCAGTTTATGCACCTCTTTCAACTGTTGCTGATACTGAGGATCATAGTGGGCCAGATAATACTCCTGAAGTTCTTCGGGAGTAGCCTGATCTACCGGGTTTGCTTCGCCGTATACCTGCTTCACCTCCAGGGCGGTCAGGTCTCGATCAAATACTTTCAGTTCGTCTATCAAGCCTTCGGGAAAGGTGGTATGGTTGCCCCGCATGCCCAGGTAGAACCCTTCAAACTCGTAGGTATGCTCGTTGATTTTGGGAATGATACTTTTGTAAAGATTATCGTAGACGACCTCGGTGTCAGCCGGTTCACCGTTAACAAAAATCTTCGTGCCGCTGGCCTTACTCGATCCGTCGTAGGTCAGTGTTACCTGAGCCCATTCATTTTCCGGTAGGGCTTCGGTGGTCATCACCTGAATAGCGTTGTGGGGATAGGAGTGAGATAGCTGAAACGACAGTTTATTATCCAGCAGCAACAGCGTGTAGCCGGTATAGCCGTAGCGTTTGTGGTAGTTGTGCTGAAACACCGTACCTTCGCTGTAGGTTTTGGCCGGTTTGATCCACAGGCTAACCGTGAAAGGGTCGGTCCGCTCAAACAATCCTACGTCCTGGCCCAGGGTTACATGATTATTGGGATCTATTTTGATAGCCCCGTTGTACACTCCCTCTACGGGAATTGGATCTTTAAATGTAGCCGGTTTGGACGAATCTATTTTGTTGGGCGACTGATCATTGGTAACCACATCAAACGGATAATAAGCCACCAGATTTTTACGCACATTCTGCGCTATATCGGCCTGCACCTTTGCTTTCACCACTTTGGGAGCAGCTTTTTTATGATGCGTAGCTACCTGCTGCTCGTGCCGGGCAATGGTCTGCTTTAGCGAAGTAATCTCTTCCTCCGTGGCCGAATCAGCCAGCAATAAGGCTGGTCCCGGAGTCTGGTCTACTCCGTACGATGGGCTACCAATCTCAAAAGTGCTGTTAAAGAAGGCGAACATCTGGTAGTATTCCTTTTGGCTGATCGGGTCATACTTGTGATCGTGGCAACGGGCGCACTCCAGGGTCAGCCCCAGAAAAGCTTTGCCTAAAGTATTGGTACGGTCGGCTACGTATTCTACCCGATACTCTTCGTAGATAATACCGGCTTCCGAATTCTGATTGTGGTTACGGTTAAACGCGGTGGCCAGTATCTGCTCCTGCGTAGCATCGGGTAACAAATCACCAGCCAGTTGCCAGGTAATAAACTGATCGTAGGGAAGGTTTTTATTGTAAGCTTCAATTACCCAGTCGCGCCAAGGCCACATGGGGCGGTGCTTATCGTCCAGGTAACCGTAACTATCAGCGTAGCGGGCCACATCCATCCAGTAAGCCGCCATGCGCTCTCCGTAGGCGGGCGATGCCAGCAGACGGTCTACTACTTTTTCGTAGGCATTGGGAGAATCATCTTCCAGAAACGCATTAATTTCTTCCAAGGTAGGCGGTAGCCCAGTAAGGTCAAAAGTAACCCGACGAATCAGGGTTTCTCGGTCAGCTTCGGAAGAGGGTTGCACGTCTTTTTGCTCAGCCTGACGAAGTACAAAGTTGTCAATCTCGTTTTTAGGCCACTTGGTATTCTCTACTTCTGGTACTTCAGGTTTTTCAGGGGGAATGAACGACCAGTGTGGTTTGTAAGCGGCACCCTCTTCTACCCAGCGCGTCAGCACGGCTTTTTCATAATCGGTAAGTTGCAGGTTGGATTCGGGGGGAGGCATCTGCACTTCCGGGTCATCAGCATAGATTCGGCTGACCAGTTCGCTACTACGCGGTTTGCCGGGCACAATGGCATGCGCTCCACTTTCCAGGGCCGACAGGGCACTAGCTTCTTCGTCCAGTCGCAATCCGCCCTCCCGGTTGTTCTGATCCGGGCCATGGCAGGCAAAGCAGCGGTCGGAGAGAATAGGCTTTACATGGAAATTGTAGTCCAGTTTCTCCGGCAGTTTAGCTTCCACTTCCGGTGGTAACTCCATACGTTGCTGACAGGCCACTGCACAAAGAAGCAGACCGAATATAAGTAGTCTCAGCATAGGTTGTTGTTATCTTAGCAAGATAAAAAAATCGCTTGCTTAATCAAGCGTCGTAGTCTCTGATTTACTGCCCACTGGCAGTCTCAGAGGCTAGTCCGAGTACCTCTAAGCCCTGATCAAAGGTTACATCTACCGGAATATCCTTTTCGTCTAACCGATCCAGGTCTTCCTGCAATTGTTGATCAATTGTACCTTTCTCAGATACCAGTTGGGCAACTGCCTCGTAGTCGCCATCCCCTTGTATAATAAGGATATCACCCGATAAATCGTTCATGGCCTGTTGCATCTGATCGTAATTGACCCGATAAGTTCCGGAATCAGGGTCACGCTCAAAAGCTCCTTTTTCCTTAAAATAGTTGAAGCGGATCATGTTGGCAACACCGTGGGCACTGGACGCACCAAAACGTATACTTCGGAAAATGCCGGCCAGAAAAGTGGTATAAAATTCTTTCAGATCACCTTCCAGTTCTCCGGCTCCGTGCAACTGCGTTACCATGAACAAACCTAACACATCGGCTTTACCCTCTTCCAGAGCAGAAGTATGCTCTTTCAACGCTTCGCGCACCGTGCCTTTATCGTTAATGGTATTTTTAATGCCCAGGCCGTGGGCCACTTCGTGAAACATGGTATTGGCGAAGAAGGCGTCAAAGGAGACGTATTGCCGTTGTTCGGGATCAATCAAGACCTCCGCCAGGGGCACCATAATTTTGTCGTACTTGGCCCGCATGGCGTTCTTCAATTGCAAGCGACGGGCACCTTTTTTCAATTGTACTTCTTCATCATTGGGCAGGTTGATGGCGATGGTCTTGCTGCCCGCGTTGCAATCTCCAGCGTAGTAGACAATGTCGTAGGCATTCAGATCGGCATCACTACCCGGTGCTTCCTGTTTGTAGCGCTCGTCTACCGGCAGGTTTTCCTGAAGCTGCGGCAAAAACTGGGCATATTTGGCCAACCGCTGGCTCCATTCCTGATCTTTGATCAGTACATAAGCTTCGTGGGCGGCTTTATAGCCGAATAACTGATCTTCGTAGGTTTCAATTGGGCCAATCACCACGTCGATGGTATTGTCTTTCATCTCCATCCAGGCCATGTCGCTGGGCTGATAGTCGTCGGTCAGCAGGGCTTCGGCGCGCAGGGTCAGGTACTTTTTAAAGCCGGGGTCTTCGGCCAGTTCAGCCGCCTGTTTTAGTAGATCGGAAGCACGCTGTACCTCTTCAGCAAACATTTCGTGATAGGGAATACTCTGCAATTCGCCGTTTTCATCGCGACGCAGGAAGGTGTACAAGTCGGCTTTGTTATCCAGGTTCGCCTCTTCAAACTCCTGCTTGGTCATATCAGTAGGGTAAAAATTGGCACCCGCCGGTTTGGGGCCAACTCCCTCAATAAAAGGTTTGTCATCATCCAGACGGTCCCAGGGGCCATAGTTGATGTTGACGTATTCTTTCAGAGACTCGTCGGTAACGGTGCTCAGCAGACTGTCTTTTTTACCGTAGGCTTCGTACCAGAAAAGCTCATCCATGATTTTGGCGGCTTCAATGAGCAGGGGAATAATCTGCTTTTGCTTATCGGAAAGTTGGTCGAGGGAGGCCTGCAACCGGACCTGGGTGTACTGGTCCAGCAGAGAAGAGGTGGTGGTGTTCATAGTATTTTCCTGGGTTGGAGGTGTTTCGCTTTGAGATGTACAACTACTGATGAAAAAAGTAGCAGCTGCTACCCATACACTCAATACAAAAAATCTCATAAGGTTGATTGTTTATCCTACAGATAACAATAAATCTAGTGGAAAAATTTGTAATCTGCTTTGAATAGCGCGGATTTCGTTTTTAATGATGGGTGATGAGTAAGTAATGATTGATGGACTGATCGGTTTGGATCTTTGATAATAGTTAGGTTTCCAGAGTCGCTTTAACTTTTTGCAATTCAGCAAATACTTTGTCGCCAATTTTAAACACAACTTTTCATGATCTCTGATAGATCCCCCATACACAGTTTGAGAACTCCCCGGCAGCAAATGTCACCGTGGTATTTTGGTCTGAAATCTCAAAAACTGTCAGGGTATGATCTTGCCCGTATAATGGGTCTTTTACGCTTACCCTTTCATCTGTGTTCTTCCATTCATAGTCCCAAATATTAAGACCCTCAATTTTACAGAGCTCTCCGTCAACGATCGTCTTGATGTGTTTCCAGTTAGTGTCCATTTTTTTGAATGTAATGATTAGGCTAGCGGTTAGGCCGATGTTGTTGGCGTTTTCTGTTCGTGTTTCATTATTGTTACTTGGAGCGAAAAGCTGTCAAACTGCTTTTCAGCTTAGGCTTGGCGCTAACTTGTGTTAGGCAATGTTTATTTACATTCAATTTCTTTTAGGATCTGTATCATCCATGGGTCTAGATCTCCGGTATAGTTGTACAGCACAAATTGGAATGAATTTGTAGAGCATTGTCTCATAAAGTTATGACTATACCAAAACCCTGCATTTCCTTTTCCATCTTCCCATTCGCTTCTTCTTAGCGCATAGAACCATTTTGTTTTATCTAAAAATAACGTATCTCCTTTAACAAATGTGGTTGGTGGCATATCATCTACAAATCCATTTTCGTAGGTGTTAATAAATTCGCCACCACTTGCCATCCCTGTTAAACCGTGCCCTATTTCACCGACTTTTTGGTCAGTATCATCGTAAAATACCATGTGACTTAATTTCCGCCCCTTAGGAAGATCAAATGATACGTTTTCATCTTCAATACTGAATCTGTTATTATTCTGGCCCATCACAGAAAATGAAATCAATATTGCAATTAGAGTAAGTATTTGATTCATTCTATCTTTCTAATTTTGCCTAACATCTATATAAATACACAACCAGCTACTTTTCATCAATCACCCAGCATTATGCATTAAAAGATTACTTACTGTTTAACTTATCTTTTATCCACTCTCTGATCTCATCAAAGGACGAATTGCCAGAGGCTATCTTGATAACAAAATCATATTTCTCGTCTTCGCTTGCTTCAATATCCAGATCGTGCATCATCAGGTGTAATCGCATCATGGTATATCCGGTTCGTTTATTCCCATCTTGGAAGGGATGATTGGCAATTAGGCTTTCTGCTAATGCCGCTGCCTGATCTACTACTGACGGGTATAATAACTCACTATCAAACGTTTGAAAAGGACGATGAATTGCTGATTCCAAGAGAGCCTGATCTCTAACTCCGTTGGCCCCTCCGAATTTTTCAATTAAGATTTCATGAATCTTGATGACTTCGGTTAAGCTGATCACTTGGCAAGCCTATTAAGAAGCTCTCTATCTTCTGAAAGTATCTTGGATAGATTCGTCGATAATTTTACATCATGAGATGACTTACCCAGAATCCCTTTTAAATAGCTCAGTACCTCATCCGACATATCCTCAGGCAACATATCAACCACTTTATGGATCTCAGCCTTAACATTTTCTTTATTCATATTCACTAAAATTATTCTTTATTAAAGATACGGATTTATTAGGGTATTGATTTTAAATGCATCATCGCTCCTTTAGATTCCTCATCAATCACCCATCATTATTCATTAAAGAAAGCTATTTCTTTCGCAACAAAACCACCCAATCCTGGGCATCTTCGGACGGTGCATTACCGACTGAAACGCTGCTTCCGCCACTTACTTCGGTGACGCTTCCGCTTTGTAAGTCTCCGCCCTGCTTGGGGTCAAACCAGTCTACTGTATAGGTTCCGGCTTCATCAAGCTGGAGGTCGGTAGTGGTGGCTTTGGGTAGGTAGATGGCGTAGACTTCGCCGGGTTTGGCAAAACCATAGGCTCCTTCGGCACTAACTAGCTCATCAGCTGACTGCATCTCCCAAAAGGGTAGGTATTCGTGAAAGAAGTTTACGGCAATGCGGGTTTGTGCCCAGGCACGCGCTCGCGTATGGAAATCTTCGGCACTGAGGTCAGAGTTAGGAAAATGGTAGCCAAAGTACCATTCTACTCCACCACCACCGGCCATCAGGTTGCCCCACAGCACTTCGTAGCGAATTGTATCGTGCTCAGGGTCCACATCGTCGGGTAAGGCGCCCTTCGATGCCGGACCAATTTCATCTATGTTTACCACCCACTGCTTCCCGGCTTCTCCGGATGCTTCAATCCAGTGTTTGGTTTCTTCGTGCACATCAGAGGGAGGGGCGATTTGCAGCGAAGGTCCGTCCAGGGCGTCAAAGCCCAGGAGTGGTTCCAGAATGGCGTAGCGGGGATCGTGGGATGAGTGGGTATGCAGGACCACAAAATTTTTGTAAGGGTCGGTTTCTTTGATGTAGGAGATCATGGCCTGGCGCTGCCCGTCATTTTGCGCGTTAGGCGTGAAGCTGGCGTAGCCGTTTTCTTCACCCATGTTCCAGGTAATGGCCAGATGATGTGCAAAGCGGGCGATCAGTTCGCGGTAATAAAGTTTGCGTTGGGGGCCGGTATCGCCATTGTCCAATAGCAATTCGGTTTCTGTTTCCTGGGTCACAAAGTGCAGCAGCATGCCCAGGCTATCAGCATGCGTAAATACGGTTTCCCATTGATCCAGCTTGCTGCAATCGAAGCGGGTACGTTCGTCGTAAGATGTGTAAGGCCATACATCGCGTCCATCCCCGCCAATGTTGGAGGTGAGAAAATAGATGGAGTTCATCTCCTGTTCGGCCAGGTAATTCAGCGCTCCGATCAGTCCTTTCCCCTTTCCATCCTGCCAGGTAGGATCACCGGTATGCCAGTCGCCTTCGTGAGGCGCGTATTGGTGCAACTGCTTGTCAACGGCGGCTTCACCTTCCCGCTGTTCCTCTTCGCTATGCACATAGGTGCCATCAAAATCCTGGTAGCCCAGCAGGTTTTCGGGGCTGTCGGTGCCGCCTTTCAGAAAGTATTCGTCAGTACCCGCAAATTTCAGATAGCGCTCGCCTACGTACTGCAAGCGTCCTTTGGCCCGAAAATCTCGCCCTTGCATCTCGGAGGCCACTACCTGAAAGGTGCCGCTTTGCCCGTCAAACGCGACCGGTTCGCCCGCATTAGCATCATCGCTTATGGCCATGTTGTCTCCTTTCCTGAACGATACTTCGTAGTTCCAATCCCCCGTATCGCTGGGAGCAAAACGGACCTGCCAGATGTTTCCGGATGACGCTCCACTTTCTGCGGCATTGCCATCGGCAGCATAGAAGCCCGGTACTTCATAGGTTTGGTCTCCATGTTGGAAGGTGGCAACCAATCGGTAATTCAGGAAGGGATTGTCCTCGGCATCTTCACTGGTTTCCGGTCCCTCGAAGGAAAGCGTCATTTTGTGCCATTGGTAGTAGGTAGGAGCTTGCGAAGTGTCTTCGGATGACTGACAGGAGACCATGAGCCCAAACGCCAACAGCAAGTAAAGAAAGCGGGAATAGTTCATAGGGGTTGTAGAAATAGTTCGGATGTTATAACAAATCAAAGCTTAAGGTTGAATTTATGATCTTCCGGCCAAGTCGCAAGCCAAAACCGTATCATTATTTTTTCTCCAGGTTTCAGATCACGCACTACTTTGGGACTGATTCCAGAAGAATAAGCGAAATGGCGGTTAGATTATTGTTTATGTCTTCTTAAGGTATAAAGAACGCTGGTGCGTGAACAAGTACGGCTAAAAACCTGTTTTATAGAGCGAAAAATCCGCAAAAAATAGTAGTTTGCGGTTTCTGCACGAACACAGTTTTTTTAGACCACTTTACCCTGAATCTTATGAAAAAGTTTGAACCCGGTGTACTCTACGGCGATACCTTATTGGAATTTTTTGAGTATGCCAAAGAAAAGGAATTTGCTTTACCTGCGGCCAATGTCATCAGCAGCAATACCATTAATGCCGCTTTGGAAACCGCCCGGGAAGCACAATCGGCCATTATCATCCAGTTCTCTAATTCCGGTGCGGCTTTCATGGCTGGAAAAGGACTGAGCAATGACGGACAGCAAGCTTCTATTGCCGGGGGTATTGCCGGAGCCCAGCACGTACACACCATGGCCAAGCACTACGGAGTGCCGGTTATTCTGCATACCGACCATGCCGCCAAAAAATTACTACCCTGGATTGACGGATTGCTGGATGCGGGCGAAGCCTACCACAAACAGCACGGTCGTCCGCTGTTTAGCTCTCATATGCTGGATCTTTCCGAAGAACATCTGGAAGAAAACGTAGAAACCAGCAAGAAATATTTTGAGCGAATGAATGCACTGGGCATGGCCATCGAGGTTGAATTAGGAGTGACCGGGGGAGAGGAAGATGGAGTAGATAACTCGGATGTGGATGTATCGAAACTTTACACCCAACCTGAGGAAGTTGCTTATACGTACGAGGAGCTGAAAAAGGTTGGTGATCGGTTTACAGTGGCGGCTGCTTTTGGTAATGTGCACGGGGTGTACAAGCCGGGTAATGTAAAACTGACGCCCACCATCCTGCGCGATTCTCAGAAGTTTATCCAGGAAAAGTATAGCACGTCTACTAAGCCGGTGTACTTTGTATTCCACGGTGGTTCAGGCTCTACTCAGGAAGAAATCCGGGAAGCCATTGGCTACGGAGTAATTAAGATGAATATTGATACCGACCTGCAATGGGCGTTCTGGGATGGTGTTCGTGGCTATTACGAAGGCAAGAAAGGTTACCTGCAAGCGCAAATCGGTAATCCTGAAGGAGATGACAAACCAAATAAGAAAATCTATGATCCTCGGGTTTGGTTACGCGAAGCTGAAAAAAGCTTTACCAAGCGACTGACCGAAGCCTTCGAGGATTTGAACGCCATTGGCTCTAATGCCTAGACAGGTATCTTAAAGCACAATAGGTCTTCAGGCGAAAGGGTTTGGCTGCGACAAGAAACTTTCTGTGTCAGGGGCCCAACCCTTTTTTAATTCCTCTCGTGAAACATTTCCTCCGCAGCTTATCCGGTTGCCTTAATTCCCCCGGAAATGGCGTTTACCGTCAGTAACAGGTTTAACAAGGCAGTATCGGTGTCTTCTCCAGTAGCCTTCAGTGCGCGCCAATCGCGAATCTGGTTGATTTGGTGACGGTGCAAGGCAGCTAATTTGGTTTGCCGCATGGACAGCATCTTGGCAATGCGGGGGCGGCGTTCTTCAATGCCCGTACCATAGATCGTTTCAATCAGGGTGCGGGTTTTGCCGAGTTCATCCAGGATATGTTCCATAAAACGATCGCGCAACGCTTCATTTTCTACCAAAGATGCATACTGATGCATAGTGGCTTCATCCGCCATCAGCACTGCCGAACTGGCGTTGGTCAGAATGTAGCGGAATGGCGCATAGGCAATTGCCTGCTCGCTGAGTAACGCAAAATCGTGGGGCCGCTCGGCCTGTAAACGGGTCAGGGCCGTTCCCACTCCGTACCAGGCCGACAAGAAGAAACGAGCCTGACTCCAGCTAAATACCCACGGAATGGCTCGCAAATCGGCCAACGTACGCTGACCGGTACGCCGGGCGGGGCGAGAGCCAATCCGGCTGGCCTCAATCACATCAATGGGTGTGGCCTGGGCGTAAAATTCCATGAACCCCTCGGATCGGATCAGATCTCCGTAGTGCTGGCTACTGACATCGGCCAGGTAATCCATGATGGGATCCAGCGGATGATCCTGCAACTCCTTATTATGCTGGCGGACAGTGGCTTTAGTAGTTCCGGCCAAAAGCAGTTCCAGATGATAAGAACTGGTAATCAGGTTGGCGTACTTCTGAGCAATTGTTTCCCCCTGCTCCGTCAGCCGCAAATCTCCCTCGAGGCTATGATGCGGTAAAGATTCCAGAAACCGATGGTTGGGACCACCTCCCCGGCTGACCGTCCCGCCCCGGCCATGAAAGTAGCGAATGCGTACTCCGCAGCGCTTCCCAACCGCGGTCAGGTTTTTCTGACCCCGGTTAACATTCCACAGGCTGGCCAGAATACCGCCATCCTTATTACTATCACTGTATCCCACCATCACCTGCTGCACTGGCTGGTTCGCCTGTTCCTGCGCCTGCTGGTACGCCAGGCTGCGTTGGGTAATTGGGTGCTGAAGAAACTTCTCCAGAATGGCCGGGCTGCCCTGTAGATCTTCAATTGTTTCGAAAAGCGGAACCACCGGCAGTTGACTGACCAACCCTTCTTCGCCCAGGAAAACCAGCCCCGCTTCGCGACCCAGCAGATACACTGTCAGCAGATCAGATACGCTACGGGTCATGCTGACGATCAACGACCCCAGCCCGTGGGTACCATAACGCTGAATAAAGGCATGGACTACACGGTAACACCCCAGTACTGCCGCCGCTTCGGTGGGAAGCGGTGCCTCTGCCTGAGTAAACGGACGAGCCGACTGCAACTCCCGCTCCAGGAATGCCATTCGCTGCTCTTCAGACCAATTGGCATAATCTGTATCCGGTAACTCCTCTACGGGTAGCGACGAGGCTTGTAAAAGCTGGGTCACCGCCCGATCGTGAAATGCACTGTTCTGGCGGATGTCAATTGCAGCCAGATGGAAGCCGAAGGCTTGCACTTTCCGCAACAAAGGCTCTACTTCACTGCGAGCAACCGACTGCGCCTTTACCTCCTGCAAGGTTTCCATCAGGAGCGTGATATCCCCCATGAGTTCGGAATTACGCAGGTAGGAGTATGATTTTTCATCCAGGTCTCCGTGTACGTCGAGCGGAACACAAAGCCGCATCAGATTTACCAACTGACGCCAGGGTTCGTTCGGATTACGGGCCAGCGAAGGATTCGCCTCTTCACCAATACGTTCGCTCATCTCCTGTAGCCTTTCCTTCAATCGAACCGGAATGGTGTTACGCGTTACCGAGAAACTCAGTTTGGCCGACAATGCCTCCAATGCCTGGGCATGAATCTGCAATGCATGACGACGTAGTTCATAGAGCGTTTCGTAAGTCACTTCCGATGTCACAAAGGGGTGCCCATCCCGGTCGCCACCTACCCAGTTACCAAACTGGATTCGGGGTAGGTTCTGGTAATCATCCAGTTGCTTTGGATCAAACCCTACGTAAGTCCAGGCATCCCGAAGGCGACGATCCACCAGCGCCAGGCTCCGGGGAAAAACACGCGTCAGGTAATGCATCATATTCCTTAACTCCGCCGAGACCGTTGGTTTTTCCAGAAAAATCTCTCCGGTTCGCCACAAAACCTCCAACTGATTTTGAATTGTGGTTTGAATATCGTGCTGTTCCTGGGGGGTCCAGACTGGATTTTCCCGTCGCACCAGCAGCAGGTAGAGTTCGCGCAGGTGGCGTAGCACCGTCGCTCGCTTGGCTTCGGTAGGATGGGCCGTGAGCACCGGTTCTATGCGCACTTCAGCAATCCGTTGGGCAATCTCCTGCTCGGAAAACCCTTCGTCAGTAAGTTGCCGAAAGGCTTTGGCCCACAATCCTGAGATCCGGTCCAGCCCCACCTCGGTCTCCAGACGCCGGCGATACTGTACGGTGGCATTTTCCTCCACCAGATTCAGGCACTGGAAATAGGTGGTATAAAGGCGAACCATGTTGAGGTCCATCGTTTCAGGCTCCTGCTCCAATGCATCAGCCAACTGTGATTCGCCCAGAGACTGTAATACAGTTTTCAAGCAGTCGATTAAAAATCGGGTATCGTTTTCTACCTTTTCTACATCAATAGAAGCATCGGTTACCAGCATGGAAATCGAGTTAGGGTGTGTTTAAAAATAGCAGTCTAAATATTAAAAACCTGAACACTACAAGCGTGTGTCAGGTCTACATTCGTCTTCATAATAATACGCCAGGCCCATTTTACGAATATTTAAGCGAATAAGGTAGTTTCGTTGCGAAAAATATTACGAATAAGATTTTTTATTGTGTTTTGCGCAAGAAAACAGCAAATCAGTTAGGTCGACGCTTAAGAAAAATTTACAGTATTACTGACGATAGAGTCGTTTAGCACGAAGCCACGCCTTTCTCTGAAACTCAACGCACTCCTAAAGCTAGGATCTTTCCATTAAGTAAGTCTTGAGCGCCTCGTATTCCGGAGGAATGGATTGGGCCTGCTTGGGTTGCTCGAGTACCGCTTGCAGTGATTCAGGCATCGGAATTTTCTCACCAATGGCTTCTTCTACTGTATCCTTGAATTTGGCCGGATGGGCGGTAGCCAGCACCACTCCGTACATCCGAACAGATTGCTGCTTCAGATAATCCTGCAAGCCCAGATAGCCTACGGCAGTATGCGGACACATGGTGTAACCAAAATAGTTTTCGTACACCTCCCGAATCGCCTTCTTGGTGGCATCATCTGAATAGCGATTGCCGGTAATGTCTTCCTGAATGGAAGTTAGCAGATCGTCATCTGATCCGGCATAATGATAAAAGGCTTGTAGGCGAGAGAAATTACTTGGGTTACCCACGTCCATGGCATTGGAGATGGTTTGTACTGACGAGCGTGGGGTAAATTTTCCGGTTTCCAGATACTCCGGCACCACATCATTGGCATTGGTCGCCGCCACGATATGGTCAATGGGTAAGCCCATTTGTTTGGCAATCAGTCCGCCGCAGAGGTTACCAAAATTCCCGCTGGGTACGGAGAAAACCAATGGCCAGTCGGGGTTAAAGCCAAGATCACGTTTGAGCTGGGCGTAGGCGTTGAAGTAGTAAAACGACTGAGGAATCAGGCGGCTGATATTGATGGAATTGGCGGAAGAAAGTGCTACCTCCTGTCGAAGCTGCTGATCCAGAAACGCTTCTTTTACCATCCGCTGGCAATCGTCAAATGTGCCGGACACTTCCAGAGCACTCACGTTATTGCCCACCGTGGTGAGCTGCTTTTCCTGAATCTCGCTTACTTTTCCCTTCGGATACAACAGCACCACTTTAATGCCCGGTACATTTAAAAAACCCTGCGCCACCGCACTACCTGTATCTCCGGACGTGGCTACCAGGATGGTCCGCTCGGCTGCCTGAGGAGACTGCTGTAAAAACCAGGACATGACCCGAGCCATGAAGCGTCCTCCGAAATCCTTAAAAGCCAATGTTGGCCCGTGAAAGAGCTCCAGCACATGCACTTCGTCATCCAAAGAAACTATCGGGGCGGGGAAGCTAATGGCATCTTCAATCAGTTCCCGTAGTTTTATGGCTGGTATCTCATCTTCCAGCAAAGTGGATGCTACCTGAAAGGCTATCTCCTGAAAAGTAAATTTCTCAATCTCATCAAAAAACGAATCCTCCAGCAGCGGAAGGTGGGTGGGCATGTACAAGCCTTTATCGGCTGGCATGCTTTGAAATACAGCCTCCTGAAAAGAGACAGTCCGAGATCGTGATATATCGTTGGTGCTGTATAATTGCATGGGTTCGATTGTTCAATTACTTGATTGTTGAATTGCTGATTGCTCCTGCGCTACGGTTGATTTTTAAGAATACAGTATCGCAAATTCCAAACTCCGGCCTCCGTCTTCCGTTAATCATTCCACAGCACTCCTTTACCCTTCAACCACTTTTGGCCCTTGTTGATTAATGCCGGAGACGTAAAGGTCGCTATCGATGTTGAGAGCCCCAAAGGTATTCTGCATTTTTCTCCCGACTTCCTCAGCTACCCGACGGTTTTTGCTGAGCGCAAAGATAGAGGGACCTGAGCCGGATATGCCGCAGCCCAATGCTCCGGCAGCTAACGCACTGGCCTTCACACTGTCAAAACCAGGGATGAGCAAAGAGCGGATGGGCTCAATGATGACATCCTGCATGGATCTTCCGATCAGCTCAAAATCTCCCTGCCACAGTCCGGCAATGAGACCGGCGGTATTACCCCACTGAATGGTAGCATCTTTGAGGGATATCTGCTTGCGCAGGATGCTACGGGCATCGCGGGTCTGCACCTCTACGTGCGGATGAATGACGGTGGCAAATAAGCCTTCGGGCGTCGGCACTCGGATTACATCCAAAGGATCATAGCTACGAACGAGCACAAAACCGCCTAACAGGGCCGGAGCCACATTATCAGCATGAGCCGAACCACAGGCCAGACGTTCTCCTTCCATCGCAAACGGCAGCAAGTCTTCCCGCCGCTTCATCGCCTTTTTTGGCTCATATTGGGTAAGCAGTTCATTCACTGCGTGTAAACCGGCTACAGCGCTGGCGGCACTGGAACCTAACCCACTGCCCAGCGGCATATTCTTATACAGGACAATTCGTGCACCGTACTGCGAACCTACCTGCTCCAACAGTTGCTTTACCACAATACTCACCGTGTTCTTATCCGGATCAAGCGGCAGCTTTCCTTCATCACCAATAATTTTTTCAATGACCACGCCTGGGCGGTCACTTAAGCGCATCACTACCTCATCACCGGGACTGTCGATGGCGAATCCCATAATATCAAACCCACAAGCCACATTGGCGACCGTGGCCGGTGCAAATACCCGAATTGACTTATCCAAAGAGTGTTTCTTTTTAACGAAGGGCAAAAATACGAGAATCTATCAGAAAAGGGAGTCTGTGTTCTATATTGCACAAATCTCTTACTATAGGGTAAACAAGGCATATGGATATTAAGGTTCTATTACCCAACCTTAAATATCCATAAAAAAACCGATGCCTTCACGAGCATCGGTTTTGAAATTTATAGTCAGCTTTCCAAAGTTTTAGAAACTTCGGAAGTCTCGCAATTTAGTTCTTCAGTGGCTTTCCACCCGGCAAGAGTGAATGAATACGCTCTAGCACTTTCTTTTTACCGAACAAAGTGAAAAAGCCTCTTGATCCTGATCCAGCAAAAATTGCGTGGGTTTGCAGTATAAAGTCTACTATACGCTCAGATCAATCTGTTTCACTTTCCGCTCGATTAATTCATGGTAAGCGTCTTTCATATCGTTAGGCAGAAAACTTAGATCAATCCAGGGATGCCACTTGGGAACAGACTTAGCAAATTTACTAAACATATTGCTGATCGATTTATTATCAATACCTGCTAGCCTCATGGCATGCTCAAAGTCGTGCCTCTTCAACTTTTTCTTTTTTCCGTTAAGATTCAGCGCCAGTTCCTCATCGTCTCCTTCCACTACTAGTTCAGAGGCCAGCAAGTCGTAGGCAGGGCACAAGTTGTAGTTGCGATTTTTATCTTTTAGTAAGGAAAAGTTTTTAAGGTGCATATCGTTATTTCCGGTTAAGAAACTGAAAATAAGCAGCTCATAAAAATTGATAACATCCAGTCCGGGATTGGCTGAATACTTTAAAATTGCTTTGGCAATCTGCTCATAAGACCCTTTGTATTTTTGCTCAGTCAGCCTTTCCGTCAACTGGCACATGTCCTCCATATGAATTTTATTGCCCCGCTTTCTATCAACTCGCCTGGTAATATAGGCTAAGTGTCCGGATTGCAGATAAATGAGAGCATGATCAACTGTTTTAATTCTGGCAGTAGCAGCAAGATGCATCGTCACATCCTCCAGTTCGGGAAGATTTGGATATAGCTTCGTTTGCGGTTTCAGAATGTACTCTCCCCATAATCCTACAATAGTGAAGCGATCAGGCGAGGCGCCATCGTGGGTCTTTTGAATACCCAATGATAATTTTGGTTGAACTCCCGTAACCGTTTTGTGGCTCTTTACTACTTTTTCTGCTAAAGCAAGCATATCATCCTGGGAGTAGGGCAAGGTAGGTGGAGTTTCCGTCCCAAAGAATTTTTTACTACATCGCGCGTGATAGCCTTGCTTCCCTGCAACTAGCTTTATGTCTTCTTCCAAAAGCTCTCTATAACAGTATAAACACCGACGCACTTTCATTCTTCAATCGGTTCAATAGATACGGCACCTATGCAATCCTGACAAGTGACGAGCAGTATGCTCATTCGATCTCTGATGTTCAGTTTCCAATTCCGCTCCGCAATATCCAGAAGCCATCCTTCCGGAATCAAACCATCAAAAAATGGAAATAATACGTTGCTGTGGTAAGTATCAGGCGATAGGGGCAACGTAAGGCTTACGGGTTCGGCATTCCCTTTTTGCAGATAGGCTGGTTCATACGTAAAATGACACCCTTCATCATCTTCTATCAGCAGTCCGGCCAGATTTTTATACATGTATACCCTAGCCCTCTTCATGGCTCATCATATCGTTTCGGTTTAAAGGCACCGGCCCTAATTCATGGCCAAAAAGTCTTAGTACCTGATTTACTTTGTCCATTTGCAAGGTGGGCTTTCCACCTTCCAATTCCCGTATAAACCTCAGCCCTACTCCTGCTTTAAAAGATAATTCTTCCTGGGTAAGCCCCACCGATTTTCTTCTCTGCTTTATAAACTCATTTAAATTAATATGATTCATAATTTATACCCTTTCGGGTACAAATATACATAATACCTATCCAATCATACCCTTTCGGGTATAAAAATTTACCCTGTTAATAATAAAAAAACCGATGCCTTCACGAGCATCGGTTTTTTTATAAGTATTTAATGGACATTCGCTAGTTTCTCAAAGGCTTTCCACCCTGCAAGAGTGATTGAATCCGTTCCAGGGTTTTCTTCTCTCCAGACAAGGAAAGGAAAGCTTCTCGCTCCAGGTTCAGCAGGTATTGTTCGGATACCATTTGTGGGTAGGATAGTTCTCCTCCGCACATTACGTAGGCAATTTTTTCAGCGATCTTCTGATCGTGATCGGAAATATAGTTTCCCTGCCGCATGCCGTAGACTCCGGCCAGGAAGAGCGCCATGCCGGTTTTACCCTGTACTTTAATGTCTTTGCGGGGTGTGGGTTGAGAATAGCCCTGCTCAGCCAACTGCAAGGCAGCTTCCTTGGCATCAGCCAGCAATCGCGTTTTATTCATCGAGATACGATCGCGACTGTGCAAAATATGCATGTCGTAGGCTTCCTGAGCAGAAGTAGACACTTTTGCGGTGGCAATATTCATGAAGGCATTTTGCAAAGCATTCAACTCCACGTCTCCCGCCTCAATACTGTCGGATACCCGCATGGTCAGTTCTTTCGTTCCCCCTCCGGCCGGAATCAGTCCGACGCCGACTTCTACCAGTCCGATATAGGTTTCAGCAGCAGCTTGTACGTGATCAGCGTGCATGCTGAGTTCGCAGCCTCCACCCAGGGCCATGCCGTGCGGAGCGGCAACTACCGGGATGGATGAATAGCGGGCGCGCATCATGGTATTCTGGAATTGCCGGATCATCATGTCTACTTCGTCAAATTCCTGCTCAATGGCGTACATGAACAACATAGCCAGGTTGGCCCCGGCCGAGAAGTTTTGCCCTTCATTACCAATTACCACACCTATGTACTCTTTTTCGGCCATATCAATGGCGCGGTTGATGGCCTCAATGGGTTCAGCCCCCAGCGTATTCATTTTGGTGTGGAACTCTACGTTCAGGATGCCATCGCCTAGATCAAAGATCGTGGCTCCATCGCTGCTCCAAAGTACTTTGTTTTCTCGCAGTGTATCGAGGAGAACGAAGGCATCCGTGCCTGGAATCACTTGATAGGTTTTGCTATCAATGTCGTAGTACAGTCGCTTGCCGTTTTCGGCTTTGTAGAAGCTTTCGGCCCCGCTGTCCAGCATGTCGTACACCCACTGGTTGGGTTTATAGCCCGCTTCCTCCATTTTGGCTACGGTTTTCTTCACACCCAGCATATCCCAGGTCTCGAAGGGGCCATATTCCCAGCCAAAACCGGCACATACCGCCTGATCGATGCGGTAGAGTTCGTCGGCAATCTCGGGAATGCGGTTAGAGCAGTAAGTAAAAGCATCGAAGAAGTGAGCGCGGTAAAATTCTCCAGCTTTGTCCTGCGCATTCACCAGAATTTTTAAGCGCTCCTTGAGATCGTCTTTGGGTTTAGCCATTTCCAGCGAAGGAAATTTCGCTTTGGTGCGCTCCCCGTATTCGTAGGTTTCCAAGTTCAGTTCCTGAATCTCCGACTTACCCTTTTCGTCTTTTACTTTTTTGTAATATCCCTGTCCGGTTTTGTCGCCCAGCCACTTACGTTCGTACAGCGATTTCATGATACCCGGCAGTTGAAACATATCCCGGGCTTCATCGTGCTTCAGTGCACCAAAGAGGTTATTGGCCACATTCACGGTCGTATCCAAGCCGACCACATCCATGGTGCGGAAGGTGGCTGACTTGGGGCGGCCAATGATGGGCCCGGTCAGGCTATCCACTTCGCCTACCGTCAGCCCCACTTTCTCAATGGTATGCATGGTGGACAAAATGCTGTATACGCCAATGCGATTGGCAATGAAGGCCGGAGTGTCTTTGCAGAGTACTGTTTCTTTTCCCAGATACAGATCTCCGTAGTGCATCAGGAAGTCGACGATCTCCGGATCGGTTTGCTGAGAGGGAATGATCTCCAGCAGGCGCAGATAGCGGGGCGGATTGAAGAAGTGCGTACCGCAGAAATGCTTCTGAAAATCTTCACTACGACCATCCAGCATCATATTGATCGGAATGCCCGAAGTGTTGGATGTGATGAGCGTGCCGGGCTTACGGAACTGCTCTACTTTGTCAAATAATTGTTTCTTAATATCCAGTCGTTCTACCACTACCTCAATCACCCAGTCGTAATCGGCAATTTTAGACAGATCATCATCAAAATTACCCAGGGTGACCCGGTCGGCAAAAGATGGGTGGTAGAGCGGGGCGGGTTTGGACTTTACTGCTTTCTGAAAAGAATCCGTTACAATGCGGTTTCGCACCAGCGGGCTTTCCAGGGTAAGTCCTTTTTTCTCTTCGATCTCCGTCAGTTCGCGCGGTGCGATGTCTAGTAATAAGGCTTCTACGCCAATGTTGGCGAAGTGGCAGGCAATCCGAGAGCCCATCACTCCTGAGCCCAATACGGCTACTTTGGTAATGTTGAATTTCTTCATGTCGTTGTTGTTACTGTGGTTGGATTTAGTTCTTCATCCACGATCTTGCTGATCTTATTAATCACTTCAAAAAATATGTCCAGACTATGTTCAGGAACGATCTCCCGAACCATGTTATTGAATTCAAGCACCGTTTTGCGCGATATCTCCTTTTTTTGTCGGCCCAACTCCGTCAGAATAATCCGCACCGACCGACGGTCATTCGGATCGGGCTGTTTCACAATTAACCCTTTTTCTTCCATATTCTTCAACATCCGGGTCAGGCTGCGCGATTCCAGGCCAATGAGTGGGGCAATCTTGGTGGCCGGGGTTCCTTCTTTAGAGTCAATATTCAGCAATACATAGCCAATGGACGTGGTGAAATCATCTTTTAAAGCCTTTTGATTATACATACGGTAAATGGCATGCCAGGCTGTTTTGATATTATAATCTACGGTCAATTCTTTTTTCATATGATAACAAATATACTGAATTTTGTTATGCATGCATAACACTACAGCCAAATTGTTCCACTCCCCAGTTGACGATCCTCGCAGATTATTGTAGACTTGTATAGCAAGTAATGAAGAATGATTAATGGCTGATGAATAAAATATTTCTCTCTTCATTCATCATTATTCGCTAATGATTATCATCTATGAAACTACTTTCACCCGCTCTCGAAGAATACGCCGTAGCGCACAGCCTTTCTGAGTCGCCCCTCTTACAGGAATTACGACGAGAAACACACCTTAAAGTGCTTACGCCACAAATGCTCTCGGGCCCCATGCAGGGAAGTTTACTCGCCATGCTGGTTCGCATGGTGCAGCCGCAGCGCATTCTGGAAATTGGCACCTTTACCGGCTACTCGGCCTTCTGGATGGCCGCCGCCCTGCCGGAAGGAGGAAAACTGATTACCCTGGATAACAATGAAGAACTGGCAGAAATGGTAAAACGCTACATCCATCGGGCCAACCTGGAGGAGGTAATAGAGCCCCTGCTCGGCGATGCCACAAAATTAATTCCCACACTAACCGAAACCTTTGACCTGGTCTTTATTGATGCAGACAAAGCCAACTATCTCCGCTACTACGATATGGTATTTGACAAGGTCCGACCGGGTGGATTTATTATTGCCGATAATGTGTTGTGGCACGGAAAGGTGCTGCCCCAACCAGGCAAGAAAGTTCATGCTAAAACGCAGGTAATGATGGAATTTAACGACCGGGTGCAGCAAGATTCACGGGTAGAAAACGTTCTATTACCAGTACGCGATGGGCTGATGATTGTACGAAAACGATAGGGTATGAAAAAATTAAGCATTTTGTGTTGCCTCTTTATAGGGGCTGTTTTATCGAGCCGGGCTCAGTCTCCAAAGGTACCAAACACCTTGTTTTTCGCCGATATACGTCTGGATCTGACTTCCGAAGCTCAAAAGAAGATTCAAACGGATGTGAATGCGCTTACCCGCTACGAAAAATACTTTAATGCGAAGGTAGAACGCATCGATGCTTATTTCCCCCTCATCGAACAAATTCTCCGGGAGGAGAATGTACCCGAAGACATCAAATACCTGGTTATTCAGGAAAGTGCGTTGGTGGGCGATGCCGTGTCCAGCTCCAATGCCGTAGGATACTGGCAATTTAAAACTCCATCGGCCCGCGAGGTTGGGCTAACCATCAACAGTGCGGTAGACGAACGCATGAATATTATCACTGCCACCCGGGGAGCAGCCCGCTACTTTAAAAATAACAACGCTTTTTTTGATAACTGGCTCCATGCATTAATGGCCTACTATGAAGGACCGGGTGGCGCCTTAAAAAAAGCTGATAAACGATATAATGGTAAAAAACAGATGCGACTTGATGGGCGGTCACACTGGTATATACTCAAGTATTTAGCCCATAAAATTGCCTTTGAGGGAGCCATTGGGCGAAATCCCAACCCGCCCGTCCAACTTTTTGTTTATACCGAAGGCGGCGGACAAACCATGCGCGAAGTGGCTGAGAAGTTTCAGGTTTCGGAAGAGGATCTGCAACCGTATAATACCTGGCTGAAACAACGAAAAATTCCCACTGATAAATCTTACCCCGTCATCGTACCGGATTTTAGCGGAAGCTTACGAGAGCCTCTTCTGGCTGATGAGGCCGATGTAGCTTCCCCACCTGTTTCTAACACAGTTAACGCGCAGGCTACTTCTGTGCTGGAAGGAGAGAAACTGAATTCGGCTGCATTTCCTACCATCGAGAACCGCCGCCGCTGGGGTAATGAGCAACTGGTTGTCAACGGTATTCCGGGAGCTATCGCCCGGGAAGGTGAGGATGTGAAACAATTGGCCCGGCGAACCGGGGTTTCTCCCAGCCAGCTCGTCAAATTCAATGACCTGACTAACCGGAATGCTGAAATTATTCCGGGTCAACCTTACTACTTAAAGCAAAAGCACAACCGGGCTCCAACCCGCTACCACATTGCCGAAGCTGGAGAAACCTGGTGGGATGTTTCCCAGCGCTTTGGCATTAAACTAAAGAAATTGCTTAGAAATAATCGCTTCCGGGAAGAGAAACCCCTGGAGGCAAATCTGGTGCTCTGGCTACGCTACATTCGCCCCAAAACAGTCCCGGTAGAATATCGCGATACGCCTCAATTTCCGGAAAACCCTACTTTGGCCGACCGGCAGAAACCCGAGTCTGAAGTAATAAATACGCCACCTTCTACCTCAGAAGCTACGGCAAGTGTCTCATCTTCTGACCCATCGTCGGAACGCGCCTGGCGCAACCCGTCTGATTCAGGAGCCAAAACATCCGGCACGGCAGGCGACCTGGAGAAGGTTGCTTCTGAAACCGTAGTAGCCGAAGCGGAGCCTTTGGTGCATACGGTGCTTCCCAAAGAAACGCTGTTCAGCATTGCTCGACAATACAACCTTACCGCAGCAGAACTGGCCGGGCAAAATCAGATCTCCGTTTACGAAACGCTCAAAGCAGGACAGAAACTACGTATCCCACCGACTGCCGAGGCCCAAACAAATACTGATGCTCATGAGTATCATGAGGTAAGCGCCGGAGAAACCATGTATCAGATTGCCCAAAAATACCGCATCTCCATGCGGGAGTTGATGCAATGGAACCAGAAAGAAAATTTCAATATCAGCGTAGGAGAGCAACTGCGAATTGCCTCGCCCAACCCCTGAAAAAACTTTAGATCAAAAGCACTTGCCACAATTTTAGGACAAACCTTACCTGTATTTTTTATTCCGGTAATCCTGCTTTTTATTTGAAGAATATCATCGGAATTTTACATATGAATATTTTCAGGCCCCCACTCGTTTTTGACTGGCGTAGCGAATGATTGATCTTGTATTACTTATTGATGACAATGATACTGATAATTTTATCAGTCGGCGGGTGATTGAGCTAACCCAGTTTGCCCAGCGAGTCGTTGTAAAAAGTTCGGGGCGGCAGGCCCTGGATTATTTGCAGGAACACGCTCAAAACCCCGAGGAGCTTCCTGATCTCATCTTTTTAGACATTAATATGCCTATCATGGATGGGTTTATGTTTTTATACGAGTTTGAAACACTATCCACGGATGCTCAGCATAAATCCCGAGTCATCATTTTATCCAGTTCTGAAGACCGGAGGGATGTAGATAAGATCATTACCAATCCGGCGGTGATCAAATACATCACCAAGCCCCTCACCCAGGATGACCTGGATGACTTAAGCGGGGTGATCAATTAATATTAATAGTCCGGATCAAGCCCCATACGTTGGGTAAGTTCTCGCAGCAGCGGGTATTTTTCACCCAGGTAATTAAGCTTTTCAGTGGGAGTATACGGGCGACGGTTACGTTCTTCCTTTTCAATCGTTACTTCAACACTGATACTTGAGTTACGCAAACGATGGCGCAGCCGCTGCAACAGTTCTGCTTTAATTGCGTTGAGCTGATCTTCCTGAATAGGGCTCATAAATGTGAGCGGAATGGTTACTCCATCTTCTTTCAGCGCTATATGCTGGTTAAGCAAAATATAGTCTATTTCTTTACCCGCTTCCCGCCGTTCTTTGGCAAAGGCACTCCATACTTCCCGTAACTGATTCAGCGATACCGGTTGGTCTGCATCTTCTGCTGAGTAATGCTCTTCCTCTACTACTATTGTTCCTTCTTCTGCAGAGGTTGCATCTGCCGCTCCCTGAGTTACCGGTGCCGGGCGGGGCTGACCTAGCTTTGGAATGCGAATGGTGCTTTGTAATTGCCCTACGCTGGTAGCCCCTCGTTGCCCATTTGTTGCTGGTTTTTCCGCTGTTCCGTTGGTATGCCCTTCACTGGTGCTGGCTGCACTTTGCCCGTTGGCGGGTGCTTCAGCCACTTTTTTTTTGACATCGCCCACCGCTTCCGAGGGCTTTCGCTGCGCTAACTGAACGGCGGCTTCAATGTAGGCCATCTTCATCAGCACCAATTCTACGTGCAAACGTTGGTTCTTGCTGCTTTTATACTGTAGATCGCATTGCCCGGCCAGGTTCATGGCCGTCAACAGAAAAGAAAGCGGAGCATGTGCCGCCTGTTCCTGATATCGTCGCTGTACATTTCCCGATACCTGTAGCAAAGGTAAGGTCGCCTCATCTTTGCACACCATCAGGTTGCGAAAGTGCTCATTCAGTCCGACAATAAAGTTGTGTCCATCAAAACCCTGGCGCAGAATATCGTCAAACAATAGCAGTGCCTGCGGTAATTTTTGCTCCAGCAACTGATCGGTAATCTTGAAGTAATAATCATAATCGAGAACGTGGAGGTTCTGGATTGTCTCCTGATAGGTTACCTTACGATCTGAGGAGAAGGTCACGATCAGGTCGAAGATGGAGAGGGCATCGCGCAACGCTCCGTCTGCTTTCTGGGCAATGAGTGAGAGGGCTTCTTCCTCTGTCGCAATGCCTTCTCTTTCAGCAATCTTGTTCAAATGCCGCACCATGTCTTCCGTCTGAATGCGGTTGAAGTCATAAATCTGGCAGCGAGACAAAATCGTGGGAATGACTTTGTGCTTCTCAGTAGTTGCCAGAATAAAGATGGCGTAAGGCGGAGGCTCTTCCAGTGTTTTGAGGAATGCATTAAATGCCTGATTAGACAGCATGTGCACCTCATCAATAATATATACCTTATACTTGCCCTGCTGCGGTGGATAACGTACCTGATCGATGAGGTTCCGAATATCCTCTACCGAATTGTTAGAGGCCGCATCTAACTCGTAAATATTTAATGAATTGGCCGAAGACTGCTCATCAAATTCATTGATTTTCCGGGCTACAATCCGGGCACAGGTTGTTTTTCCTACTCCACGTGGCCCGCAGAATAGCAATGCCTGCGCCAGTTGCTGCTGATCAATAGCATTCTGTAACGTAGTGGTGATGTGTTCCTGACCGACGACCTGATCAAAACCCGCCGGACGATATTTTCGAGCCGAAACAACGAATTTCTCCATCTATGCAAGTTAGGGATTCTTCGCTTGGATTGAAACGGCTCACTGAGATTTTGTCGGAGTATCCCTTTTTGGAAAAGCTAAACAACTGATTATCAATCAAAAGAAAAGCCAAGGCTCTTTCAAGCCCTGGCTTCTTCACGACATACCACAACAAAAGTCAGAAAACACTCTTTGAAAGAAACACCAAACACTTTTTCTGGCCCTTTGCTTTCTTTACACTGGTCTATACGCGACCAGAGCAGTTAAGCCAACCTATAAGTCAAACTCGTTCAATCAGTAATTCAAGGCGGGTAAAATCCAGGGCACCCGCCTGTTCAAAATCGTAATCCTGCTTAAATCGAAAACCTTCCTTGTTAAGAATATCCATCAGTCGGGCTTTTTCCAGCTTATACTGGTTCCGGAAGTATTCGGCACGATCGAGGATGGGCTGTATCATATAGTGGTGATGGCTGGGCATGGCTTCCCGACGTCTCATGGCTTCCCGCTCGTGGCTCTCGGTTAATTCTTTTCCTGCCTTACTCTTGATCAGCGACTGGAAAAAAACGCTTATATATTGCACTACTTGTTCTGATTTGGGCTGCTTTGAAAGAGTATTCATGGTATTTCTATTTAATTCTTACTGATGTACTAAATATAAGCTGGCTGATATTGGTTTATTTTTAATGCTTGACTGGTGCAGTCTACTCTGCTACCATCCGACTTACAACCTACTTAATTCAATTCTTCTTCCAAAGGTGATAATTGCCGTTTAATGCGTATTTACGCACTTTTTTCAGTTATTTAAGCTGGCATCTTATCTCAAACATAGAGCGTAATCCCATATTGGGAATCTGTTAGCACTGGTTTTCATACTGCATCTTTGTTAATTTGGAAGAAGAGAATGTACACCAAAGGATAGATCGCCTACTGCGTCAGTCTTTCCGTACTTTTTAGTATTTTAGGCGTTTCTACCAAAAAATATTGCTTGATGCGTACCGAACGGCGCCCTCCTACTCTGCTGGAATCGATGATCCCGGTCATCTTTCTAATCACGATGCTTTTTGTGAATGTCGTGGTCATATTTGGCGATGAGGCGATCTCTGGTTCTAACCAGATTGTGCTGATTCTTTCGGCCACCGTAGCGGCGCTGGTTGCTCTGCGGACCGGTATCTCCTGGTCTACATTGCAGGATGGCATAGTAAAAAGTATCAGCTCAGCCATGTCGGCCATGCTCATTCTCCTGTTAATTGGCTCGCTGGCTGGCACCTGGCTGCTAAGCGGCATTGTTCCGGCCATGATCTACTACGGACTACAAATCCTGAATCCTACGATCTTTTTGTTTGCCGCCTGTGTCGTTTGTGCTGTAGTTTCTTTAGCCACTGGTAGTAGTTGGTCTACGGTGGCCACTGTAGGCATTGCCTTGCTGGGTATCGGGAAAGCCCTCGGCCTTTCGGAGGGGATCATTGGGGGGGCGATTATTTCGGGGGCTTATTTCGGCGATAAGATGTCTCCGCTATCTGATACCACCAACTTAGCTCCGGCCATGGCTGGAACAGACCTGTTTACCCACATCCGATATATGACGTATACAACGGTGCCTTCAATCACCATTTCACTGATTATATTCCTGATTATTGGCTTTACCTATGATACCGATACGGCGCCCGGTGGTATTCAGGAGGTATTGGTTTCCCTGGATAATGCCTTTAATATCAATGGCTGGCTTTTCATTGTACCCGTTGCTGTTATTGCTATGATCATCAGGAAGGTCCCCGCGCTTCCGGCATTGCTGGCTGGCACATTACTGGGGGGATTGTTTGCCATTATTTTTCAGCCGCAGGCAATACAAGAGGTGAGTGATAATGCCGGTGGTGCCATGGGAGCCTACATTGCCGTGATGAAAGCCATGTATACTGATATCAGCGTGACGACAGATAACGAGATGGTAAACAGCTTGCTTTCTACCGGAGGAATGTCCGGTATGCTAAACACGGTCTGGCTGATTATCTGCGCGATGATTTTCGGCGGAGTCATGGAATCTGCCGGAATGCTGGAGCGCATTACTCAATGGATTATTCAGTTTGCCCGCTCTACCGGGTCACTCATTTCTTCCACCGCTTTCACCTCAATATTCTTCAATGTAACGGCGTCTGATCAGTATTTGGCTATTGTGGTACCCGGCCGAATGTTTGCCAAAACCTACCGGGAACGGGGCCTGAAACAGCAGGTGCTGAGCAGAACCCTGGAAGATTCGGGGACGGTTACTTCGGTATTGGTACCCTGGAACACCTGCGGTGCTACGCAGGCTTCGGTTTTGGGGGTAGCTACCCTAACCTATGCTCCCTTCGCTTTTTTCTGCATCCTCAGCCCGCTTATGACCATCCTGTTCGGATATTTAAATATTAAGATTGCCCGCTACGAACCGGGAGAAGAAAAGGAAGACACTTATACTGAGACTAACGCTTCATGAGCTTTCCCAAAAATATCACCAAGGAAGAAATTAATGAGTTGCCTTTACGTAAATACGAGGGAAGGATTGTGCTGGTCACTCAGGCAGAGGCCCAAGAAGCCGCTTTTGAAGAATTGAAGCAGTACGAGGTGGTAGGTTTCGATACTGAAGCCCGGCCTTCGTTTCGTAAGGGCGTACGCTACGACACTTCTCTGATACAACTATCGGTACCGGATAAAACTTACCTTATACGGCTGAATTATACCGGCATCAGTCCGGCTTTTGCTGATTTTTTTGCCAATCCTTCTATTAAGAAAGTAGGGATCAGTATCAAAGATGATTTAAAAGATTTGCATAAGCTTTGCGCCAAGCACCATGTGGCTTTTGCCACTGATAATGTGCTGGATTTGAATGATGCAGCCAAACGTCTGGAGGTGCATCATGCCGGGGTGAGAAGACTCACGGCTATTTTTCTTGGATTCCGGGTTTCGAAGGCTCAACAAACCTCTAATTGGGAAAACGCCCAATTAACCGAGCCCCAAATGCGCTACGCCGCCACCGATGCCTGGGTATGCCTGGAAATTTATCAGCACCTGGCGCATCTGGGATATCTTTAAATGGTGCTATACTTGTCTATATCCGACAAGTCAAAGGTATTCATGAATGCGGTGGTAAAATTGCCCGCCCGGAAGTTCGGGTCATCCATAAGCTTGATGTGGAATGGGATGGTGGTTTTAATACCCTCTATGACAAATTCCTGCAAGGCCCGTTTCATTCGGGTAATGGCTTCATCACGATTCTGACCGCTTACAATGACCTTAGCAATCATAGAATCATAGTTGGGGGGAATGGTGTATCCGGCATAAATATGACTATCGATGCGCACCCCGTGCCCTCCGGGCATATGAAGATTGGTGATTTTTCCAGGACTTGGGCGAAAGCCATGGGCCGGATCTTCCGCATTAATGCGGCACTCGATGGCATGCAACATCGGGTAATAATTCTTTCCCGAAATTTCGATACCAGCGGCCACCTTAATCTGCTCTTTAATAAGATCGTAATTAACCACCTCTTCCGTAATGGGATGCTCTACCTGAATACGGGTATTCATCTCCATAAAGTAGAAGTCTCGGTTTTTATCCACCAGAAATTCAATGGTGCCTGCCCCTTCGTAACCAATGGCTTCGGCTCCGGCAACAGCAGCTTTTCCCATTTTATCCCGCAGTTCATCGGTCATGAACGGAGAAGGAGTTTCTTCTAGCAGTTTCTGATGCCGACGTTGAATAGAGCAATCCCGTTCCGAGAGGTGGCAGGCTCGCCCTCGCTGGTCTCCAACAATCTGTATCTCAATATGGCGGGGTTCTTCCACAAATTTTTCCAGATACAACGCATCGTTACCAAAGGCAGCCCCCGATTCCCGACGGGCATCGTCCCAGGCTTTCTTAAAACCGGATTCTTCCCAGACAATGCGCATCCCGCGTCCGCCTCCACCGGCAGTGGCTTTTAGAATAATAGGATAGCCAATATCTTTCGCAATACCGAGCCCCTGCTCAATGCTTTCCAGCAGTCCGTCTGAGCCGGGAACGGTGGGTACACCCGCTGCCTGCATGGTAGCTTTGGCAGTGGCTTTGTCTCCCATCTTTCCGATCATCTCCGGCGAGGCCCCAATAAATTTAATTCCGTATTCATCGCACACTCTCGAGAACTCAGCGTTTTCAGAGAGAAATCCGTAGCCGGGATGAATGCCATCGGCATTGGTAATCTCCGCTGCGGCAATAATGTTGGGAATGTTTAAGTACGATTCGTTACTTGAGGGAGGGCCAATGCATACGGCCTCATCGGCAAAACGCACATGTAAGCTGTCTTTATCAGCCGTAGAATATACGGCTACAGTGCTGATGCCCATTTCACGGCAGCTCCGGATAATGCGCAGTGCGATTTCCCCTCGATTGGCAATAAGTATTTTCTTAAACAAAATGGTTGCGGGTTAGCATTGGTATCAGAATGACCCCTAAGCAGGATCAATTAAGAATAAAGGCTGATCAAACTCTACCGGAGAAGAATCTTCTACCAGGATTTCAACGATCGTTCCCGACTGCTCTACCTCTATCTCGTTGAACAACTTCATCGCTTCGATGATACAGACTGTATCGCCCTTGTTTACTTTATCTCCTACCTGCACAAAAGGTCCGGATTCAGGATTCGGCGATTGATAAAATGTACCAATCATAGGTGATTTTATTGGCACAAGCTTTTCATTCTTCTGGCTGGTAGCCTCTTGTTCGGAAGAGGCTTTTGTGTTGGTTGAGCGAGCAGGTTCAGACATATAAGAAGGTGGCGTATTTGCGACCAGCCCGGTGGCATCACTAGGCATAGCGGCAACACCCGAAGAGTGGATGATGTTTTGCCGAACCTTAGGCGAGATGTTCTTTTTTACTTTAAGCTTAATTTCGCCGGTTTCTATATGTACTTCATCCAGCCCTGAATTAGCAATAAAATCTAGTAAGTTTTGAATTTCGCTGGCTTTCATAGCACTTATTTTACACGTTCAGAATAGGATTTGGTGCGAGTATCGACCTTGATCTTTTCATCCTGATTAATAAATAAAGGTACCTGGATGACCGCTCCGGTTTCTAACTCGGCAGACTTGGTAGCATTGGTGGCAGTATCGCCTTTGATACCGGGCTCGGTATACGTGATCGTCAATTCAACAAAAGCGGGCAGTTCGCAGCCTAAGATTGTTTCGGTTTCATCGTGTACAATCACATCTACCTGTTGCCCATCGGATAAAAATTCAGAGCCTTCAATAAGGTCTTCCTGAATCATCACCTGCTCAAAGGTATTGCTATCCATGAAATGATAGCCCATATCATCTTTATACAGGTATTGATGAGGCCGTCGCTCTACCCGGGCAGTAGTGACTTTCACTCCGGCATTGAAGGTGTTTTCTACCACCTTCCCTGTTCGTAAGCTTTTCAGTTTCGTCCGAACAAATGCGCCTCCTTTACCTGGCTTTACGTGCTGGAATTCAACAATGGCATAAATATCATTGTTATATTCCAGGCAGAGGCCATTTCTGAAATCTGCGGTGGTTGCCATATTGCTCTAGTTAGTTAAATGTCGTTCAATAATCACAAATCTAGGAGAAAAATTTGATTTGCCAGCTTAGCCGTCATATCCCCACTTCACATACATCGCTCCCCAGGTGAAACCTCCCCCAAAAGCTGCCAGCACCAGATTATCTCCTTTACGCAAATGCGACTCGTACTCCCATAAGTTTAATGGAATAGTGGCACTGGTCGTATTCCCATACTTGTGTATGGTATACATCACTCGTTCGTGCGGCAGGCCCATGCGATCGGCAGTGGCGTCAATAATACGTTTATTAGCCTGGTGAGGCACCAGCCACTTTATCGTATCCGGGGTTAATTGATTACGCTCCATGACCTTCCCTGCCACATCAGCCATGTGCTTTACTGCATATTTAAATACCGCGGCCCCTTCCTGATACACAAAATGCTCTTTGGCCATGACGGTCTCAAGGGTTGCCGGGCGACGACTACCTCCGGCTTTCAGGTGCAAATGCTGAGCCCCCGACCCATCAGAGCGAAGGTACGAGTCTATAATGCCCACTGGCTCTTCGGTAGGCTCTAACAACACGGCTCCGGCACCATCACCAAAGATGATACAGGTAGTACGATCTTCGTAATTGATGATGGATGACATCTTATCGGCTCCAACTACCAGTACTTTCTGATAGGTACCAGCCTCAATGAACTGCGAAGCGGTAGCCAATGCATACAGAAAGCCCGAGCAGGCCGCCTGTAAATCATACCCAAAAGAGTTCTTTGCCCCAATCTGCTCAGTAATAAGGTTGGCCGTAGCCGGAAAGATCATATCGGGAGTGGTGGTGGCACAAATCAGCAGGTCAATGTCTTCAGGGTTGGTATTGGTTTTTTCCAGCACCTGCTTTGCTGCTTGCACTCCCATCACCGATGTGCCCTGATCTTTGCCCTTCAGGATACGACGTTCCTTAATGCCAGTACGCGTAGTGATCCACTCATCGGAAGTATCCACAATTTTCTCAATATCCTGATTAGACAGTACGTCTTTTGGAACATACCCTCCGACTCCCGTGATAACGGCTTTACGTGTACTCATGTATCTACTATTTAGTGGGGCAGATTAGTCTGTGGTGCATTCGCTTTGAGACATTAGCCCTGAAAAGCGGCGCGAATTTTATGATGTATGTCCGATTTGGCCATACTATGGGCGCGCAGAATCATATTTTTAATGGCCAGAGCACTGGAAACGCCATGTCCGATGACTACATTGCCGTTAATCCCTAAAATAGGACTCCCCCCAATGGCCTCATAATTTAAATTATCGAAAAAAGGATCGCTGTAATCGCGCCTCTTCAGCAGATCGTATACTGACTCGGCCATCTTCAGGATAACATTACCGGTATATCCATTACATACCATCACATCAGCCTTATTACTAAAAACATCGCGGCCCTCAATATTACCGATAAAATTTACTTTATCATGCTGTTTAAAAAGCTGGTAAGCCGCCTGAGTAACCACGGTGCCTTTCTGCTCTTCTTCACCCAGATTCAACAGTCCCACTTTCGGATGGTCGATACCAAAAACATGCTGCGCATAGAGCGAGCCAATCTCACCAAACTGCACCAGTATTTCCGGCTTTACGTCAGCATTGGCTCCTACATCAATCAAAACTCCAAAGCTACCATCTTCGCGCGGGGCAAAGCCTACCAGGCCGGGGCGAATCACGCCTTCGCAGGGCTTTACGGAGAACATGGCGCCCACCGACATTGCCCCGGTATTACCGGCACTACAAAACGCATCGATCTTCTCCTCTTTCAGAAGATGAAAACCGACACCAATGCTGGAATTCTTTTTTTGATTAAACGCCCTGGTAGGATGTTCGTGCATACCGATTATTTCTTCGGCATGTACAATCTCGATGATGGGTGAGGAAACCTGGTATTGAGAAAGATACTTCTCAATGATTTCCTGCTGGCCTACCAGCACCAGGCGATCGTCTTCAGAAAATTCGTGGGTAGCTAATGAGGCTCCTTCAATACAGGTTTGTGGAGCAAAATCACCTCCCATTGCATCCAGCGCAATCCTCATAAATTACGCTATATCTTCTTTCTCCAAAACCACTTTACCTCTGTAATAGAGCTTTCCTTCGTACCAATGGGCACGATGAAATAAATGAGGTTCCCCGGTGGTAGGATCAATCGCAACGTTACGTGGTGTGGCCTTTAAGTGAGTTCTTCTCTTATCTCTTCTTGACTTCGATATCTTCCGTTTGGGATGTGCCATGGTATCTTTTTATTTTTAAAACGCTTATTTATCTTTATAATTCCGTAATGCCTGCCAACGAGGGTCTATTTCTTCCTCCTCCTCTGCTCCCTTATCAGCTTTATTTTCTTCCGAACTAAATACAATCTCACCTTCTACCCAGGGGTCTTCTTTTTCTGCCAGAGACGGATGCAAACGCTTCATCGGAATGGAGACTCCGATAAACTCATATAGCAACTGGGCTACATTGATCTGCTGCGTACCGGTCGTAACGGTATAGATATCCTCGGAAAGTTCCTCTTCTTCCTCTCCGTATTGGTATATGATCGTTTTATCAATACTCAACGGGTGGTCAAAGAGTTCCAAACTACGGTCACATTCCAGCTGAATCGTCCCGTTGATCCGGAAATTTACCGTAATCAGGGTGGATTGCTTATCTAATGTAATATCTGCGTTAAGATTCCCTTTTTCTAACAGGCTGTTTGGAAACAACCCGAAGAAAGAATCATCTAGCTGATACTGATACGTGTAAACTTTGTTTGAGAGTTTGTAGATATCAATATCGAACCGGGTAAAATCGTCCATCATTACCCCCATTTTCATTAAGTCTGCAAAGTTAAGGATATAATTTTAATAAATGAAAGCTATTAGAATGAATTAGCTTTTCTACTTTTATCGTTTATGTAAACAAAATTTTACATAAAAAATTACTTATTGCCTCATTCCTGCCAGAAATATTTTAGTATAATGAAATATTTACCGGCTACTTTTGTTAGTAGATTGAGAATAAATTAGGCTATGGCTATATTTCGTATTCTTTTGACTTGTTTCTGGATGGTTGGACTTGCCGGGTGGTCGATAGGCTACGGGCAGGCGCAAGCTCCGGAAATGGGGCTACAAAAGGAGCCGTTGCTGCTGGATATGAACATGCAGATTGAATCCACGCAGGCGGTAAACGACATGTATAATTTTAAGTTTGCCCGGGCCGAACGACAGTTCCGCTGGATTAAACAGTCGCATCCCAACCATCCGCTCCCTTATTTTCTTCTGGGGCTGAGTGAGTGGTGGAAGATTGTGCCGAATCCGCACGAAACCAAGTATGATGCCCGCTGCATTGCCTATATGGACACGGCTACAATCATGGCCGAACGCATGTTTGAGAAAGATGAAGAAGACCCTGAAGCGGCTTTCTTCCTGGCCGCCGCCTACGCCTTCAAGGGGCGTTTACATTCCGAACGGCGCGATTTTGCCAAGGCAGCCAGCGACGGACGGCTTTCCCTGAAGTATCTGGAAATATGTAAAGGGAAAGAAGATTTTAGCCCTGAGCTACTACTGGGAGATGCTTTATACAATTACTATGCTGAGTGGATCAAGGATAATTACCCCATTTTAAGGCCCCTCATGGTTTTCTTCCCGAATGGAGATAAGAATCTAGGAATCAAACAGTTAAAAACGGTATCCAACAACGCTTTTTATACCCGCACTGAGGCGCAGTACTTTCTGATGCGTATCTTATCAGAAGAACAGAATGACCCGCGGGAGGCCTTTCGTATTGCTGAATACCTGCATCAGACTTTCCCCGACAATGCGTATTTTCACCGCTATTATGCCCGTCAATTATACAGCCGAGGCAAACACCGGGATGCCGAGCGGGAATCGCTGGAAATACTCACCAAGATTGATAGCGGCATGACCGGCTATGAAGCTACCAGCGGACGCTACGCGGCATTTTTCCTGGGCCAGATCTACCAGATGCGCGGCGAACTGGATCAGGCGGAAAGTAATTACCAAAAGGCCATCACGTATGCTAAAGCCATTGATGCCACCGAGTCGGGTTATTACCATTATTCTATGCTGTATCTGGGGGAGATCGCCGAAAAACAAAATAAACCAAACCTCGCCAAAGAATATTACAAACAGGTAAAAAAGGAAGCAAAACGCAGTAGCCGGGCGCATGAGAAAGCTCGGGATAACCTGAAATCGATGCGGCAAAGCGGGTGATGTGGCTCGCGGGCTGAATGCTCTATTGATCCATTGTTAAATACAGACGTTGCGTATACTAACTTTCTTTATACGTCTGTCAGGCTTCCCTTCGTAACACATCTTTTTTCTTTTTCTTAATCTTCAGCATTTTACCTGCGGAGCTCGCCTACGCCAATTTTCTGACCCACCACCTTGTACTTTCATCAGTTGTCAAACCCATATTAACTTTCGTGTGATGAAAAGTCGCTGCCCCCACGGTTCGTTGTTATTTTTTTTGCCGGATATGTAGGCAGACTTTCTTTTCGATGCTTATTTCTACCAACATATTGCCCATCCGGGGGTTGTATGTGCAGGTTTATTTTTTTATCTGCAAAACCCAAACTTATGCCTCAATACGAACAATACGATGCGATCATTATCGGAGCCGGACAAAGTGGTAGCCCGATGGCCGGTTACCTGGCCGGAAAAGGACTGCATACGGCCCTGATTGAAGAAAACCAGGTGGGCGGCACCTGTGTGAATACCGGATGTACCCCCACCAAAACCCTGATTGCTTCGGCAAAATCAGCCTTTGAGGCCCGCCGTGCGGCAGAATATGGCGTACACCTTAGCGAGGTTTCGGTAAACATCCAAGAAGCTATCGCCCGTAAAGACAAAATCGTAGCATCATCGCGCGACGGGCAGTACGAGAGTTTGAGCAATACGGAGCATCTGGACCTGATTGAAGGGAGAGCCCGCTTCACCGATAAAAAAACAGTCACTGTCACCCTCAACAATGGAGGCGAACGGATCTTGCAGGCGGACCAAATATTTATTGACACTGGGGCCCGCACCCTCATACCACCTATTGAAGGCCTGGACCAGGTAAAGCACTACGACAATCAGACCATCATGGAGCTGGACGCTATTCCTCCGCATCTGCTGGTGATTGGCGGCGGCTATATCGGGCTGGAATTTGGCCAGATGTTTCATCGCTTTGGCAGCAAGGTCACGATCTTTCACAGTGGCGAGCGTATTCTGGATATTGAGGACGAAGATGTGTCGGAAGAGATGGGTAACATTTTGCGAGACGAAGGCATCGATATTATCACCAACTGCAAGATTAACCTCATTAAACGAGAAGGTGATGAGATCATTCTTTCGGGAAAAGGAGGCGGGTTGACCGAAGACATTCATTGTTCACACATCCTGCTGGCCGTAGGACGAACCCCTAATACTGATGACCTTGGACTGGAACAGGCGGGAGTGGCTACCGATGACAAGGGGCACATTCAGGTGAATGATAAGCTGGAAACCTCGGCCGAAGGTATTTATGCTTTGGGCGATGTGAAAGGAGGCCCCCAGTTTACCCACGTCAGCTACAATGATTTTGTGGTGGTTAAGAAAAACCTGTTTGAAGAAGGTAACGAATCCATCAGCGACCGTATTCTGACGTACACTGTTTTTACTGATCCGCAACTTGGGCGGGTAGGCCTGAATGAACAGCAAGCGAAAGAGCAGAACATTGATTATGAGATAGCAAAACTTCCTATGGAAAAAGTGGCCCGGGCTTATGAAACGGGCCACACCCGGGGGTTTATGAAAGCACTGGTAGACAAAGAAACCGGAGCCATCCTCGGTGCTTCTATCCTGGGCATGGAAGGTGGTGAAGTTGCTTCGGCCCTGTTGTTTGCCATGATGGGAGGCCTGACCGCCCAGCAGCTACGGGATACCACCATTGCCCACCCCACCCTGATGGAATCGCTGAATAATCTTTTTGCCCAGCTATGATCGTTAATCAGGCGACGCAGGGCTGGGATATTATTTTCCAGCGGGCCCACGCCATCCTGGCGGCTCAGATTGCCATGCATTGGACAGTGAAAGACCGCCCCCCGCCCTGGACCGAAGTAGTGGCAGCCATTGCTGATCATGATGACGGGCAACGCGACTGGAACGGCAAGAACCACCTGACGGATGCCGGAGCGCCGCTCAATTTTATGCTAAAATCCCCGGATATCGCCCAGGCCAGGAAGATTATTGAGAATGCCCGTTATCGCTCTCGCTGGACAGTCTTATTGACTTCCATGCACACCACGGCTTTGTATGAATCCTGGCGAGGAACTGATCCGGAGCTGGACCACTTTCTGGATGAACAGGAGGGCTATCAGCGAAAACTGGCTCGTAGTCTGAACGTTCCTATCAAACAGGCCCGAGACACCTACCAACTCATGTATTTCTGTGACGCGCTTTCGCTGGTCCTCTGTAAGAATCAGGTACCCCCAGAGGAGCTTCATCTGGAGGTGGCTCGACTCCCTTCGGAAGAGACAGTGGAAATTTATATGCAGGAAGATGAAATACTGACACTATATCCCTGGCCGTGGGAGGAAGATGAGGTTACCCTGTCCGTAGAGATTTATCATTTGCATCAACTAGTGTTTAAGGATGATAAGGCTTTGTATGAAGCCCTTGATCAGGCCGAAATATCGGTGAAGGAATGGCATTTTTGTAAGTAAGCACTGTGACAAAATGAGCTTATATTTTTAGCGTCATAGCCAGGAAGAATGACGAAGCTATCTCCCCGCGCCACGTCGGCTCATTAGCAAGAGATTGCTTCCTCGTGCCTCGTCGCAATGACGTTATCATTATTTTAGGCATAGTGCTTAGTTCGCTCCATTTTTAGTATATTCAAATAAGAACAATCTTTTAGACAACAGTTTATGAAATCACTTTTTTTTCTCTCTTTCTTCATTCTATTCACAATAAGCATATTGTTTTCAACAGCCAGTGCTCAAACAAGTAGTGATGTTAAGGATTCGCTCAGACGGGAGAAAAAGGCCTTAAAACAAGCCAGAAAAATAAGAAATAAACTACTAAGAGGTGCTGACTTCCATCAATTGGCCGAGAAATATTCCGATGATCCCGGTTCAGCTCAGCATGGTGGTGAGTTGGGTTCCGTTCATTTCGGGCAATTCGTTCCAGAGTTTGAAGAAACCATACGCTCTATCGAGCCGGGCAAAGTCTCTGAGCCAGTGCGTACTGACTTTGGCTATCATCTGATTGAGTTGATGGCACTGGAAGGAGATCAGTTTACGTCCCGCCATATTCTCATCAAACCCTAAAGCTTCCGCAGCACCTGCCCATGCCGCTGCCCCACAAACTGCCCATTTTCCACACTGACCTGCCCGTTGACAATGATGCACTCCATCCCTTCGGCCAGTTGAAAAGGATTTTCGTAGGTAGCCGTTTCGTGTATTTGCCAGGGGTCAAACACCAGCAGATCGGCCCGCTTTCCTACGGCCAGTACTCCGCGGTCAGCCATGCCCATCGTTTTGGCTGGAAGTGAAGTCATTTTTCGCACCGCATCTGCCAGTGTTAAAATGCTGTCCTGCACCACAAATTTTTCAATGATCCGAGCAAAGGTACCATGGCCCCTCGGATGACGTGAGGTAGGGCTCCCATCTGAACTGATCATCACCAGCGAATCGGCAATAAAGCGGGCTTGCAACGAATCGTTCATCACAAAGTAAGCTCCTGACGCGCCCCCCGGCTTGATATCGTCGATCACCACATCCTCAAAAGGTTTGTCGTATTCGACGGCCAACTGCGCCAATGTCTTCCCGGCATAGGGAGCAGTTCCTAACAGCGTAGCTTCCGGCCCATTACGCTGCGTTACTTTATTCCGAAGAAATTCCTCCAACTCATCCCGGCGGGTGGCTACTACCTGTTCGTATTGGTTGGGGGGCTTGGCCCACTCTGGAAACAGAATACCGATGCCGGTATAGCTAGCTGTATAGGGATACACATCCGCAGTTACCTGCACCCCTTGCTGTCGGGCTTCCTGAAGCATTGTCAGAATTTCTTCGGCCCGACTTTCTCCTTCCCCATACACAACTTTCAGGTGCGAAACATTTACTGCGCAGTACTGCCCTTGCTTTAACAATTCCTGGATAGAAGCCTCAACCGCGTCATCGTCTTCATTGCGCACATGGCTGGTGATCAGCTTTCTTTTCTCTCCTACAATTTCGGCCAGATACTCCAATTCATATGATGGAGCATAAAAACCAGGTACGTATTCTAATCCGGTAGTCATGCCAAAGCATCCGGCATCCAGATTGCGTTTGAGTAAACCACCCATCGTAGCAAGCTGTTCTTCGCTCGGGCGAGGGTTATACTTAATACCCGACTGCATCCGCAGCGTGCCGTGTCCGACGAACATGGCAATATTCACTCCGGGCACGGTATCTTCTACCTGCTGCATCCACTCATCCAGGTTTTCATAATCCGGACTGGAACCGTCTTTTCCCAAAGAGATGGTGGTGGCACCCATCGCCAGAAAATTCTGAAAGTCCGGGGTTTCCAGCGGATCACCGTGGGAGTGCATGTCGATAAAGCCCGGAGTCACTACTTTGCCCTGCGCATGGATGGTTTGTCCGATACTCGCCAAGGCCGTATCTACTTTTCCAATAAAAACAATGGTATCATCCTGAATAAGTACATCAGCCGGGAAAGCTTCGGTACCCGTTCCATCCAGCACTTCTCCGCCCTGAATAAGCAGGCTATAAGTTTGATCGGGCCGCTGGGCCACAAAGGCTTCGAACTCGGAGGGAGACTGGGTGCAGGCTACGAATCCGAGCACTAATAAAACCCCATAAAGTATGCGCATAGATTATAACTTTTTACTGATACGATACTTGCCTGGGCCAGTAATAAGAAGGCCAAGGAAGACAATACCGGCTTCCAGTGGATGCGAGATACGGCCAAAACTGTCTCCACCGCTTATATGCACCATCATGGCCACTAACATGGTGAATATGAGCAGTAATAAGGCGGGAACCCATAAGATGCCCAATACCAGACAAAGGCCGCCAATGCATTCCGCAAAACCACCCATAAACCCCCAGAAGGCGGGTAGAAAGGTGATTCCCAGGTTTTTCATAGCTCCCCCCAACTGTTCCCAGCGTTCCGGGCCGCCCATGAGTTTGGGGGCACCGTGGGCGATGAATGAAACTCCCAATCCGATACGGATAATAAGCAAGCCTACATGAATATTGTTGGTAGAGGAATTATTCCGCCGCATATATTACGTTATTTTTCGATTTCGACCTACCGCCAGGTAAATGAGCGCACCGAGCAGCGGTAAATGTTTGACCAATTGCTCCCAGGCAATCTTCTCATTATTAGGAAATGAACTTTTCATAACATCAAACAGTGCGAAAAGCCATATACTGGTACCAATGTACACAACAAGCAGCAGTAGCGGTAACCCCCATCCACTTAAATCCCCCATAACAAGCAGTAATGCGCTCATATACTACAGTTGTGACTTAGCTGGCTAAACTACTTTATTTTCTGTTTTCTTCCCAACAGGGCATATACCAATACTCCCACCAGGGGAAATAAGGTTACGATGAAAACCCATAAAACCTTTTGATGTGATCGCTGAAAAGTATGCCGAAAAATATCCAACAGCGCAGCAAGCCAGCACCCAAGTATCAGGCAGACTCCGATCAGCACTAGAAAAGTCTGCCAGCCATCGTACGCCCCGATTGCCAGCCCCGCCATTTAATTTACATTTTCGTACTCACTCAGAATCACCCCGGTAATTCGTAGCAGTTCGGTTTCCGACTCAATGAGATCGTATTTGGCTTGCAGGTTTTGAAGAGCGGTATTTAAAAAGTTGACCTGTATATCACGATAATCAAAGGAATTAATGGTTCCGTTGCGGAAGCGTTCTTCGGCCAGGGTTACGTTCAATTCGGCACTGCTGATGTTTTGCTCCGAGATGGAAAGGAGTTTCTTGCGCACTTCATAGAGATCGTAAGTAGCTACCAGGTTATTGCGCAGTGTTAATTTCTGCTGTTCTATCTGCACCTGATTGATCCGCTCCTGGGTGTAAGAGTTTTCTATGGCCCGGCGTACCCTCCCTCCATCAAAAAGCAGATAATTTAAAGTGAGCCCTACAACGTAGTTAGATGTGCTCTGGTTGGTAATCAGCGTCCGATTTGCCCCGCTGTTCCCTCCGTTATTCCCCCCTTCATCCACCACAACCGGAAACTGGGCCTGCGACAAATCCTGCCGACTCAGATCGTACGATCCACTTGCATTCAGTGATAAGCGAGGATATAACTCGCTCTTCGCCAGGCGGGTATCCAGCTGGGTAATTTCAAGGTTCAGGTACTGGTTCTGCAAATTACTGTTATTCGCAATCATGCGCTCATACAACTCCTCCAATTCGTATTCGGCTGGTTCAATACCAAGGCTATCGGTCAGCTCGTAGGTTTGGCTTACATCCTGCCCCATCAGCAGGCTTAAGGTCCGGCGCGCATTCACAAAATTAATCTCCTGGGTTACCATGTTGGATGAATCCGTCAGAAACGCATTTTGCTCCTGAAGAATATCGAAGGTGACCGCACTCCCTAGTTCTCCTTTCACCCGCACATAATCATAACGGTCTTTGGACAGGTTAAATACGGTGGTCAGCACATCCAGCCGCTCCCGCTCCAGTTGCACAGCATAATACTGGGTAATGATCGCCTGCACCGCATTTTCGATCACGACTTCGGCATTGCCCATTGTAAGAGCTTCCAGCTTTTGAAGCTGCTCCCGTCGTACATGTACACTAAACCCATCGAACAAAACCCAACTCACTGAGACTCCCGGTCCGAAGCCATTAGAAATAGTCAACCCGGTCGGTTGGAAGGGGTTGGCGGCATTTTGTACGTCCCGAAAATTATTATTCTGACTAATATTAAACGAAATGGTGGGCCATCGGCCAGCTGCGCCCCAGTTGTTGTTATTCCTGGCTACCTCTACGTTTAACTGCTCAATCCGAATATCAAAGTTTTTTTCCAACCCAATCTGTATGGCATCAGACAATGATAAATCTTCCTGAGCTTGTAAGGAGAGGGTAAATAGACTTAGGAAGGTTAGGAATAAATATTTCATGAGATGCTACAATAGAAGTTAGGGTAACGTTGATAAATTGATGCGCTGGTAGTCACTCTTTTGTTTGCACTGTAAGATTTTAATACGCAAGCCTCCGGGGCCCCTGTTAGCCACCGAAAATATCCCAACTCTATTCTTTTGCTCCGTCAGGAGTTGGCTGCCGGTATAGAGTTGGGATTTTGGTGTCAATAGGCCTGCTGCAATCGGCGTTGTTCGCGTATAGCGGGTTCCACATCTTCGCTATCGGGTGATTGGTACGGTTTATCAGGGTTCATAAAGTGCTTGCCCCTTCTAAACCCTTTGTTGATATACAGTTTTACATCGTTGAATACCAAAATGATTACCGGGAAGAATAGCAGAATCATTAAGGTGCCGAACATCACCCCATACGCTACGGAAATAGCCATAGGAATCAGGAACTGGGCCTGAAAGCTTTTTTCGAGAATTAGTGGATACAACCCGGCCACCGTGGTAATGGATGTCAGCAAAATAGCCCGGAAGCGGGAAGTTCCCGCATTAAAAGCAGCTTCTTCTACCCGCATACCTTCCAGCAAATTCTGATTATACTTATCCAGCATCACCACTGCATCATTGATAATCACTCCCGACAGGGCGATCATCCCGTACATACTCAGCATAGAGATGGGCTGTCCGTGAATACCGTGTCCGATAGCCGCACATACCAGCCCCAGCGGAATTAACAGTAGTATCAAAATCGCCTGATAGAGTGATCGGAACGACAGGGTGATGGTCAGAATCATCATAATAAATGCCACCGGAAACACTTTCATGAATGAAGCAACCGTGCGCTCCGAGCGCCGCGACTGCCCTTCAAACGAATAGGTAACACTGGGATATTTGGCCAGAATCATCGGTAAAATATCAGTTTCCACCTTTTCAATAATGGGCGGTACTGGTTCGTACGGGTCTACCAGATCGGCTTCTAAGCGCACTTCGCGTTTACCATTAAAGTGATTGATGTTCATTACTCCCCGTTCAATACCATAATCCGCCAGTTCTCGCAACGGGTACTCGTTTCCTAACCCATCTCTGATCCGCATGGATTCCATCTGGGAAATGGTCAGTCGGTCTTCTTCCGGATAGCGTACCCATACCCGCACCTCGTCGGTGCCGATAATCAGTCGCTGGGCCTCCTCGCCAAAAAACGCCTGCCGAATCTGGCTGGTAATATCCTGCTGCGAAAATCCCAGAAAGTACGATTGCGGCCGCATCTGTAACTGTATTTCCCGCTGCCCGGTGGCAGTATTATCCTGAAGGTCTTTTAACGACGACAGGTTTAGAATTTCAGCCTTGGCTTCTTCTTTAGCCGCCATCAGGTCTTCCATATTGGTACTGAGCAGGGCTAATGAGAAGGGGGTTCCGAAACGGTTTTCTCCTCCCACGCTAAACTTCTGCGCTTCGGGCACCGGACCAATTTTCTGGCGTACCCGATTGGCAATTTCAAAGCTGGAGATATCCTCAACCTCTTCCATATTGGCCAGGTCAATCCGCAAGTGCCCGGCATGGCCACCCCGCTCGGCTGAGCCTCGCCCGCCACTACTGCCTACGTTCAGGCTGACCGTTTCAATTAAGGACTCATCATTGCCCCGATCTTCCTTAATTTCTTCATTGACCTCCCAGATGGCATCCTCGAAACGTTGCAGGTACTCTTCGGTAATGCTTTCTCGGGTACCCGGATTTAGTACCAAAGCCACTTCAAAATCATCAAAAGGTATTGACGGGAAAATGGTTGTTTTAATAAGTCCGCCCTGAATCATACCCAGCACTACCAGAAAAATAAAGATCGGAATGGCAAAAGACACCCATTTCCAGTCAATCAGGAAGCGAAGCACGCTGCCATAGATATGATCTCTCAGGTATTTAATACCACGATCCAACCCACCGCGCAAACGGTCTTTCTTAGGCTTCTGCCCCTCTTCTGCTTTTCCGGTAGCCAAATGCGATGGCAGCACAAAAAATGCTTCTACCAGAGAGAAGGCCAGACAGGCAATTACGACAATGGACATTTCGGTGGTAAAGCCTTCATTATCCAGTAACATCAGGGGAACAAAGGCAATGATCGTAGTTACTACGGAAGTGAATACGGCCGGAAGCATCTCTAATGTTCCATCTACCGCTGCTTGTATCGGCGACTTACCGCGCTCTTTATGGGTATGGATATTCTCAGCGATCACAATGCCATCATCTACCAGAATACCAATGACCAGGATCATCCCAAACAGGGAGAGCATATTGACGGTAATGCCAGCCATAGCCCCCACGATGAACATTCCCAGAAAAGAAATTGGAATGCCCAGGGCTACCCATAATGACAGACGAATGCTTAGAAACAATCCCAGACAAACTAATACCAGAATCAGCCCTACCAGTCCATTACTGGTGAGCAGGCCAATACGCTGCTGTAAGATGGTGTTGAAATCAAAACTGGCTACCAGTTCAAAATTTTCATTCTTGGCATTAAAGTCTTCAATATACTGACCAACGAAGGCTGATATTTCCTGCAAATCTTCGTTCGGCAACTTTCTCACATTGACCGATATGGCGATCTGCCCGTTAGAATAAGACTTGTTGGGAGTGTCGGAGAACTGAAGCTTGATATTGGCGATATCGCGAAGCAATAAATTACTACCATCGGGATTTGCCCGCAGCACCAGGCGTCCGATTTCTTCCGGTGCATTTTCCCGGGAGTTGGCCCGGATACGAATTTCTTCTTCGGCCGTCTTGATTGTGCCCCCGGAGATATCCCGGTTATTAAAGCGGATGGCATTGGCTACCTGATCGAAGGTGAGATTGTACCGTTGCAAATCATCTTCCGATACCTCCACGGAAATTTCCAGGGGCGGATACCCGAAAATGCTGATCTGCGAGATCTCTCCTGAGTTCAGCATATCATCTTCGATCTGCTCAGCCTTTTCTTTCAGGGCTTTCAGATCGGCGGGCCCGCGCAATGTTAAAAAGGCAGCACTAGAACTAAAATTGCCCCGGTCTTTGATCACGATGGGTGGTTCTGCCCCTACGGGATAGGAACTAATACCATCCACCGCATTTTTCACCTCGGCCAGCACATCATCAATTTCGTAGTCATCCCGGGTTTCTATATTGATTCTGGCTGAGTTTTCAGAAGACGTAGAGGTCACTTCTTCAATACCGGTAATGCCTTTAAGCGCCTCCTCCACTTTAATCGTAATCCCCTCCTCCATTTCCTCAGGAGAAGCCCCCGGATAACTTACCTGTACTGAGATCTGGTCGGGAATACGTTCCGGGAAAAAAGATTTGTTAATGCTGAAGTAGCTGAGTAACCCAAAAATGATGATGATGACCAAAATAGCATTGGCCCAAATGGGGTACCGTACAAAAAACTCAATAACTTTTCTCATGTAGCAGGTTGGGTTTTAGTATCAGACGTCTCTGATTCACTATCAGCGCTCTGAGAACGTGGCTTGCCTTTTGATGAGCTCTGGTCTACCGTGGTAGTCACCCGCATATTCTCAATAGCGTTGGCCGGTAAATCTACGACCAGACTATCTCCGGCATTCAGTCCATTGGCTTCCAGAGGGCTGATCAGTACCAGGTCCTGACTGATTTTCTCTACATTCACCTGCCGAGTCTTGAGTACACCGCCTTCTACCACATATACCTGGTCATTATTGAAGAGCACCCGACGAGGAATCTGCATTGCTTTCTCCAGACGAGAGCCGGGAATGGTCGCCCGAAGATATTGTCCGTCGTACAACCCGCTGTTCGGTTCGGCTTCTACTCCTACATATACGTTGATAGACTGGGTGGTTGGGTCCAGATAATCGGCAATGCGGGTTACGTAACCGGGCCAGGATTGTGCTCCGTTTTCCGAAGAAACTTCTACTTCAGCCCCTTCCTGTACCCATCGTATCTCTTTAGGATCTACCGGAATCTCCAGTTCCAGTAAATCGGTACGGATGATGCTGGCAATGTTGGAACCCGGACTAACGACTGTTCCCACTTCCAGATTCACATTTACAATACTACCGTCGTAGGGGGCATAGATGTAGTATTTACGCAGGTTCTCTTCCCCACTTTTAATACTGTAGTATTCGCTCAGGATATTTTTGGTTGCCAGGAAGGTTTTAACCTTACTGCTGGTCACTTCGGGCAATGGCTTGAGCGGTTGGTCCATCTCAATACTCTCAAAGTAGGCCTGCCACGCGGCATAGTCTTCTTTAAAGTCAATCTTAAAATCGGGCAGACTGGAAGCAATAAGATTGAGAAACTGGCTCTTACGGGCTTGCAGACTCAGGCTGGCCTCCGCATCGTTTATCCGGCAAAGCAATTGTCCTTTACGAAAGTTGATACCCGGTTTTAGGGTAACATTTCCGGCAAACAGGCGACCACCGACCTCGGCAATCATATTCAGGGATTGAGAAGAAGTAATGCGCCCGTATTCTACCACTTCGGTGTCCATTTCTTCGTATTCCACTTCATTTACGCGGACAAAGTTGGTTGAAATTTGTTTTGGACGCTCGGGAGGCAATTCTTTCATACTGGCAAACTGCCGCATGGCAATAAACCCGACAGCCACCACCACTACAAAAAGTCCGAAGACCAGTAGTTTTCGCTTGTTCATTGGGAAGGGGGGTTGATATTAAATGGCAAAAATATGTGTTATTTTCTACGTAACGTAAATTTTTAGACAAAAGTGACAATAGTTCTACCAACAATCTTAATTAATAGACCAAATAAGATTTCATGAGGTTGGTTTATTGAAAAACAGAGACCAGTTGCGCATCTACCAGAGGCCTTTTATAATAAAAAAAGGCTTACTACGCTGATGTAGTAAGCCTTACCATTAGGGTATAATACCCCGATACGATGCTACGTATGCTGGGCTTGTTTATTCACCCGGCTAACGGCAATCTGGCTCAGCTTCTTATCGGCGTTTTTCTCTTCGTTGAGCGTTTCTTCCAGTAGTGCATTTACATCCTGATGACCCAACTCCTGGGCCAGCCCCATGGCAGTACCATAGCCAGCCATTTCGTAGTGTTCTACGCGCTGAGCCGCACCAATCAACCCGGCATCTTTTACCAAAGGCTCGGCTTTGGATTTTATGATTTCCTCGCCTTCGGCCACCAGCCCTTTCATGGCTTTGCAGGTGGTGTTATCTACCTCAAAGTTCAGGATCTGACTAATGCGCAACAGGCGCTCCCGCTGCCCTTTGGTTTCCTGCAAATGCTCGGTAAAAGCACTTTTCAGGGTAGGGTCCGTAGCGGCTTCGGCCATCTTGGGCAATGCCGAAATCAGTTGGTCTTCGGCGCTGTACAAGTCAGCGATTTCGTGATGCAATAAATCTTCTAATGTTGGCAGTTTTTCAACTGATGAAAAAAGTCCCATAATTATTGGTTGTTATAGGTGAAAAAAATAAATAAAAAATATCAGCTATTTAAGTCATCTTATTAATAGCTTTAAGTAAAGGTAGTCTTCCTAATGTACAGAAGAAATAGGGTCTCTTTGCTATATTAGTAAGCAATATTAACTAGCAAATTGGCTGTCCTAACCGGTTCTACCATCGTCTAATTTTCTTTTGAAATAAGACTAAGCACTATGCCGAAAATAATGATAACGTCATTGCGACGTGGCTCGGGGAGATAGCTTCGGCATTCTTCCTGGCTATGACGCTAAAAATATAAGCTCATTTTGTCACAGTGCCTACCTTCCTTTAATAAGCTAACCTCTTAGCCAAGCAAGTGTTTTCATATTCCGAATTAAATATAAACTCCTGATATTGAAAGAAATACAACCCCATAAAGTCAATCCTACTATTGATGTAAAAGGCGTTTCTGTTGTTGAAAAGTACGATTCCTGACTCCAACCTATTGGCTATAAGTGGGGTCTAGGAAGAACCACTCTTCAGTATGAAGTACACCTCAGCTCTCCAAAGGTCATTAATTCTTTTCATCTTTACTCCTCTAATCTTTTTTCAGTGTAAAGAAAAACTGATGGCAGATATGGAAAACCCGCCTGATCTAAGCCCACTTTCCGGAGCAACCGAAACTCTGGTAGAAACGTCCAATACCTTTGCTATTGATCTTTTCCGTTCTATTCATCAGGAAAAAGTCAATGAAAATGTTTTTATCTCGCCTTTGAGTGTTGATATCGCTTTGCATATGGCGGTAAATGGAGCTAGCGGCCACACTAAAACCGTGATGAAAGAGACACTGGGGGTTGCGAATATGAGCGATGAAGAGGTCAACCAGGCCGCCCAAAGCCTGACTGAGCAACTTCTGGGTATGGATCGGCAGGTACTACTGGCGGTTGCCAACTCCATCTGGTACCAGGATGTTCTCACCTTACAGCCGGGCTTTGATGCGCTGATTCAAAACTACTATGACGGCCGTATCGAGGGACTGAACTTTACCAATCCTAACGCTAAGGAAACCATCAACCAGTGGGTAGAAGATAAAACGCAGGGAAAAATTAATAATCTGATTGAGGAGATCACACCGGACGATGTGATGTTTCTGGTCAATGCTATCTATTTTAAAGCCAACTGGCAGTATCAATTTGACCCCAACCAAACGCGCAACGAGCCTTTTTATCTGGCCGATGGCACGTCCGTACCGGTAAAGATGATGTCGAATAAAGGCACCAAACTGCATTTTTTGTACCGGGAAGATCTGCAACTGCTGGATATTCCTTATGGAAACGGCCAGTTCTCTATGACCATCTTACTGCCTCAGGGCGATCGCTCAGTAGCCGAACTGGTGGATCAACTAAACGCAGAAAATGTAGCCGAGTGGCTGGATCAAGCTGATACCATGACCACCCATCTGATGCTTCCCAAATTTAAAACCGAATTTAAGCTGGATTTGAAAGACGTACTGACCGGAATGGGGATGGCGCTGCCATTTACTGGCTCAGCTAGCTTCCACAATTTCTTCGCGCAGGATTTTGGCGAAGATTTATACATTGACCGGGTCATTCACCAATCCTTTGTCGATGTAACCGAAGAAGGATCGGAAGCGGCGGCGGCCAATGCGGTTGTTATTAGCTATCGTAGCATGGGTAGCTCGCCTGAACCTACCGTAATCAGGGTAGATCGGCCATTCGTGTACTTCATCCGTGAGAAGCATACCCAAACAATCCTGTTTGCTGGAACGATGATGAATCCGGCTAATTAGCGCATCTAAATAAGGTGTGGTTTTTAATACAGAGCGGTAGGATTTGAAAAGTCTTCGGTAATTTACAAATTGCCTCAGACACGTAAATTTCCTATCCTATGCCATTTCGTTTCTTTCCTTTTCTGCTACTGGTTTGTTTCTCCTGTGCCCAACCCCGCCCGGCCACGCTGGTGGAGGTGGAAGAGATCATCCAGGATCGCTTTGCTCAGGTGGAAGGTGACTTTGCCGTTGCATTTCAACGTCTGGACAATCCCGAAGAGCAATTGCTCATCAATGGGCAGGAAGAATTTCACGCGGCCAGCACCATGAAAACCCCGGTGATGCTGGAAGTATACAAACAAGCCGACGCCGGCCGGTTCAGCCTGAGCGATTCACTGGTGGTAAAAAATGATTTTCGCAGCATCGTAGACAGCAGCCAGTATTCCCTTTCTTCTGATGACGACTCCTACGCCAGACTCTACGAACAGGTCGGCACCCGGCAAAGCATCTATGACCTGATGTACTCCATGATTATTTCCAGCAGCAACCTGGCGACCAACATCATCATTGAGCTGGTGGGAGCTGATAAAGTGACCCAAACTATGCGCGAGCTGGGGGCGAATGACATACAGGTGCGACGAGGAGTAGAGGATACCAAAGCCTTCCAACAAGGCCTGAACAATACCACAACGGCCTACGACCTGATGTTGCTGTTTAAAGCCATTGCCCAGCACGAAGTAGTAAGTAGAGAAGCAAGTCAGGAAATGATTGATATTCTGCTCGACCAGCAGTTTAACGATATGATTCCCGCCCAACTACCCGACGATGTGCAAGTGGCTCACAAAACCGGCGGAATCACCGGTGTACACCACGACTCCGGCATTGTGTATCTGCCCGATGGCCGAAGCTATGTACTGGTGTTGCTTTCTAAAAACCTGACCGATGAAGAAGCCGGAATGCAAGCCCTGGCCGATGTTTCCAAAGTGATTTACGATTATGTGACGAAAGAATAGACCACGTAAACCATGTCCTGTTCACCGCGGAAATCCGCCCTAGAGGAAATAAAAACTTAATATACGTTCAGCAGAGGTTTGGCATCAAAATAGACACTGTTTCAGCATTGCTTGCTAAACTGCATTTTTAACTCTTTTACTGTGAAATGTTTTCATTTTTATCCAGCATTGTTGTTGCTTGCCATAAGCAGCCATGCCCAGGATTCTACCTCTTTGGCTTTTTATAAACATGATGTAGGGTTCAATACCAGTTTTATTCTGAGCGGTATTTTTGACAGCGATAACAATGCTCCCGTTGATCTGCTATTTAAGCAGCAAAAAAGTGCTACCTATGCCAATCGGTTGGGCATTAGCTTAGGCTACCATACCTTGAATGGATCTGTTGTCAGTGGATTTCAGATAGATGAAATCAGGCTGAATCTTGCGTTAGCAGTTGGAAAAGAATGGCAGCAGGTATTGTCTTCCCATTGGCTATGGTACGGTGGCGGTGATGCTATACCCCAGTTCCGTTACTTTTCTCAGTATGCAGAAAGTGACAATATTCCAATCCGAAATAATAGCTCTACTACTTTTGGCGTGAGTGCCCGTCCTTTTCTTGGAATACGCTTCCAGATTAATGACCGCTTATACGTTTCTACTGAAGCCTGTCTGTCGCTCGGGTTTAACCTGCATCGCGGAAAAGATATAGTTTATCGGGATGACAACGGAGATGGCAATATGGAGGAAGAAAAAAACGATATTGACAGTTTTGAAACATTCATCCAAGCTACTCCTGCTTCTGGTATTTACCTATTCTATAGTTTTTAACCAATACGCTTTCTTTCCAAACCAAGATAACACTTGACATAGTTTTGAACTATTTAATAAAGATTTTTCAATAGTGTTGTCAACGTATTGAAAAATCACCAATTTTGGGCATCCTTTTATAGATGCTAGCACAGTTCACCATTCTTCATCGCGTTTCTCTTATAGTACTACTGTTCCCGATGTTTATCGGCTGCCGTACTACTCCCCCTATCTCAGCTCCGGGCGTACCCGCTTTTGCCAACCGGGAAGCCTATCGGGAAGCGCGGCAGCAATATGTCAGTCAGGATAGTCTGCTCTCCTTCGATGCCGACATCGTACTGAGTGAAAAGGAGCAGCGGGCAAACCGGAAGCTGCTCAGTCTGCAACAGCAGATGCTGAATCATTACAAAGACACCAACTTCTTTCCTCCCGCCCGCTATTTTTACCAATCCAAAGAGCATATTGAGCAAACGGACCTGTATCATTTGCTGCGTAAAATGCCTAAAGGAGGTTTATTGCACCTGCATCCCTCTGCCAGCGGCGATCTGCATTGGGTGGTTGATCGTGCGCTAACCGAACCCCATTGCCATGTCTACTGGTCAACTTCATCTCCTTCCTACGTGAAAGGGCAGTTGGCTTTTTTTGAAGAAGGCGATGCTCCGGGCGGATTCAAACCAGTAAAAGAAGTAGCCAGGCAGACACCTCACTTCACTGACTCCCTGTACGATCTGCTTACTTTTGATGCTGGGATGAGCGCCGATTCGGTGGATGTCTGGGCCGCTTTTGAGACTCATTTCCAGCAAGTAAATAAGTTTTTCTACTACCAGCCCGTCTTCCGCGATTACCTCACCGCCGTATTTGATACGCTGATTGCCGACGGAGTGCAACACGTAGAGCTGCGCTCATTCATGGGTAACGTAATGTATGACCTGTCCCACGAACCCGGCTACTATACTGCTGACACGCTGGTCAGTTACTACCAACAGGCGATGCAACGGGCCCAGGAAGCCGACCCCAACTTTACCATAAAACTCATTCAGACCAATCTGCGGTTTCGCCCACTGGAAACCATTCAGCAGGATGTGATGCATGCCTTTCGTATGCGGAAACGCTACCCCGATTTGATTAAAGCCTACGATCTGGTCGCCGAAGAAGATGCTGGGCACTCTACGCTCTATTTTCTGGATGCTTGGCTGATGTTTGATTCTCTACAACAGGAATATGACATTGATCTGCCGCTTTGTCTGCACGATGGAGAAAGCGACTGGGCCTCGGTGGACAACCTGTACGATGCGGTTACGCTGAACAGCCGTCGCATTGGGCATGGGTTCAACCTGTACCGTTTCCCGGCTTTACAGCAGGCAATCAAAGCCCAGGACATTTGCATTGAGGTCAGCCCGCTGAGTAACCAGATTTTGGGGTATGTGCGTGACCTTCGGGTGCATCCGGCGAGTGGATATCTAACGCAGGGCATACAGTGCAGTATCAGTGCAGATGATCCGGGAGTGTTTGGCTACAATGGCGTTACCTACGACTACTGGTCCATTTTTCTGGCCTGGGAGCTTGATCTGCAAGCACTTAAAAAACTAGCGCTGAATTCCATCAATTATAGTCTGCTCAGCGATGCGGAAAAAGAAACCGCCCGCCAGGTCTGGCAGCGTCGCTGGGATACTTTTATCGATGAATGTATTGCCTACGAACCATAAGGAGTGAATAAAGGGAAAACGGAGTCAGCAGACCGAAGTCGGTAGTCGGTAGTCGGTAGTCGGTAGTCGGAAGAATGGAAATGTAAAGATGCGAAACTATAGGTAGTTACTGAAATACCGGAAATATCAATACCTCATTAGCAATTTAACAATTGAACCATATGCGATTACTTTTACTCTACCTGATCTGCGGATTAATGCTGATCGCCTGTCAGCCTGAATCACCAGCTACTACTGAAGAAGCTGAAGCTCCTATTCCCATTAAAGTTGTAGTAGTGACCATGTTTGAACGGGGAGAAGCCCAGGGTGACCAACCGGGCGAACTGCAGTACTGGGTCGAACGATTTCCCTTCCCTACGGCCATTTCGTTTCCGCAGGGTGACCGGGATTTGTACTACAATGCCGAACAAGGTGTTTTGACCATTACCACTGGCGTGGGTAATATTCATTCGGCGGCTTCTATCATGGCGCTGGGCATGGACCCTCGCTTTGATCTTACAAAAGCCTACTGGCTGGTGGCGGGCATTGCCGGGGCCGACCCCGAAGATATGCCGCTGGGTTCCGCCGCCTGGGCCGAATGGCTGGTAGACGGTGACCTAATGCACGAGATCGACGGGCGCGAGATTCCGGACGACTGGGAAACGGGTATTTTCCCGCTGCGCGAGACCGAGCCTTTTCCCGAGGCTGTTCCCAACCCCGAAAGCGGGGCGGTGTTTCATCTGAATCCGGCTTTAACCGAATGGGCATATCAGTTAACCAAAGATGTGCCCCTGGATGATACGGAAGGCTTACAGCAATTACGATCCCGCTACGCGAACTACTCCCAGGCTCAGCAACCTCCCCGGGTAATGAAGGGCGACCATGTAGCTGCCATGACCTTCTGGCACGGCAAAGTGCTGAATACCTGGGCCAACCAATGGGTGGAGTACTGGACGGAGGGCAAAGGTGAATTCGTTACTTCGGCCATGGAAGATACGGGTACCGCGCAATCCCTGAAGTTTCTGGACAAGGCCGGAAAAGTAGATGCCAGCCGCTTGCTGGTACTGCGAACGGCCAGCAATTTCACCATGCCGTACGATGGCCTGAGTGCTGCCGAAAGCATGAAAGCCGAGAACTCCGGTTATTCCGCCTTTCTTCCTTCGCTAGAGTCAGCTTATAAAGTAGGGAAAGTCGTGGTTGATGCATTGCTGCAAAACTGGGAGCAATACTCTGAGAAACTGCCTACCGTAGATGATTTGGCTTCCGACTCATAATCTGACAGATTCTATTTTCAATTACTGCTTACCACGACATTTTCAATATAATATTCTGAAAAAAATTTACATATAATTTATTGATGAAGTGAAAACCTGATTTTGCCTTATATTCATTATTACTATTCCTTCCATAAACATCAGAATTTCTGTATTATCGCACTCAAAATCTAACCTATCTAGTATGAGATTATATCTACTTCTCCTCTGTGCTTTCTGCTGTAGCTTGCAGCTTGCCTGGGCACAAGGTACTACCACCGCCAATATGAATGGCGAAGTAACTGATGATAATGGCGACCCCATACCGGGCGCTACGGTCCAGGCAGTGCACACCCCAACCGGAACGGAGTACGTGAATGTCACCAACGAGAGCGGATACTTCCGGTTGGCCAACATGCGTGTGGGCGGCCCCTACCAGGTAACAATTTCTTTTGTCGGATACCAGAGCTTTGTTCGGGAAGATATCTATCTCGACCTGGGCCAAACCTATAACATTGACGGTACACTAAGTGAGTCAGTGACCGAGTTAGCCGATGTGGTAATTTCTGCCGGAGGACTGATTGACGGCAACCGCACCGGGGCGGAAACCAACGTGAGTCGGGAACAGATCATGAGCCTACCTACCGTAGACCGCTCACTGGCCGACTTTACCCGGCTTACTCCCCAGGCAAATATCACCCAGCAAGGCATCTCCATTGCCGGGATCAATAACCGATTCAACGCTATTTATATTGATGGTGCTGTGAACAATGATGTCTTCGGTCTGGCTAACTCCGGCACCAATGGCGGGCAGGCCGGTATCTCCCCCATCAGTCTGGATGCCCTGGAACAGATTCAGGTGGTCGTTGCCCCCTACGATGTAACCTTGGGCGGATTCTCCGGCGGTGGTATCAACGCGGTAACCCGCAGTGGAAAGAATGAATTTGAGGGATCGGCTTATTACTATTTCCGAAATGAAAAACTGGCCGGTAAGACTCCCGGTGACATTCCCGACAGCGAGCGTACCAGTCTGGCGCCTTTCAATGTAAAAACCTACGGGGCCCGGCTGGGTGGCCCGATTATCAAAAATAAGTTATTCTTCTTTGCCAACGTGGAATTGCTGCGCGAGGAAGAACCTTTCCCGTTCAATGCGGCTGAATACCAGGGCAACGCGACCGCTGCCGATCTTAATAATCTGGTAAGCTTTCTTGACTCAGAATACGGATACAATCCCGGCGGATACCTCAACAATGTACAGACCCGCAACAGCGATAAATTTATTGGGAAGCTGGACTGGAATATCAACCAGAACCATAAACTGTCCGTCCGCCATAGTTATGTGAAAGGCGAAACGGTGAGCCTGAACCGGCCTACCAGCCAGAATATTTACTTTTATAACACGGGCTACATTTTCCCCACCACCACCAACTCTACGGCCATTGAACTGAAGAGCAACTTTGGCAACAACTTCTCTAATAACCTCATTCTGGGCTACACCCGCGTGCGCGATGACCGGGATATTCTGGGCGATCCTTTTCCGGGAGTGGAAATCCAGGACGGCCCGGCCGTGATCAAATTCGGAACGGATAACTTCTCGTATTCAAACATTGTCTTTCAGGATGTCTACACCCTGACCGATAACTTCAACTGGTACAATGGACGGCATACTTTCACCTTCGGAACCCACAATGAGTTTTTTACCGTTGAAAACCTGTTTTCCATCTTTTCTACCCCCCTGTACAGCTACGACCAACCTTCGGCCAACAACCTACAGCGGTTTATCAACGGCGAAGAAGGCTTTGTACTGTTCGGGCATGAGCAGCTTTCTCCCGGACAGTCTCAAATCAGATTAGGGGATGCCGCCAGCAACCTGGGGCCGACCTTCAACGCCATGCAAATGGCTTTCTACGCCCAGGATGAAATACAGGTAAACAGCAATGTAAAAATCACCGCCGGAATACGGGTGGATATTCCGATCTTCCTGGAAGATCCGCCACTGGTGAATGAGTCTTTCAATACGGAAACCGTGCCCCTTATCCAGGAATTTTACGACCTGAAAGGCGCCCGTGCCAGCAAAGCTCCGGCGACCCAACTGCTGTGGAGTCCTCGGGTAGGTTTTAACTGGGATGTGACCGGAGATAAATCAACGCAACTACGCGGGGGGCTGGGTATCTTTACCAGCCGGGTACCCTGGGTTTGGCCGGGCGGTATGTTCATCCGTAATGGGGTGAACAGCAGCTTGTATGGTAGTTTCCTCAAAACGCCCGACGTTGATCCCGAAACACCTTTTGCTGACCCCTTCTACGCAAACCCGGAGGATTGGCAGACCAACCTGTTCAACGGAGCCAGCCCTTCCGGTGATGTTGACTTGTTTGTAGAAGACTTTAAATACCCTCAGGTATTCCGTACCAACATCGGTATTGATCAGGTGCTTCCCTGGGGCTTGGTGGGTTCCGCCGAGTTCATGTACACTAAAACGCTGAATAACATTGACGTGAAAAACGTTAACCTGCGCCCGGCCGTAGGCGAGTTAGAAGGCCCGGACGACCGACCTACCTTTGACATCGGTGATGAAATTGACGCACGGTATTCCTTCATTTCTCTGATAGACAATACCAGCGAAGGATACACCTGGAATGCCACGTTCAAACTGGAAAAACCCATGACCCGAGGATTCGGGGGAAGCCTGGCTTATTCTTTCACGAGAGCTGATGCGCTGTTTGACGGACGGGGTTTTATTAATTCTACCAACTGGCACAGCACTTTCAGCCTGGCTGGCCGAAATAACCCTATGCTGGGTCGGTCTACCTTTGATGTGGGCTCCCGGGTTACTGGTGTGGTATCGTATCGTGCGGAGTATGCCAGCCATTTTGCCACCACCATTTCCCTGTTCTACAACGGGCAGTCGGGCGAACCCTATTCTTATGTGTATCAGAACAGTGATGCCTTGCTGAACGATGATAACCAGGATTACAACCGCGCCCTGATCTACGTACCGGCCAGCCAGAGCGATATTGTGTTTGGTGCATTTGATGGTGACGCGGGAGAAGTAGTGGTAGCCTCCAGCGAAGCGCAGGCCGCGCAGTGGAGTGCCCTGAACCAGTTTATTGAAAATGACGATTACCTTAGTGAGCGTCGCGGTCAGTATGCCGAACAAAATAAGTCACGCGCACCTTTTGCCAGCGTATTTGATCTGAAACTATTACAGGATTTCTACATCACCACGGGCAATGGCCAGCGACATACCCTACAGGTTTCTTTCGATGTATTTAACCTGAGCAATTTACTAAACAGCAACTGGGGACAGCGCTATTTTGTAGGTAGTGGCGATAATCGCTACGTGTATGAACTGCTCCAGTTTGAAGGCTTTCAGGAAGGTACTACCCGACCGGTATTTTCTTTCAACGAGTCGGGCGATCCCTGGGAAGTGAATCAGGCCTCTGGTTCCGAAGGTTCCCGCTGGGCCGCCCAGATCGGTGTTCGTTACTCATTCTAACGTTTCCAAAAGCTATTATCAAAAGCGTAGTGTTGGCCCACTACGCTTTTTTTATTTTAACACAATCCGGTCTTCTACATCTTCCGGCGAATAAAAGTAGTGTACCACTCGCAGATACGGTTGATCTGGCTGACCCGGTGCCACTGTAAAAAATGCACTGCCCACCTGTTTTCCGTCGGCGTCATACGAAGGAATTTCTTTCAGCACAGTGTCATCCGGCAGGTAAATCATCTTCTCCATGATATGTCCATAGCCATCATATTCAAACTGAATGAGTGTTTCGGCTTTGGAGGGATAGTCGCGGATACGGGCCGTGCTGGGAAACCCCTGATACTTATAGGTAAACCACACCCGCCGTTGGGGAACTGCCTGTATGGATCGTACGCGCATACGAACGTTTCCCTGCGGGTCGTTGGCATAGCGCCACTGTCTACTTTCTTCGTGGAGCAAATAGTCTAATGATGTTTTTTTGATCAGTTCGGCGTAATACTCATCTCCTTCTTCCCGTTGGGTACTCCCATTAAAATCCATCCATAACTTAGCCGCCCACGGATCAGATGAAGAAGTGCCACTATTGAGTACGAATATCTCTTTGGCTTTCGCATACGCACTCAGGTACTCCAGACTATCCAGATACTTAATGCCCAGCCCGGACAACACGGTCGTCACCTCATCGTCGTCATACAAACAGTACTCGCATTCGTCTACAAAGCTTTGTTTGTCCAGAATCTGAATTGCATCTACTCCGGCGTGCTGGCCTTTGTACTGAATAACGCGGATCAGGTCATTGTACGTGGTGTGCTCACTACCCCGGGCTTCCAGCACTCCAACCCGAACATATTCCTGCGTGGGCAGCGTATCACCCGGGAAGTAAATGGGTACATCCTGCGTGTGGGCCGGAAGCGGAAAGTCCACCAGCATTTCGTTAGAGGTATCATATAGCTGATACCCAATGGTGCAACCCGAAAGTAAAAGTATTGCCAAAAGGTGAAAAAAGATCTTCATTGAATTAAGGTTTAGGTATACTTAACCTTATTCAAATTACGCGCCAATAATGACGGTAAAGGGTGCCGGGTGGGGGGTAAATAATACTGGGATTAAACTGCACCATTCATTCTTGAGCGTTTACCATTTACCCCTAATTGTTTTCGTATCCCTCCTTCAGAGTCACTCGCCAAAGGACGCTGAATCTCTTTAGTCCTCAGAGTTCCTTTCAGGTAACTCTGAGTGGGTACAAGAGTGCTAGAGGGCTTTGAACTGTAGAAAGCTTTTTTGTCAACTCAATATTTGTTCAGAAGCAAGACTCCTCAACTATCTTCTCAGAGTTCCTTTCAGGTAACTCTGAGTGGGCGTCAATTACTTTACAAACATATGAGAGTTCTCTTCGAGCGGTGGGCGTCACCCGGTGAGCGTCACCCGGTGAGCGTCACGCGGTGAGCATCCGAGAACGCTGAGGGAGGATAGAGGGTTTACCGTAGACCTTTTACCCTTCATCATTCACCCTTTATTGCCCATAAAGTTGCTTGCCGACTTCTTCGTATTTGTCGCCTTCCTGCCAGGTGGGGGCCTGCTCCAGGTCGGCAATATTTTCTACCGATTTGACGAATGCCTGGCAGTACTTCAGTACGTAATGAAAGTTCAGGCTTTCGGCCTCATCCGCCACCTGATGGTAGTATTTCATCAGTTCGGCATCAAAGGCCGTCACTCCGGGGGCAAAGTTCACGGAGGGCACTCCCGCTTTGGCAAAGCTCACATTGTCCGAACGATCGTACAGGTTCTGCTCCGGCACTGGGTCCACAATGGCTTCCAGTCCCATCTCCTGGCTGGCCGAGGCGATGGCTTCCCGGGCGGAGGTGCGCTCCAGGCCAATGGCCGTTACTTTGGTGGTATCGTTATAACCGGCTCCGTCTGTATTCAGGTTAAAGACCACCTGATTCATCGGCAGCAGGGGGTGTTTGGCGTACCACTCGCTGCCCAGCAGTCCTTTTTCTTCGGCGGTGAAGGCAATGAACAGTAATGAACGTTTGGGAGGGTGCTCCGAAAAGTATTTGGCCGCACTGAGCAGGGCGGTGGTGCCCATCGCATTGTCCCGCGCACCGTTGTAGATGGAATCCTGGGTGCCGGTGGCCTGGGGATTCACTCCCACATGGTCGTAGTGGGCCGACAAGGCAATGTACTCCTTTTTCAACGTAGGGTCAGTACCCTCCAGCAAGGCCACCACGTTTCTGGTATCCACTGGTTTCCGCATTTTGGCCGCTACGGATAGGGTGGCAGTTTTGCCGGAGTGGTCTTCGAACAAGGATCGCAGATTGCCCAGCCCGTCGTTCAACCACAAAATGGGCAATCCACCTTCTTCGGCAGGCTCTTCCAGACTCATTTTATCTCCTCCGAGGTAGCGGACAATGAGCGACCAGGGCATTTGGGCAGAGCGATACAGCTCAATCAATGCCAGACCACCCTGTTCAGCAATAAGCGCTTGCTTATCGGCAATGGCATAAAATGCGCTCTGCGGATTGCTGTCTCCCGCTCGACCGGGCAGGGTTATCACGATCTTTCCTTCCACATCGACCCCCTCCAGGTCTTCGGGCGTGCCATAATTGACGAATACCGCCGGTGCCTTCAGATCAATGCTATCGCCACTCATCACCACCAGATCGCTTCCTATCTGAAACTCCTTATCCTGAAAAGCCAGGGTGGCTGAGGGCGGAGCGCTTTCGTACGAGAGAGGCACGGGCTGAAAATAGCTGTGGGTACTGTCCAGTGGTTGTAAACCATAGCTCTGAAAGTAAGAAGCCAGATATTGAGCCGCAATGTTCAGCTCCGGTGAGCCGGTATCCCGCCCTTTGAGGGCATCAGAAGCCAGAAAGCGGATGTGGGCCTCTACATCAGACGACTGCACCGCCTGACGTACGCTACCCTCGGTGGCAGACTGGGCAACCACTGCCTGATATAACAACGAACATACCAGGGTAAGGAATAAATTCTTCATAGTAGGTAGATTGAAACACGCAAAATACGTAAAATTCTGACAATCTATCCTAAAACCCTGACGGTGAGCAGGTACGAATATATACCTGCTATTTGTAATCCCGTAGTCACCCAGGGCAATCTCCTGCCGTAACACCCCAGGCTGTACATTAGTGTTGCGTTTCCGGTCGTCACGAAGGAAATCGCCTGTTACTCAGCATTCAAGCCCGGTATCTATACCGATGCACTTACGTGGATACCGAAGGCTTCCAGGGTCTGCGGCTGACTGCGAAAGGCCATGCGGGCGATGGTGCGGAAATCCTGTACCCAGGTGCGCAGGGCTTTCTGAGCTTCTCGCTTCTCCTCAGTGCATTGCTCGGCGCAACTCTTCTTATCGGCCCGGGAGGCCTTCTGTTGTAGCAGAGACTGCGCTGCGGTGCGGGCCTGCTTTACCTCTTTGGCACTGACCCCGTACGCCTCCAGCGAAGCGTTTTGCTGCTCAAGTTGCTCATAAAAATATAGTGCCTGCCGCACCCCCTCCCACCGACGGGCCGACAGTGGGTCGATCTTCAGCGTGTGCAGCAGCACCGAATCATTCCGAAACGCCATCTGGGCAACTTGTACATGCTGTTTAAACTGCTCCTGCAAGGCTAGCAACCCGGTATTGATCTGCTGCGACAAGGCCCATTGCGCATCCTGCTGCTGCGTTTGCGCCGCCAGCTTTTGGGTATATTCCTTCAACAGATTCTGTCCGGTACGGAACCGGTCGGTGCCAAAGCCAAAGGCCTCCAATTGCTGCTGCCGGGCCAGATTGTTCAGGGTATTGTCAATCGCCAGCGAAGCCGCCTCTACCAAATCATCACTCTTGTACAAATTCATCGCTATTGTATTTAGGGTTCATAAACCAACAAAGTTCGGTCTGACCTGATACAATTGCCACGCAAGAAAAAAGCAAGACCTACATCCGTAATTTTTGCGTCAACTGTTCAAAAATGCCCGGCTCCGGGCAGGTTGCTCCTTCTTCCTGCCCATCCATCCTTTCCTCCGCGCAGAAACAGTACTCCGTCATTACATCCACCCGCTGCTCCGGGTAGAAATAGTACATCACCGGGGCATCTATGCGTTGCTCCGCCCGGAAAAAAGCTTCCACCAGCCCGGAGTAACCCACTCCGCGTAGCTGAGGCCGTTTTACTCCCCAAAAGACAAGATTTTTACGTACATTGAGTTACCGCCTTAACCAAAATTTATGATGACTCTGCGCAAATAGCCCTTAAGCCAGTGGGAGGTTTATTGATATTACCTGCTATTGCAATACAACCCTGAACATTCATGAAACACTTTATTAACCACCCAATCTTTTTTAAAAAGATATTCCTACTGTGGATAGTCATTGTATCTGTTTACCATGCCAAAGGCCAAAACTTCGAGAATCTAGACTTTGATCATTCGCTGCAAGAAAATCAGATTAATGCATGGTTGTTCAAGAATGAGACTACTCAAGCAATCATAGACACGGCTAGTTCTAATAAATCATTAAAGATATCAAAGTCAGAAAATTGGAAGAAGAATTTCTACCAAGACCAGAAAATCACTCCTGATCAACTGGCAGTATATCGTTTGTCGGGTAGGATTAAAGTGGAAAATTTGAATGGTAAACATGATGTAGCTTACTTAACTGTACAGTTTTACGGAGCCGACAGCATGTTGCTAAACGCAGCCACTAATAGATCACAAGGATTTAAGAATACTCAGGATTGGAAGACCGGTACTGTTGAATGTATAGCCCCGATTAATGCTGTTAGAATGCGGATTGGAGGAGGTGTACAAGGGGGAGGTACTGTCTGGTTTGATGATTTTGCCATTGAGAAATATATCCTTGATACTTCTTCCGTTGAGATGTCTGACGTGGCAGAAGAATATCTAAAATCGGTGGTTGAGATTATGAAAAACCAGGCCTTACATCGTAAACATTTAGACTTTGGCAGCATTCATCAAATATTAAGGTCTCAATTAGATAATGCACAAACGGTAGAAGATACCCACCCAATCATTGATCGGTATGCCCCGGTCTTACTAGCTGACGGACATTCTCAGCTCACGCCCGCCAAGAGCGTTAAGCAACTTCTAGGATTAGATACACTGGATGTTGAGAAATTAAAAAAAGACATTTTACAGCATATTGAACCACATCGGGTTGATAGCCTAAAAGAAACGATTCATTACAGCGAAGGAAAGTTGATAGATGGCAAAGTAGGTTATCTAATTATTCCTCCATTTGAGGGGCTTTATTGGGAAGCACTCGAATTATATGCTGATAGTCTTCAGCGAATCATAGAACATTTGGATCAACCCAGTTTAAAAGGATGGATTGTTGACTTACGAAAAAATTGGGGAGGAGTTAACATGCCAATGATTGCGGGAATAGGGCCGATCTTAAACAATGAAAATGCTTACTATTATATCAAACCTAATAATGAGGTATTCACCAAGAACTATTACAAGAAAGGAGTTTTCTATGAGGTTGATAAAGGCAATGGAAACACACTAACACTACAGGTAAAAAACAGCTATCGGGTCAACAATAAGAACTTACCTGTTGCCATACTCACCAATCATGTAACAAGTAGTGCCGGAGAAGCAGTATTGGCTTCTTTTATTGGTCAGAAAAATGTAAAGTCTTTTGGTAGTACCACCGGAGGCGCTATCACTGGCAATGCAGCCGTATTTTTAGACGATGGTTCTCTTTTCCACATATCTGCGGCTTATCTGGCTGACCGTAACAAGAAAGTATACCATTCGGGAATAGCACCGGATGTTCAAGTGAAGTTTGATGGTAAAGTAGGGGAAGACCTAAATAATGATCCAGTGATACAAGAAGCAAAGAAGTGGATAAATGAAAGATGAAAAACGTAGCAGGCAACACCATTACAAACAAGTAAATTCAAACTCTTGACCCAGTTTAGGGAAGTAACTTCCGACAAACCAGCTCAGCAGCTAGAGATTTGCCAAGCAGACTATTCAGTTGTTACCACATATAAAAACAAACATCATGAAGAAACTTGTTGTACTTACTGGCCTCAGTTTTCTCTTTACGGTAATTGGATTCAACGCCTGGGAATGGTTTTTCAAGTTATCTATCAAACGGATTGATATCCAAAACCTTGACACTGTAGCTTACTCAGGGCAATTTATGACCCACCTAACTTTTGTGGCTGTGGTCGGATTAATTCCCTTAATCTATGCGATGACTGTTCGGCTTGGTCAAATAAATAAGGCATGGAAAAAAACAGTGACTTTAAGCATTATTCTGATTACCGCAGTTATTTTTTGGCAACTGCGAATTCAATTTCTTCAAACCGAACTTCAACGCATTACTTTGGATAGTTTTGCTGTGTTGGGCAGCTTAAATATTCCAGTCTATCTACTCATTGGATTGGTATTCGGTGCATTCCTAAGTGGAATAACCTTTAAGTTAACTCAGCATAACGTGGGGTAACACCATGCAGCGAGACGGCAGTCGCTTTGTGGTAGATTTAACTTTCAAAGGGTTATTCATGTATCCTGGCATCATTAGGTACATTTAGCATAAAGTAGGCGAGCCAGTTACACGTTTTAGACTCAGTGTAACGCACTACTGCCTTTACCGTTAATAATTAGAGTAGAAGACGTTATGCCCGCTATGCAAAAGAAAACAGATACTATAAAGCAAACCACGCAGCGGCGGCAAGCCCACCAGTCGGCGAACAATGCCACGCAAATCACGCCTATGCAACGAGAGTTGCTGGATATGTTTGCGCATAAAGAACTATCCTCCCAGGAAATATCAGAGCTAAAAGATATACTTTCCGATTATTTTCTGAACAAAGCCCAGGATGAGTTGGAAACCTTAGCCCAGGATGAGGGCTGGGATTTGGAAAAGAAGGCAGACCAGTGGGGAAAAGAAAAATTAAGAACTCCCTATCGCCGTGATCGTAGTTCTTGACACGAACGCCCTATTAGAAACTTTTCCCAAGAAAGCAAAATACCACTGGGTCTTTCAGTATTTCTTAGACAAGAAGTTCACATTAGCCGTTAGCACCGAAGTTCTTTTAGAATATCAGGAAATCATTGCCCAAAAAACCAATGAGTCTATTGCTACGAATGTAGTGAATGGGATTTTGAGACGTTCTAATACCATCAGAATAGAACCTTCTTTTTTCTGGAACCTTATAGAAAAAGACCCCGATGATAACAAGTTTACAGACTTGTATGTAGCGGCCGGTGCGGACTTACTCGTCAGTAACAATACTAAAAACTTTAAGGTATTGGGTAACATAGAATTCCCACCTATCAGGTGGCTGACTGTTAAACAGATGAAGAAAAACATGTTTGTTTAATACCTTCACTAAGCACTATGACGAAAATAATGATAACGTCATTGCGACGAGGCACGAGGAAGCAATCTGCTGCTAATGAGCCGACGTGGCGCGGGGAGATCGCTTCGTCATTCTTCCTGGCTATGACGCTAAAAATATAAGCTGATTTTGTTACAGTGTTTATACTTCCCTAATGTAACATAGCAAGAAGATGAATCCGTTAATTGCTGACAATATCGAAAAGACCAAAGCATTGTGTACCAAGCATCATGTAAAGTCTATCTTGGTGACGAAACCGTATTGAATAAGCATCAGATTGGGTGAATGGTTGTGGCTGGAAATAAGCGCTAACCCACCTGGTGTATTCATTCAATTGCTGGCTGTAATTTTAGCAAACATCCTAAATTTTAAGACCTGAATGGACCATAACCGATCTTTTGCCTTTATAAAAACTGATAAGAAGCTGATTAAGCTTCATTATAACGACATTACGGTAATTAAGGGTTTGGGAAACTATGTAGAAATTTATACCACCTCCAATCAAAGGTTTATCTATTACAAAACCCTGAAAGATTTGATTGAAAGTCTACCCGATGAATTTATGCGCATCCATAATTCACATATCGTTAATCTAACCAACATTGAATATTTTGAAGACAACCAGGTTGCCCTGAAGCACCTAAAAATCACGGTGTCCAAAAGCTACCGGGAATGCCTCATAGACAGTCTGAATAAGATGATGCTGTAAACGATCCACATGAAAAAGCGTGCCGACTAAATAATATTTTAAGCAGCGTACATAATAAGATTTCAGCGTAGTTTCCTTCATGCTAGTTTTGTTTAAAACAGAATAAAATGGAAAGAATACTTTTGAAAATCTTCGTGATGATCATTTCAGGGCCATCACTATTGCATGCACAACAAAAGACCACCTATCCCTTGCAAAAGGATGTAGCCACCATTGATGGGATTATGAACGCATCTTATGAAGTAGTTTCCGGCGAAGCAGGAGTAGCCAGAGCCTGGGAACGAGACCTTTCGCTTCATCATCCCAAGGCGGTTTATTCATTTCAGGAAGAAGTAAATGGTGAATTGCATCAAGTATCAATGTCTTTACAAGATTTTCACCAGGAAACAGATACAATGGTAGCTGAAACGGCCTTCTATGAAAGTGAAATTAATAGAGAAACCAGAGTATTTGGAAACATTGCTCATGTCTGGAGTACGTATGAAACAAGGTTAGCCAACAATGGCCCCGTTGCCAGACGGGGAATCAACAGTGTTCAGCTGTACTACTCGGAAAACAGATGGTGGATTATTTCCTGGACATTCGACAGGGAAAAGGAAAACAGCAAAATCCCCCAAACATTTGATAGAAACTAAATTGGGCAATGAAGGAGCAATAAATTGTGATCAGACTAACAATTTAATAGGTATTCCATAGCAAAACGTAAGGTGGGCAGATCTACCTTACCGTAAATAATATCCCGCCATCGGCAGAATATATACGTCAGGGTTGGAATAAAGCAGGTTAGACGGCTTTTTTACCTAGCGCAAAAAAACTACATTCGCTTTTTCGCTACCGTAAATTCACCTGCCGATGCTTCTTACCTTCTCCCGCTGGGCCATCACCGTTCTGCTACTCTCTTACCTGTCGGGCTGCGCTGATCAGGCCCGGTACGATGTCATTATCCGCCACGGCCATGTTTATGATGGAACAGGCGGGGCTCCGCAGGTCATCGACATTGGCATAATGGGCGAGAAAATTGATACAATCGGCGACCTTTCCACTGCCCAGGCCAACACGGAGATCGATGCCACCGGCCTGGCCGTCGCTCCGGGCTTTATCAATATGCTAAGCTGGGCGGCTTACCCGCTGCTGGAAGACGGTCGCTCGATGAGCGGTATCAAGCAGGGGGTAACGCTGGAAGTATTCGGGGAAGGTTCCTCTCTGGGTCCGCTGAGCGAGGCGACCCAGGCACGCCTGGCCGAAGAGGGTGATCCCGCCGCCTGGACTACTTTTGGTGAGGGATTGCAACATCTGGTGGATCAGGGAGTGGCTACCAACGTGGCCTCTTTTGTGGGAGCCACCACCATTCGCATCCACGAAGTAGGTTACGAAGATCGTCCGCCTACTGAAGCCGAGCTTACCCGAATGCAGGAGCTCGTGCGCGAGTCCATGCAGGAAGGGGCTTTGGGATTAGGCTCCTCGCTGATCTACGCCCCCGCCTTTTATGCCAGCACTGACGAGCTGGTGGCCCTGGCCCAAGCCGCCGCCGAGTACGATGGCAAATATATCTCCCACCTGCGCAGCGAAGGAGATAACTTCGAGCAGGCCGTCGATGAATTGCTCACCATTGCCAGTGAAGCCGACGTTCCCGCGGAGATCTACCACCTGAAAGCCGCCGGAGAGCGCAACTGGCCCAAACTAGACCGGGTACTGGAAAAGATTGACTCTGCCCGGAAGGCCGGACTGGACATCAGCGCCAACATGTACAACTACGTAGCTGCCTCCACCGGCCTGGATGCCACCATGCCTCCCTGGGTACAGGAAGGAGGGACCAAAGCCTGGGTAGAACGCCTGCAAGAGCCCGCTATTCGCCAGCGCGTTATCGATGAAATGGAATCTGATACCAACGAATGGGAGAATTTCCTCCAACTGGCCGGAGATGCGGATAACATTTTATTGGTAGAATTCAGTCAGGACTCGCTCAATTACCTGGTAGGGCAAACGGTGGGTGAGATTGCCGAGGCTCGAGGCACCTCCCCGGCCGAAACCATCATTGATCTGGTGGTGCAAAACGGAGAAGACATTGGCACGGTGTATTTCCTGATGAACGAAGAGAATGTGAAGAAACAGATCAAGCTGCCCTACATGAGCTTTGGTTCGGATGCCCGATCTATTGCTGCCGAGGGCAAAAACCTGGAAAGCAGCACCCACCCCCGTACCTACGGCAACTTCGCCCGGCTGCTGGGCAAATACGTGCGCGAAGAGCAGATCATTCCGCTGGAAGAAGCCATTCATAAGCTTACCGGACTATCCGCTCAGAAGCTCAACATCCGCGAGCGGGGCAAACTGGCTCCCGGTTTCTACGCCGACATCGTCATTTTTGATCCGGCCACGGTGCAGGATAAAGCCACTTTTGAAAAACCCCATCAATACGCTGAAGGCATGGTAGATGTATTCGTAAGTGGTACGCAGGTGCTAAAAGATGGCGAACATACGGGAGCTACGCCGGGCATGTTTGTCAAAGGTCCGGGCTACCAGGAAGTGGATAGTGCTGCGGTAAGTTTACGCTGAACTATTCGTTTATCCGCCCGGTTTTGAGATTGATAAAAAAAGGAATGCCATGATTATTGTTGGAGATGCGGTACTGAGTGATGACGTAAAGGAGAACTTTTTCGTCTGTAACCTGAAGAAATGTAAAGGGGCCTGCTGCGTAGAAGGAGATTCCGGCGCACCACTGGAAAAAGAAGAACTTGCCATCCTGGACGAAATCTACGAAGATGTAAAGCCTTATCTGACCCAAGAGGGTATCCGGGAAATAGAAAAGCAGGGCAAATACACCACTGATGAAGATAACGACTACGTCACGCCCATCATCAACGGCCGGGAATGTGTATATGCTATTCGCGATAAGAAAGGCACGCTAAAATGTGGGATTGAGCAGGCACATCAGGCGGGAAAAACCTCCTTCAAAAAACCCATCTCCTGCCATCTATACCCCCTCCGCATCGATAAATACGATAATTACGATGCCGTCAACTACCACCGCTGGCACATCTGCAATCCCGCCTGCGATCTGGGCCGCGAACTGGGCGTGCCACTCTACCGATTCCTGAAAGAACCCCTCATCCGCAAATACGGTGAAGACTGGTACCACGATCTTCTGGATAAGATTGAGCAAGGGTAGCTGAGAGAATACATTTCCTCCTCCAACATCCTCCCTCCTGGAAAAGCACAGCATGTTTTATTGAAACGTCCTGTATGGCTTTGGTATGCCCGTTTAGCGCTTCATGTTGGGGAAATTGGCAGACCGTTTTGAAAACTTAACATGTAGGTAACCCCTCTTCGGCAAAATTCCTTTACATTTTGGAAAAATTTAACTGCCATGAAACTTTTCAATCACCTATCCTACGCAATCATTTTTTGTATGACCCTTTCATCTGCCTGGGCGCAGGAAAGCGAGGCTCCTCGAATCATTATCGAGAGTATAGAAGGAGCCAAGCCTTATAGCAGCCTGGACCTGAACAACCGACCGGAAACTTTTCAGTTCGGCATTGTGAGCGACCGTACCGGAGGGCACCGACCGGGCATATTTCCCGATGGCATCCGGAAGCTCAATCTGCTGCAACCCGAATTTGTGATGAGCGTGGGCGATATGATTGAGGGCTATACCACCGATGAGGCAGAAATTGATCGGCAGTGGACTGAGTTTAACAGCTTTATTGACGAACTGACTGTGCCTTTTTTCTACGTACCCGGTAACCACGACTATACGAATGAAGTACTGGCCCGGGAATGGAAAGAACGCTACGGCAAAGATTACTATCATTTTACCTACAAAGATGTACTGTTCATGTGCCTGAATAGCGAAGACCAGATGCGCGGGGCGGGACAAGGCACCATCGGCGATGTACAGTACGAATACATTAAAAAAACGCTGGAAGAAAATCCGGATGCAAAATGGACGCTACTGTTCATGCACCAACCCCTCTGGATTCAGGAAGACCCCATTCGCTGGGGCGACGTAGAAAAGCTACTGGCTGACCGGCAGCACACGGTTTTTGTTGGGCATACCCACAATTACACAAAATACGAGCGTAACAATGGCAAGTATATTGTGTTAGCCACCACCGGAGGAGGCAGCCCATTGCGAGGCCCTAAATTAGGGGAGTTTGACCACGTGGTGTGGGTCACCATGACCGACGAGGGCCCCGTTATCGCCAACCTTGCCCTGGATGGCATTTGGAACGAGGATGTGTTTACCGAAGAAGTAGCGAACCTGGTAGACCCTTTGCTAAAGTCTCAGGCCGTGGCGGTAGAGCCAATGCTGGTGCAGGATAATACCTTTGAAGCTTATGAAACCGAACTCAAACTCACCAACAACAGCGATGTCCTCATGAAGGTTGACCTGAGCCTGCAAGCCAACCCGCACTTAATCCCCGATTTTGGGGCAAAATCTTACGAAATTGCGCCCAACTCGGTAGAATTGGTAAAGCTTGGTTTAAAGGCAATGAAGCCTACTCCGCTGGATAGCATTCAACCGCTGGTTTTACAAAGCAACATCTCCTACCACGGAGAGTCTATTCCCGAAGTTACCTTTGAGTCAACTTACCGACTTCGTCCCGAGAAAGTAGCCGTGCTGAGCCCTACCGAATCCGCCATCGAGATAGACGGTTCGCTGGATGACTGGGCTGAACTTACCTATAAGGTCAGTGAAAATGGATACGCGGACAGTGATCCTTTCTCCCATAAAGGAGCTGAAGATGCCTCCTTTCAGTTTGACATCACCTACGACGACGAATATCTGTACGTGGCAGCTAAAGTTACTGACGACCAACTGGAAACGACGATGGATAAGATGCCCATGCAGCAGGACGGCATTCATGTGATGCTGGATGCCCGCCCCGAACGCATCAGCGCGCTGGAAACAGGAGAGGGTTTGTTCCGGGAAGTGTTGTACCTGGGGCAAAGCCCGCTGGCGGAGCGAGACAGTTCCAACTTATTCCGCGCCAACCGCTTACCCAAAGGCACTCAGACTGCAATCCATCGTACCGATCAGGGATACGTGGCAGAAATGGCCATTCCCGTCGCTTATTTGAATGAAGTGCAGGGCGGCAACTGGGAAAGCCTCCGACTAAACGTAGCCATCAGCGATTACGACGAAGACGGACAATACCAGACCTCTTTGTTCTGGAAGCCTGACTGGCGCGGTGATGAAAACTATGTGGGTTCCGGCACATTCCACCGCTCGGTTGATGTTGCTACCGCCGGTCAGGAAGATGAAGACTGATGATCAAGCTTACTGTTTGATGAGTTTATGGGTAATTACTTCCTTATTCGTTTCCACCAGTAGGTAATAGATGCCGTTTGGTTGGGGAGTAATATCCAGTAAATATGGTTCCCCTGTGTTGGTAGTTCCGGCATACTGCTTAAGTAACTTCCCCTCCAGACTGTACAGGCGAACCGCTGTTATGGGCTCATGAATATCAAGTTGGTAATAGCCCGTGCCAGGGTTAGGATATAACAGCCTTGGCGCCGGGTTCTCCAATTCGTCAATGGCCGTTACCCGGGCTACCGTTAGGGTGAATGTGGTTTCGTTGATGCAATCATCAGGGGAAAAGATGGTGATCTCGGTTTCTCCCGCTACCTGAACCGGGGAAGTGATTTGCAATACATTGCCTGAGATAGTAATATTGCCATCAGGCAATACCTCCTGATTATCGGAAATTGCCTGGTAGGTGATTTCGCCTATATCAGCATTGTCTAAAGTGATAGGAAGGCTGAGCGTTTCTCCCTCAGTAACGAGGGTATCTGATATAGACATAATATTGCCTGTACTACAGACAACCACCTGATCAAAAGCTATTCCTTCATTTGCTCCAGCACTCCCGGCTTGTAACTCCACCCGAAATAATACAGATTTCTGTCCGGCCAGCCCTTCCAGCGTACGCGTCATACTAACCCATCCATTGCTATCATTTGCCACAGTGGTTTCGTCAGCCAGAGCGTAGGTGTTCCAGGTCACTCCCTGGTCGGTGGTGTAGCTGAATTGCACCCGGTCTTCGGGGGCAGTTTGCAGCCAGAGGTCGTAAGTGATCGTAGGATCGTGGGTCAGGGCACTGAAGTCAAATACCGGGCTTAGTAAAAACGAGGATTCATCAGGCTGGTAGTTTCCCGACAAATTCGTAGCCCAAACCTGATCACCCTCCGAAGCCGTATGAATGGCCTGGCCCTCCGGCACACCTTGTTCCCAGGAATTAATGGTTCCGTACGCTTGCCAACCTTCTTCGGAAGTCTGCTCGAAGCTATCGGAGTACGGAAAATCATTTATCGTTCCAGCGGGCGGGGATATGACCCTAAGCCGAACCGTATGGGTGCCTACGCTGTCATACGCATCCGTTGCTTTCAGTCGGAAAGTATATTCACCTTCCTGGAGGTTTTTTACGACCAATCTTGTGCTATCCAGAATAGAGTCAAACTGCATGGTAGCTGGCTCAGGTCCTTCTTCTTGTTCCCAGACCATCGAAATAGCATCATTTTCTGGGTCAGTGGCCACCCCCCTAAGTGTGACGCTATCAATCGGAAGAATCACAGTTTGTTCTTTTCCCGCATCTACTGTAGGAGAAGCATTCGGAGGCCGGAATTGAACTTTGACTGTATCCGAAGTACTTCTGCCGATATTATCTGTAGCCGTAACCTGAAATACATATTCTCCAACGGGCACATCTTCTGCAGCCAATATTGCGGTTTCCAGGTTTTCCAGCGCCAGTGTTGGTCCTTCAAGTTGAGTCCAGACATACGTATGCAAGCCATCCTGAGAGGCAGCTCGCGCCTCAATCTGTAGATTTGCATGGGGGCGAAAAACAACCTGATCTTCTCCAGCACCCACAATAATAGTGTCTTTCGCAAATTGCAGCAACCAATCAAAGATGTCCATGTCGAACGCATCGTACAAAGGATCTTCTGACCCCATGCCACTACCGCTATAGGTCTTTGTCCAGGCATTATGCCCGCCATCGGGATAAATCGTAACTTTCGCCTTTGGAACCGGTGCCGGGTCACAGAGGTTAAATTTATTGACCGGGATGATTGAGAACTGATGGCTGAATACGGCATCATCCATGTTATGAAAAGCCCACACCAATACATCTGTCATATCACAAACCTCCAGATTATCGCCGCGGCCTGAGATAGGCACTACCGCGGCAATCTTTTCAGGAAATTCAGCTGCATATGAGAATGCTCCCGCCCCTCCTGAGCTAATGCCAGTCAAGTAAACTCTATGGGCATCTACCTGGTAATTGTCCAGAACATAATCAAGATAATCGGTTAGGTTATCATTTCCCCACCAGCCACTCCACGATTGAGGAGCCATTACCAGAAAAGGAAATGTCTGCCCTTCATTAATCAGTTTGGCTACTCCATTTTCCAGCACCAATTCTAAGTCATCTACTCCATCACCTTTAGATTCTAAACCTGATAAATAGATTAGTAGTGGAAACTTCTCTGTACTATCAACTCCATAGCCAGAAGGTAGGTACTCATAGTATCCAAAGGGTGAATTGACTCCCCTGATATAAGGGTCTTGCCGAACTATAGGGCTGAAAACACCTTGCCCCAAAGCATAACTGCTGATGCAGCAAAAGAAAACAGCAAGCTTAAGTGGTTGCTTTGTTAAGAAAAAAAACATCGGTCAGGTCGTGTAATGTGTATAAAATCTGTCAATCTTTAAAACAATATGCCCTAGCATAATGGCTACCATTGGCAAAGTCAATATGACAAGACGATTTCCTTCTGCTTGCCAATAATTGCGGCAAAAGGCTCTATTTCCATCTATACTAATGCACAGATGATCTCATACAATAGCAGGAAAGTAATACAAGTTGAAAATTTACAATTAAAATAAAATAATAGCCAGAATTTATTAGTCTTTTCTCCGACAACTGATTAATAAATCAGAAGAATAACGTAGAATGTTGAAAAGATAAGACATCAAGAGCTCTTTGGAAGAAGTCCTCATTTCACAGTAGGTCCAGGCTGTTGATTTTTAAAAGGCGGCTGGTATAAAGAAGAGGAACTGTAGGTGCAGGACATTGTCATTTCCGCTGTCGCTGCCAAGTTGGGAGACGTTATCAATATAGTCGGTCAGTAGATTGGAAAAACCTACTTTGGTACCTACTCCAAAGCGGTTGGAAAAGAAGTAGGTAGCTCCTAATTGCGTCGGAAGCATAGCCGCTACGCTTCCATAAGTCTCATTGGCTGCCCGGGTGCTTAAATCATCCTCCAGGTGGCGGTTAAACTGATCCCGAGGGGAGAAGCGAATAAATCCCAGTCCCTGACTTATATAAATAATCAGGCTGGGACGGTGTACAATATCGTATTCCAGTCCATAATATGCTGAGAAAAAGGTGGTTTTGAAGAATCGGTTGGGAGTATTGGCCTCCGGATCAAAGATGCGCTCGTCATTGGCCTGCCCGGTCAGGCTGCCAATGCTGGCATGAATTCCGCCATGTAATCGCCGCTGATGATCAAACAACAGACTGCCCTGAACACCCAGTGTCCATTTATCGTAGGGTTGCCCCAAGTCGCCACGATAGGCATTGGTGCTGATCCCTATTACCACCTTCGCATTACTCGTGCTGTCGGCCGATTGCGCTTTGGCCATTAAAGTCATTCCAAATAGCCCTAAACCAATCAACCAAATTTTGCTCATTTCTGCGTAATTACCCTCCGTACACCCACTGCACTACAGTAAGCGCAATCAAAAGTAATACCAGAATGGATATGATATTCAGAAAAAACCCGGCTTTTACCATATCGATGATCCGGATATGCCCGCTGGAAAATACAATGGCATTGGGCGGAGTAGAAACGGGCATCATGAAAGCGCAACTGGAGGCAATGGTGACCGGAACGACCAGAAGCATGGGCTCCATATTCAGACTATTTGCGATGCCCAGCACTACGGGGATGAAAATCACGGTAAGTGCTACATTGCTCATAATTTCTGTAATAAATAGTGAGAACCCGGTCAGGGCTAAAATCAATACCGGAATTGAGATGGTTCCTTCACCTGCCAGACGTTCCCCCACCAGTTGCACCACACCGGTGGTTTCCATTCCTTTGGCCAGGCACAATCCACCGCCAAACAGCAGTAGAATGCCCCAGGGAAGGCGTTCGGTACTTTTCCAGTCCAGCAGATATTCCTGCTTCCGCAGACTGGCTGGTATGATAAACATGAGCAGCCCTCCACCCATCGCTACAATGGTATTATCCAGATATCTATCTCCCAGCCAATCGTTCAGTGTGGTTTGAAAGATCCAGCAGAAGGCAGTCAGGGCGAAAACCGCCGCTACCAGCTTTTCAGCCCGCGACATTGCCCCTAATTCCCGTAATTTACTGGCAATAATCTCACCTGAACCAGCCAGCCGTTTTAAGCGATGGCGAAATAATACCCGGGTGATAAGAAGATACGTGCAGGTTAGTAAAACAACGCAAATCGGTATGCCTACGAAGAGCCAGCGGCCAAAAGCGATCTCCCGCCCGTAAAACTCCTGCATGTACCCGACCATCACTACGTTGGGCGGCGTGCCGATGATGGTGGTGGTTCCGCCAATATTGGCCGAGTAGGCAATACATAGCATCAATCCCAGGGCAAACTTCCGGTAACCATCACCTGCCCCTTCCGGTTGCTGGTCCTGCAAAAGGTCAATCACTGATACAGCAATGGGCAGCATCATCACAGTGGTGGCTGTATTGGAGATCCACATACTCAAAAAGGCCGTTGCCAGCATAAAGCCAAGAATGATTCCATTGGCATTAGTCCCTGTAAGGCGAATCAGGTTGAGCGCAATACGCCGGTGAAGATTCCGCCTTTCCATGGCCAGGGCAATTAGAAAACCGCCCATGAATAAGAAAACAATGGGACTGGCGTAGGGAGCCGTTGCTTCAGCAATCGGGAAAATATCGAGTATGGGAAACAGCAACAGAGGCAGCAATGCCGTGACGGGCAAAGGAACTGTTTCCGTCACCCACCAAAGCACCATCCACCCGGCCACGGCCAGCACTTTAATCGCTTTGGGGTCCAGTCCGTCGATAGAAACCAGAAAATAGATCAATAGAAATAGCAGAGGGCCTGCCAGCAGGCCAATAATTTTGCTACCACTCCAGGAGGCTTGTGTGTTAGGCGTCAAATTTGTGTCTTGGTTTACTCAGGAAATTCTAAATTAGAAGATTTCACTGATAAGTAAAAAGAAAGCTGGTAATCGTCTGAGCTTAAATGCTTCAGTAATTGGCATGCTCCATTAGTCTACCAGTTATTTCCGAGAGAGATCGGAGTGAATTGATACGATGTTACCAGCAGAAAATATTTAAACAAAACGGGCAGGTTATGTGATCTAACCTAATAGAAAACCGTTTAATGCTGGCGTGACGTATTTATTTACCCAATACTTTTTGCACCAACTAACGGATCAGTGTATGCTTTTTTGTAACGCCGCTCATTTTTTACACTCAGCAGCAGGTTGCACCACCCGTAGGTGTAAGATGCTACAATAATCTTGTTATTCATTCATCAAAATAAATTCATATTTCCTTCATGAAGGTTAAAAACCCATTGCTCATCCGGCTCAACAGCCTTCCCGCTGAATATGGGGGGGTATTACTGCTGGTTTTTTATTCCATCCTGGCGTTTACGAACACCATTATCCCTAAAAATATAACTGATTTCACCAAGGCATACTACGCAGGAGGTAAGGCTGTATGGCATGGTAACTACGAAGCCCTCTCCCGACTGATTGAGCAGGCACTTTTTACCAATATCCCGATTGTAGCCATGGTGCTCTCGCCTTTCGCAGTATTCGATTCCTGGACAGCCGGGAGAATCTTTACCGTGCTGATGATTTTAGCTACGGCCGGAGCGTACGTGTTGCTGGCCCGACGGTATTGTCCCAACCATCGATTGTTATTACTGGGTTTGTTTCTTATTAACGGGCCGCTGTGGTACTGCCTGCAACTGGGCAATACGACCAATGCGATTCTTTTTCTTTTTATCGTAGCACTATTGCTTTGGGATCAGGGAAAAGACTATCCGGCAGGCCTGCTTATCGGGGTTTGCCTGGTGATCAAACCGTTTTTAATGTTGATCGGGCTGTATTTTTTGCTGCGACGGCAGTGGGGCGTGGTACTGGGAGCAGCATCAGTAGGCATCAGTGCTGCCGCCTTGTCCGTAGCCTTCTTTGGTCTTCAGATGAACCTCGACTGGTACGAGCACTGCATCGCCGCCTTTGGGGGGCGCCCGATGGCGGCCTTTAATGTGCAGTCTATCGGTGGTTTTCTGATGCGTCTGCAAACCGGTCGTAATTTTTTATGGGACTGGTCGCCCCGTGATTTAACTCCTGCACTGAAATTTTTACACTCCGCTATTCTTCTGAGTCTAATTGGCACCACCTTCTGGCTGATCTTTAAGAAGAGGGCTCCCCAGCCAACCCCTCCTACAACCGGACTTACTCCCCATGATTACCTGGGTTTTTCAATGGTGCTCACACTTTCGCTGATTAGCAGCACGGTTTCCTGGACGCATTATTATCTACTGCTGTTCATACCCTGGGCGTTGTATCTGGGAGGCAGGTTACCCTTAGTCGATGATAAAATCACGCGCTATCTGGTCTGGGGAAGCATTATTTGCAGTTCTATGTTGCTTATTGAGCCTCATATGAGCTTTGGCTGGTGGCCTCGACAGATTGCCCGAACGGTTGTTTCCATACACCTTTTCGGAGGCTTATTATTTTTACTGGCTTTGGCCCGTGCAGCAGTGCAAACCCAAAAGGTCAGTCTTGCTAAAAAACCCTTTTTAGAGCAATCAAAATAATTTTTTGAGAGTATAAGCAGGTCAGCGCATAGAATACCATTAACGATAATTTCTACTTTCTCCTCATTGCCTTAGGGCAGAAGGCCGGATAATTCAAACTTTTTTGCAGCTACTTGTTTGATTATACCAGAGGGGAGTTTGGCAATGCGCTGATTTGTCCTATTTTTGTCAAAAATTTTTTGCTGCCTTATGAGTGTTCTAGTAAATAAAGATTCCCGCGTTATTGTTCAAGGTTTTACCGGGTCGGAAGGCACCTTTCATGCCCAACAGATGATCGAATACGGCACCAATGTCGTTGGTGGAGTAACCCCTGGTAAGGGTGGTCAAAAGCATCTGGATCGACCGGTCTTTGATAGTGTAGCTGAAGCAGTTGCTGAAAAGGGGGCTAATGTCTCTATTATTTTTGTACCGCCGGCTTTTGCTGCCGACGCTATCATGGAATCTGCAGACGCTGGCATTGAAGTAATTATCGCCATCACCGAAGGTATTCCGGTAAAAGATATGATGATCGCCAAAGATTATCTAAAGCGCAAAGAAGGCGTGCGTCTGATTGGTCCTAATTGCCCGGGAGTAATTACCCCCGGCGAGGCCAAAGTTGGCATCATGCCGGGCTTTGTTTTTAAATCAGGCAGAGTAGGGATTGTCTCTAAATCCGGTACGCTGACCTACGAAGCCGCCGATCAGGTGGTGAAAGCTGGTTTGGGTATCTCTACCGCCATTGGCATTGGCGGCGACCCGATTATCGGAACCTCAACCAAAGAAGCCGTTGAACTACTGATGAATGACCCGGATACCGACGCTATTGTGATGATTGGAGAGATCGGAGGACAATACGAGCCGGAAGCTGCCCGCTGGATTAAGGCCAACGGCAATAAAAAGCCAGTAGTTGGGTTTATTGCCGGACAAACGGCCCCTCCCGGTCGACGAATGGGACATGCCGGAGCCATTATCGGCGGGGAAGAAGATACTGCTGAAGCCAAAATGACCGTGATGAAAAACTGTGGTCTGATGGTTGTTGAGTCTCCTGCTACTATTGGCGAAACCATTGCCAACGCCCTGTAATACCAAGCTTCACCTTGTCGTACAAATCTTATTAATCTTTTAAATTTTTGCACAACTTTTTATAACCAAAGCCGTGTCAACAGCTTATTACTATGATAGTGCAAAAAAATTGCGCTGGGTTGACACTGAATGAATAAAACTTTTTTTGAACGGCAGCCTCTGGTTGTGGTTAAAATACTCCTCTCGGGGTTATTTTTAGCAGTTTATTTATCAGCCTCTATTTCACTTTTGATGTCTTCGCGCATGCGCGGAGCTGGGCATCACGAGAATGATCTTTATTTTCAGGCTGATTCTGAATTTTTTGCCAAGCGGGTGGCTAAAGATCGGCATACGTATGACCGTATCCGTTATCACCCGATGTTTGTGCTATATTTTAATCCTATAGGTCGGGGTATGAATAAGCTCACGCGTAACCCCGAGGTGAGTGCTTCTATTCTAAATGCCCTGGCAGGCAGTATAGGCATTTATCTGGCGCTTACGCTGTTTTACAACGTGCTGAAATTCCCCGTATCCCGGTCAATACTGTATACCATCATTTTTGGGCTAACCAGTACGCATTTCGTATTTTCCATTGTCCCGGATACCTTCATTTTCACATCGGTTGGTTTACTTGGGTTATTGATCGTAGCCCTGCGTTATCAGCCCCTTGCTTCGTGGGTGGCAATCACCGTCTATGCACTGGGCATTACCATTACCAATGCGGTGCCGGCTTTTCTAGCTGCCTACTTTTTCTTATTTCGTAAGCAGTATCAACGCTTCAGAATCAATACCCATCTTTTTTACCGTTACCTTCTGGGGGTCATGGCTGTATCGGCCATACTAAGCGTTACGCAGAAAGCCTTATATCATGTATGGCTTTTTACCGAGTGGAAGAAGTTTCATAAGGAAGATATTAACTGGTACTTGTATTTTCCCACCGACTGGGCCGAAAACTGGGAACGGTTGGGGTTGTTGATGAAACATGTTTTCCTGTTCTGTATTGCCCCTCCACAGCTGAAAACAACTACCCATTTCTTAAATGATGATCTTACAATGGCCACCTTTATGGAAACTCCCTGGTGGGACTTCCCAGGGGCCTCCTGGCCAGCCGTATTGTTGTGGGTGACAATGCTGATTGTAGCGAGTTTCTATTTAATCCGTTTACGACTTTACCAACACCCATTGATGCAGCTATCACTATTGGCTTTGGCCTTCAACATTGGGTTGCACTACTTCTATGGCGATGATTTCATGCTTTTTTCCTGCGACTGGCTCATCTTTCTGCTGCTCCTAGTGTTCTTCACTTTAGAACAATCTCCTCTGGTGCGCAAATACGCACGTCTTTATCAGGTAGGGCTAATTGCATTTGCAGTATCTTTGTTAGTAGCGTCAGGCTGGCTGATGTACGATTTGTATAACATTCTTCTCATCCAATAAAAATATCCCAGTAGCAGCGCTACTGAAAAGAAAACATACGACTGCATGATATTACCGGGCGAGTCGGGCCAGCGAAGTGTGATCTCAAAAAGATTGCTAAGCAAAAAATAGCTTACTGCCAGTAATCCCCACTCCCATCGGGCTGGTTTCCGGCGGAAGTTCAGTGCCAGAAGGGTGGCGATCATAGGAAATATGATCCCGTAGTGGTGCTCCCAGGCTACGGGTGCGGCCAGGGTGAAGCTGATAGAGGCAATGAAGAAATCAAGCAGCAATATCCGGGGGTGCGTTGCCCCCGATTTGATACCCAGTACGATGGCTCCTGCAATTAGACCAAAAGACGTGAGTAAGGTAGTAAAATACACCATTGGGTGATAAGGAGGGAACTCATTGGGTGTCCACACCACACTGCTGCCATTGTCTAATAATCGGTTGAGCAACCCGTTTACCGTTTGGTTCGGATAGTATACTTCCCCGCGCTTCCCAATATATGACAATACCGAAAGATAATCTATATGATTGTGCCAGCCGTACCAATACAACGATAGCCCCAGAATCAGTATACCCATGCTGACCATGCCTATGACGAACAACCACTGCTTACGAAACAGCCCCCACATAGCCAGCAAAGCCAGGGGCGGCTTTACCGCACAAATTAGCCCGATTGCTATCCCGGCCCAGCCTTTCCGCTCTGTCATAAAGCAATAAAGGGCGGCCGTAAACAGCAGAATAAGAAACGTTTGTGTCTGTCCCAGGCGCCAGGACCGCATGAAGGGATAGAATGTCAGGGTAAAGCCCAGAAACAATATCAGCCAGAGAAGCCTCTCTGACCGTGGCAGGTTGCTATGAGGTTGAGATCCGCGGTAAACTATCAGAAAAATCCGATAACTGAGGTACCCGATGAGCCACACACTGACCCAACCCAGAAAATTGAGCACTGAAAGCATTTGAGCAAAAGTCAGTGACTGAAAAGGTTCTAAAAATATCAGGCTAGTGGGTGGGTATTGAAACTTGACTTTCTCATCAAAAAAAATATGCTGGTAAAGCAATGAGTCCGGATACTGCGCAATGTACTGAATAGCCTCATTCATGGTAAGCCAGGAATCTAGGCCATCGTTGGTGAAGTGTGTCAGAAAGAAAGAAGTATACGGCTTTTCCAGCACGGTGTGCTGCTGCACCTGCGTTAGTAACAGATTACTAAAGAAAGTATTAAAAAACCAGAAAACCGCAATGGTAATAAGCCATGCTTTGGAGGAAGACGCAACATACGGTAAACGAAATGACGACATACACTAGCGTTTTGGCAATGTTACAAAGATTGTTTCATGGTTCCCCTATTACAACCCCGGCAATTGTACTACTTCATCTGCGGCATCCTTTCCCTGTGAATATAGAACGGATATTTCCTGAAAGATTCCCGGCATCTTTTTCTGCCAAATTCAGATTCTGCCAAAAACCTTATTTCGTGCCTTTTATATATCTTCTTTGCATTTTTTTCCTTCGCTGAACGATACCTTGCCTATAGAAAATAAACTTCATAAATATGACGATTACCAAACGATTTTCTATTGTTGAATACCCCGATGCCAGTGGCCAGGTGAAGGCTATTTACGATGAAACCATGAAAGAAATGGGAATTCCCTTTGTGCTCAACTGGTTTAAATGCCAGGGAAACAACCCAACCTTGTTGCGAGGTAACTGGGAGAAGCTAAAGTCAAGCTTACTGATGGGGGATGTGCCTTTTATCCTAAAACAGCTGATTATTTATAATATATCGCAGAAAAAAGGCTGTAACTATTGTGCTCACGCCCACGGTCTGATGGCTGACAGCATGAGCAAAACGCTGACCGATGAAGAAGGTTTCCGGGTGACTGAAAATATGGGCAGCGATTATATCCCTTCCAGTTATAAAACGGCTATCCGTATTGTCACTGAGGCGGCACTCAATCCGAAGGCCGCCACCGATGAGGATTTTGAAGAATTGCGAGATGAAGGTTTTTCCGAACAGGAGATACAGGAGTTGATGGGTTTAGCCGATCTCACCAATATGCTCAACACCATTGCTGATATCTCCGGTATCAAGATCGATAATGAACTGATGGAGACGAAGTAGTCGCCTCTTTTTATCTTAATTTAGTAAATAGTTATTTTGAAAGACTACCTGGCTGGCCGGTAGTCTTTTTTGTTATCCGCTTATGGATCATCTTGATTTTGTAAACACCTCGCTGCGGTTGCGCTACGAAGCTTTTTCTAAGTTTGCCACCCAGGTAAATCAGGCGAATAGTCTGCCAGAGGTGGGAGAAGCTATTGCAGCCAACCTCAAATTTGTACTTGATGCGTTTGTCTTTCGCCTGTCCATAGCTCAGGGCCAGAAAACGCATATTTTTGAACTGTTCCGAGGACAATGTACCATCAACACCCAGAAAGCACCGGGAAAGTATGAACAAAAATGCCTGAAGCAAGGGTTACCACTGACCCTCACTCCCCAGGATATTCAGTCAGACCGTCTGCTTTGTGATAGTCTGTTTGTCCACCCTAAAATCACGCATCTGATGGTACTGCCCATCAGTTCCCTGGGAGATCAGCAATTGGTATTATCCATCGCCAATAAAAGTCAGCATGCTTATAATGAAATAGATTTTCGTTTTACCCGGTTGATTGGTGAGCTATTGTCAACCAAGGTGTCCCAGCTATTACTCATCCAAAAAATTGCATCCCAGAATAAGGCATTACAGCAGGCCAATCAGCAGCTATCTCAATTAAACCAGGAGGTACAGGTGCTCAATACCGAACTGGAAATTAAGGTTGAAGAACGTACTTTTCGGCTGAAAGAGGCCCATGAGGAGCTTCATACCCTACTGTACCGTACTTCTCACGATTTTCGACGCCCGCTTACCTCTATCCTAGGCATCGCCCAACTGCTTACCATGAGTCAGAGTACAGAGGAAATATCCGTTTTTGCCCAGCATCTGGAAAGTACCGTCAACGGTCTGGACAATATGCTGGTAAAGTTACAGGCGCTGGTGCTTACAGAAGTTGAGGAAATACCGGAGGCCATCCAGTTCCCGAACCTCATTGAGCGCCTAAAATCCAAGTTTCATCAGGATCTTATAAAAAACGCCATTGAGTTTACGTATCAGGTACAATTGGAGAGCAAATACCTATCGCGGCCAACGATACTCACAGCAATCCTGGAAAACCTGATTGAGAATGCCATCCGATACCGCCGGGCTAATGATTCATTTGTACATCTGGAGGTCAAGGAGGAGGCCTTGTCGTTGGTCATACAGATTGCTGACAATGGTGAGGGCATTCTGGAACACTTACAGCCGGTAATCTTTGATATGTACGTGAAGGCCAGCGATCGTGCTCAGGGAAACGGGTTGGGGTTGTTTGTGGTAAAAAAACTAGCTGATGCGCTGGGCGGAAGAATTCACTGCGAGAGTGCTCCCCAAAAAGGAAGCACCTTTACTCTCACATTTCCGCTAGACCAGAACACAGTTTCTCAGCCCCCGTCATCTCCTGACCTTCTACCGATACAGCTCAGCAAATAGTATAACTTCTCTTATATTTTGTCTCTACAGCCAACACCCTCGTTCATCGTAAGCCTGATCTTTCGGTTTACCTTTTGGGGGGAGTCCCTGGCATCCGCCTGATCGAATAAAAAAAGCGACAGGTTTGCCCCCCGCCGCTCATTTATTTAGTCAAGCCTGAAGAATTTCCTAAAGGTTTGGTTATCAACTGCATAGGGCGAAAAATGACAGGTTACACATGGGTTTATTTGCCAGTTTTTGATTAGCTTAGCCTCAAAGCTTGCAAAAAGTATGAAAAGCAGCTCACC
>JAVKCN010000019.1:0-31466 GCA_040222715.1 Cyclobacteriaceae bacterium | reverse complement strand
GCGTTCAAACCTCAGGCAGTATTAGGATTGATTACCTTACACTACTATCCACGCCCTGTCAATTTCAATACTAACCTAGGGCAAAAATTTGGCGACAACAACTTCTTACGTCATTTGGCCATGCGAACGAGCGTATTTCTTGGAGTTGCACCGACCGTCATTGCTGCTGATGTTGAGCAGGAAATAAAACCGGTAACGGGAATTGGTAATGTGGTCTATGGCCTCGGACTGCGATCACCCTTCTACTGGCCTGGAAAACTTGATAGCGGAAAATTTGGTCGGGTGTTTCTGCAGCCAATGCGTCTCAATGCGGGATTCTTTCATTTTGCTCAGGAAAACGCCAATCCTCTTATTTCAAGCAAAGAAAATAAATCGTCTTTTTTCCTCAGTCTGACTTTTGATCTTTCGATCACCGAAATACTAGGACCACTTGGTAAACTTTTTCAATGAAACAACTTTCTACCATCATGATGCTTGCTATGGCTATGTTGCTTGGCCGCTGTGATGATGTCGCACTCGAGGATCCCAGTACTGTCTCTTCCGAAGAAGTCATGCAACTTACCGTATCCCCAATAAATTTACCTGCTTATGGGGAAGAAATCGCCCAGGTAATAGTACGGATACCGAAAGATGCCGGCCAACTGGATGTAACCTTTCGCACCAGCGCCGGTCTCTTTCCGGTCACTGCTGCTAAGGAGATCAAAGCATTTGCCGACTCGATCAGAGATGATTACCGGTTCGCCCGAGTCATACTGCGATCGGATACTACGCTTGGGACGGTATATATTACGGCTGAAGTACCAAATGCCAGACGTACACAATCAATTCAATTTATAACCCCCTGAATTTATGCCTCAACAATCCGAACTTGATCGGCTCAGAAAAGCCATGGCAGACAAAGCGCTAGAAATCGCATCTCGCAAATCGGCACCCGGTGGCCAACCGGAGAGCTACAATCCGAAAGGCTGCTGTGTCATCACCATCACTAGTGGCAGCTCTGCATGGGATAATTATACGCGAGAAGACTGCATAGACGTACAAGAAGACTTTCCAGGTTCCGATTATAAATTTTACGATAACAGGCGCTGTAGCGACGTATAGAGACCTTATAGTGCGTCTGACAGAATAGTAAGCTCCACGATCTTTGCGTAGATTTTGAAGCAGTTCAGACGCTATATTGTCAGCCCATCACTAGTTGTATAATATATTGTAGTTCAGCAATGGTCGTATCTGTTGACATCAGGAATCTATGCCAGATCATAGGCGTCGCTCAGACATTGGCTAATACCCATGGGGTGAATTTTATATGGATAAAAGGTTTCGGATTGGGTGGCCAGATGGGAACAGGGGCTTTCTCATTACTATGCGAATGGCCAGCTTGAGAAGTAACCAATATCCGATTGCCTTCTTCACTGCGACCATTTCCCTAGTGGAACTACATGGAGGCCACTGCTTTTTATACTCTCCCTCTTTAAGCAATCAACGCTTAGAAAGCCTGCCAACCGGTATTGAGAGAAGAGTATTTGTAATGCTTTATCCCAATACTCACCACGAGCCTTCTCTAACGTAGAGACCTGATTTAACTGATGTACGGTTTGGGGTTTTGAACAAGCGGGAGGCTACCAATAGAGGTTAGGCATTTCTGGGTAATTGTTCTATTTTTAAACCCTCCGTTTTGGAGTGCCCACCCGCAACGGGGCCGGGTGACATAAACCGAAAAGAGCAGCTTAACCAATGTCAGAAACTCAAAAGAAACAACTGGAACAACAGCTTTGGAATATTGCCAACACCCTGCGGGGTAAAATGAATGCCGATGAATTCCGGGATTATATACTGGGGTTCATTTTTTATAAGTACCTGTCGGAAAGAATGGATATGTACGCTAATTCTATTTTGAAGGCCGATGGCATTACCTACAAATCTATCAATGAAGATACCGAGGAGGGGCAGGCCTACCTGGAAGCGATCAAAGAAGAAGCTTTGGAAAAACTGGGGTATTTCTTAAAACCCTCAGAGCTGTTTAGTGAATTGGCCCGGCGAGGTATGAGCCAGAGTGAGGAGGTGACGGGAACGCTATTCTCAGCGGAGATGGCTCCCACCGCTGAAAAAAGTAAATTTATCATTGAAGACCTGCAAAAGATCCTGGTCAATATCCAAAACAGTACGATGGGTACGGACAGTGAGGAGGATTTTGACAACCTGTTTGAGGACATGGATTTGAACAGCACCAAGCTGGGAAAAATCCCCGAAGCCAGAAACGGAATTATTGCCAAAGTGCTCTCGCACCTGGATAAGATAGACTTTAAACTGGAACAAAGCGAACGCGACGTGCTGGGCGATGCCTACGAGTACCTCATTGGGCAGTTTGCCAGCGGTGCTGGAAAGAAAGCCGGGGAGTTTTACACCCCTCAGGCCGTAAGCATGGTGTTGGCCAAGCTGGTAACCACCGGCAAAAGCAAACTAAAATCGGTGTATGACCCCACCTGTGGCTCGGGTTCGTTGCTGCTGCGGGTAGCCCGAGAAGTGGAGGAGGTGAACGACTTTTATGGGCAGGAACTGAACCGCACTACCTACAACCTGGCCCGCATGAACATGATTTTGCACGGTGTACACTACCGAAAGTTCGACATTAAGCAGGAGGATACGTTAGAACATCCCCAGCACATAGAGCAGCAGTTTGAAGCCATTGTGGCCAACCCACCATTTTCGGCTAAATGGAGTGCTAACCCGCTGTTTACCAGTGACGACCGCTTTAGCCAATACGGTAAACTGGCCCCCGGCAGCAAGGCCGATTTTGCCTTTGTGCAGCACATGATTTACCACCTGGCAGAAAATGGCACCATGGCTATTGTTTTGCCACATGGTGCATTGTTCAGAAGTGGAGCAGAACAACACATTAGACGATATTTGATAGAAGACCGCAACTATTTGGATGCAGTGATCGGATTACCAGCCAACTTATTTAATGGTACACCGATACCAACTTGTATCATGATCTTTAAAAAGTGTAGGGAAAATCCTGATAATATATTATTCATTAATGCTGCCGAACATTTTGAAAGGGGTACACAAAACACCTTAAGACCAGAAGATATTGAGTTGATTATTACCACCTATCGGGAACGAAAAGAGGTTGAGAAATACAGCAGCCTTGCTACCCTGGACTTCATTGCTGAAAATGAGTATAACCTCAATATACCAAGGTATGTGAACACCTTCGAGGAAGAAGAACCAGTAGACATTGCTAGCGTAGCTCAACAACTCAAAAGTCTGGAAGGCGAAATGAAAAATACAGATATTGAGTTAGTCGCCTTTTGCAAAGAACTAAATATTGATACTCCTTTTTAACGATGGAAAAACTTCAAGGCAAATCACCTTCAATACGTTTCCCTGAGTTCAAGGACGCTTGGCAACATAAAAAGCTGAGTGAATTTTTGAAGGAAGCAAAAAAGCGAAACGGTGATTTAAAATACGGCAAAGAGCACGTGCTTTCTGTTTCTGGTGAATTGGGCATAGTGAACCAAATAGAACATTTGGGAAGAAGCTATGCCGGGGTATCTGTTCACCAATACCATGTGGTAGAAGTGGGCGACATCGTGTACACCAAAAGCCCATTGAAAGCCAATCCTTTTGGGATCATCAAACTCAATAAAAGCAAGGCTGGTATTGTCTCAACTCTATATGCAGTTTACAATGTAAAAGAGCAAAATGCTTACGGGCCGTTTTTGGATTATTACTTCTCTTTAGATGCCAACACTAATCGCTATTTGAGGCCATTGGTAAAGAAAGGTGCTAAAAATGACATGAAGATTAACAACGCTTATGTGTTGCACGATAGAATTTTCGCTCCTTCTATTCTTGAACAAAAACGTATTGCCGCTTTCTTCACTGTATTGGACAAAAAGATTGCTCAATTAAAGGAAAAGAAAGCTCTGCTGGAGCAATACAAAAAAGGCGTCATGCAAAAAATCTTCTCTCAGGAGTTAAGGTTTAAGGATGAAAACGGAGAAACTTTTCCGGATTGGGAGAGGAAGAACTTGGGGACAGTGGCGAAAATTAACCCAAAAAGTAAAAAATTGCCAGATTCATTTGTATACATTGACTTGGAAAGTGTAGTCCAAGGAAGCTTAATGAAAGAAGAAAGAATAAATAAATTGTCTGCTCCAAGTCGCGCGCAAAGACTTTTATCGAGAAAGGATATACTTTTTCAAATGGTTAGGCCCTATCAAAAAAATAATTACTTCTTTGATAGAATTGAAAAAGATTTTGTCGCTTCTACTGGGTATGCACAGATAAAAGCTACAGGTTCACCTGAGTTTCTTTTTCACTACTTACATGAAGAAATATTTATAGCGGAAGTACTTAAAAAATGTACTGGTACTAGTTATCCAGCAATCAATTCAACTGATCTATCTTCTATTAATATTACTATTCCCTCCCTACCAGAACAGTTAAAAATTGCCAATTTCCTTTCAGCTTTAGACCAGAAAATAAAAAAGGTGAATGCCCAAATAGAGCAAACGGAGCAATGGAAGAAAGGCTTGTTACAAAAGATGTTTGTATAACCTAAAAAATACCTTGTAAGAATATCTTCACTAAAAATAAACTTATAAGTTGATTTCATGGTTATAAAGCGTATCTTTGAAGTAGTAACTAACAGCCTGCTATCGGTGCATTACCAGGGAAAAAAGCTTCATGAATTCGCCCGGCTATTTAAAGAATGGCAGGATGTAGCGTACCTGGAGGAGTTCTTTGAAACCCACCGAAGCGACTTACAAAGTGGTTTTTACGGAGATATGAGCGTGGAAGATGCGGTATTTGCTACCCTGGATGAGGCCGAAGAATTTGAAGAATATATGGTGGATGTGGCTACAGAAGGAAAAAAAGACCCAGACTATACCTTATATGATAAGGTTTTTCATCCCCTGCATACCTACGATACCTCCACCAAGCTGTTAGAAAGTAAGGCGTATAGCGGGGCCAGAAACTCTTGGTTACGGATATACGCCATCAGAATTGCCAACAATCTTTATGTAGTAACCGGTGGGGCCATCAAACTAACCAAAGCCATGCAAGATCGGCCTCATACCGAAATAGAGCTGAAAAAATTGAAAATCGTATCCCAGTACCTGAAAGAGCTAGGCGTAGAAAGTGCGGATGATTACGGTTTTATAGATATACAAAACGATGAAGGATAGACAAGAAGTACTAGATAAACTAAAGGGAGTAATCTCAACCACTCCTGATCCGTGGTATAAGCAGGCCAAAAAACGGGCCGCCGAAAAGCCGTGGAAAAGACGTTCCCAGGCGGTAGCATTGACGGTGCTACGAACCCTGCGGGCCCAAAAAATGAGTCAGAAAGAATTGGCCGAGCAGCTCGGGGTATCTCCTCAGCAGGTCAACAAGTGGGTGAAGGGACACGAGAACTTTACCTTCGAGACCATTGCCAAGCTGGAAGCAGCTTTAGGCATTGAGCTGATGGAAATTAAACCTCCGGCTAAGAAAACTGCGCCCTTAGAAGAAATATTCAAGATAGATACCAATACTCTTTTCAAAAAATCGCCCGGTACAGCTTTGCCCAAGTCGGCCAAAACGACTTCTACCGAAGCTAAGGTGATAGCTATGGACAGCAGTGGGTATATGGCACGTAATGAGGACGAAAAATATGGCTAAAGCAAAGGAAGAGCGTAAGGTAGTGGGCTTTCTTTTGCGGAATATAAAAACCGAACAGTTTGCCACCATTGAGCAGGCATACCAGGAAGGTAGCCAGATTAGCATCAAGATCGGTTTTGACTTTGGGCTGCTGGAAGAGGAAAGAGGGCTATCCTGCCTGACGCATGTAGAATTTTTGGCCGGAGATAGCCCCTTTATTATCATTAAAGTGCGCTGCGATTTTGGTATTGATCCAAAAAAATGGGACGAGCTTATTGATCATAAAAAGGATTTAATCACCTTTTCCGGTGGGTTTCTTCAACATTTGGCCGTTCTAACCACGGGTACCACGCGCGGAGTGCTGCACGCCAAAACCGAGGATACTCCTTTTAGCAATATATTGATGCCTACCTTGAATATTACCAAAATGGTAGATAAAGATATGTCCTTTGAACTAGAAGCCCAGCGTGAGCAAACAACCTGAACAAATTCTGGAAAACCAGCTGGTGTCCAAGCTCCAAAGCCTGGGGTATGGGCTGGTGCCCATCAAAGATGAAGCCGCCCTGCTGGCCAACCTCAAGCAACAACTAGAGAAGCACAACCATATCACCTTTACCACCCACGAATTTGAGCGGGTACTGAATACATTGAGTAAGGGTTCAGTATTTGAAAAGGCCAAAACGCTCCGGGAAAAGCAGCACCTGGTACGGGATAACGGTGATAACCTGTACTTTGAGTTTATCAATACCGAGCATTGGTGCCAGAATCAGTTTCAGGTTACCCAGCAGATCAGCACCGAAGGCAAATACAAAAACCGCTACGATGTTACTCTGCTTATCAATGGGTTGCCGTTGGTGCAAATAGAACTCAAACGCCGGGGCCTGGAACTCAAAGAAGCTTTCAACCAGATCAACCGCTATCAGCGGCATTCGTTCGGAGCCAACAGTGCTCTGTTTCAGTACATTCAGATTTTTATCATCAGCAACGGGGTAAACACCAAGTATTACGCCAACAACCGCTACCAGTCCTTCAAGCAAACATTTTACTGGACCGATAAGGCAAACAAGCGCCTGACCAATATTGTCAACGGCTTTGCCAGCGAATTTTTAGAGCCCTGCCATATCTCTAAAATGATCTGCAAGTACATTGTACTGAACGAAGCGCATAAAATACCCATGGTGCTGCGTCCATATCAGTTCTATGCTGTAGAGGCGATCATAGCCCGGGTAAAGAACAGCACGCACAACGGCTATATCTGGCATACCACCGGTTCGGGCAAAACGCTTACTTCCTTCAAAGCCAGCCAGATTATCATGAACCTGCCTGAGGTGAAAAAGGTGGTATTTGTGGTGGATAGAAAAGACCTGGACTACCAAACCACCAAAGAGTTTAACAGCTTCAGCAAAGGTAGCATTGATGGCACCGACAACACCAAAGCCCTGGTGAAGCAGTTTTCTGATGATACCAAACTCATCGTGACCACCATCCAGAAACTGAATACGGCCATCAGCAAAAAGAAGTATCTGGCAAAAATGGAAAAACTGAAGGAAGAGCGGGTAGTGTTCATTTTTGATGAGTGCCACCGTTCGCAGTTCGGCGACACTCACAAGCGTATCAGGTCCTTTTTTGGTAACCTCCAGATGTTCGGCTTTACCGGTACGCCCATTTTTGCCGAAAATGCCATTAAAAACGAACTGGGCAAACGAACCACCAAAGAGCTATTCGGCGACTGCCTGCACAAATACGTGATTACCGATGCCATCAAAGATGAAAACGTCCTCAAGTTTTCGGTAGAGTACGTAGGCCGTTATCGGCATAAAGAAGACCGGGAAACCAGCATTGACATTGAAGTAGAAGACATTGACCGGAAAGAGTTGATGGAATCGCCCGAAAGACTGGAAAAAATTGCCGATTATATCATAGCCCACCACCACCGCAAAACGTACCGACAGACATTTACCGCAATGTTTTGCGTAAACAGTGTTAAAACCCTCATCAAGTATTACGACATTCTGCAAAGAAAAAAGGAAGAAGGAAAACACGATTTGAAAATTGCCACCATCTTTAGCTATGTGGCTAACGAAGAAGATGCCGACGCCAATGGTTTTATTCCGGAGGAAGTATCCGTGGCTGAGGAAACGAAGGTTTTGTACGGACTGAACGCCCATACCCGGGAGCGACTGGACGAATACATTACCCATTTTAATGAGATGTTTGAGACGAAGCACTCAACCAAAGACAGCCAGTCATTTTACAATTATTACAACGACATATCTAAAAAAGTAAAGGAGAGGAAGATTGATATATTGCTCGTAGTCAACATGTACTTGACCGGCTTTGACAGCCCCGCATTGAATACCTTATACGTAGACAAAAACCTCAAGTATCATGGGTTAATACAAGCCTATTCACGGACCAACCGGATTATAAACGAGCAGAAATCGCAAGGCAACATTGTGGTGTTCCGAAACCTCAAAGAAGCTACAGATGAGGCCATTACCTTATTTAGCAACAAAGAGGCTATTGAGGAAATAATCATGAAGCCCTATGAGGACTACGTGAAGAAATTCAATGAAGCCTTCATAGAATTGCTAAAAATCACTCCTACAGTCGACAGCGTCAATGATCTGGAAAGCGAAGAAGACGAACTGAAATTTATCAAAGCCTTCAGAACATTGATGCGTTTGAAGAATATTATGACCACCTTTGCCGATTTCAGTTGGGAAGAGTTGGCCATGTCCGAACAACTTTTTGAAGACTACAAAAGCAAGTATCTTGACCTGCACGAAAAGGTTAAAAATGACCATCACAAAGAAAAAGTATCCATACTGGAAGATGTAGACTTTGAACTGGAGTTGATTCACCGTGATGAAATCAACGTAAGCTATATACTTAGGCTGTTGGCCAATCTGAAAGAAGCCAAACAGGCAGAAAAAGCCAAGAAGCAAAAAGAGATACTGGATATCTTATCAGGCGAAGCCCATTTGAGAAGCAAACGGGAGTTGATAGAAAAATTTATCCTGGAAAACTTGCCTTTCATAGAGGATACGGATGATATTCCTGAAGAATTTGAAAAGTTCTGGAATGAAGAACAGCAAAAGGCATTCAATCAATTAACCCAGGAAGAAAACCTGATGGCAGATAAAACCCAAAAGCTCATTGAAGACTATCTGTTTGCCGAACGAGAGCCCTTGCGGGATGAGGTGTTGCAATTACTTGCCGGTGAACAACCATCCGTATTACACCGCAAGAAAATAGGTGAGAGAATACTCAGCAAGATCTTAGGTTTTGTAGAGAAATTCATCAACGATATGGATATTCAGTAAAGATAGATTCGTTTATATAAAGGGACGGAATTCTCAGTAGAAAAAGGTTATTGTGTTGAAATACAGACCGTTAGCCAAATTGAAATTTTGCCCAGCTTGAAGAAAACATCGCCGTATCATAGCCACCGTCGCGCAGCCATTCTTGCTATAAATAGGTAGGTATGAGATTGTAAAATGTAGCTATAGTTTTATTCACACGGATAAAAAAATATATACAAGTGTCATTATATGAGGCCCATCTACGCCAGAATGACACTAAACTTCACAATCTTATTGAGAATCCCGTCCCTTTATGCCAACGAACCCAATACTACACTGCCCGCATTCCTCTGCTATTTTATTACGTGTATCGCCGCCCTGTTTTGTTTGATCTTGTGATTTATTACTTTGGAGTATCACCTCAGACGATTAAGTGTTCTCTTAAAGCATCTTAACATGCACGATATAAACATTAGCTCCATCCTCAATATTGATGAAACCAACCTTTCTCAATACAAACTACACCTCGCTTGCTATAACGGCGCAACTCAACCACTTACTGAATATCTGGCTGATTGGGAAAAATGGATTGGATGGAACCAGTGGCGCGGCGGAAAGAACGATTTTAACAGAGAATATATATTCAGTTTAATTCAATTCTACCATGAACCGAATAAATGGCTATTCGGGGGCATATTCCGCATTGTAGAACGTCATAGCGACTGGGAAGAAACAAATGTAGGCTATAGGGTAGAACTACAAGACCAGTATCAGGAATTTATAGGAAGGCTAATTATTGATTTTACGCGGTATCAGGGAATGCGGGGTCGCGCTTTTCTGTTGGAAAATTTCTATGCTGATTTAACCGTCTCTCAAATCCTCAAACGGCCGTACGATGGAATTAGCTTTCCCGGCTATGAAAATATCAACATTGATTTTCCCGAATTGGAATCCATCTTCAAGTTTCAAAAAAATGACTGGAAAGCAGCCCTAAAAAATGTAAAAGGGGTTTATGTAATCTACGATAAATCTAACGGAAAAAAGTATGTCGGTTCCGCCTACGGTGAATTTGGCATCTGGTCACGATGGTCTGTTTATGCCGGAACTGGTCACGGCTTTAATGATGAGCTTACGAAAATAATCGCTGAAAACGGAATCGAGTATGCTCGCAATTACTTTCGGTTCTGCCTTCTAGAATACCGACCCGCCCGAACAGATGACTCCATCATTATTAATAGAGAGGGATTTTGGAAAGAGGCACTTCTGTCCAGAAATGAGTTTGGGTACAACAGTAATTAGGGTAGTGCTAAAAATTTAAGCAACTTCCAGTAAATGTCTCATTAGCTCTCAGCAGATTTTTGTGCACTCTAGAGTTTGAACGGCAAATGAGACAAAATATATTAACGGAGAAGAGCATTTTGATAAGAGTCATTTAGCTAGCACCTACTGGATAAAGTCTACCACAATTTTTCTTCTCTCCTTGTTAATTACATAATTTATATTGATTTTTCCCAAAATGAGAATTACTGTTTTTAACTAATTCACAACGGGGGAGGTAAGCATGCGACTATTTCACACACTCAAGCATTCAGTTGTACCTTTGGCGTTTACCTTTATAATGGCGTGCGGGGAAGAAGATAATCCAATAACACCTACTCCTGTTACCCCTGCTCCGAATGATACGGCAACGGTTGTAGATCCACCAGCACAAGAGCCTCCCAATGTATCATTAGAAGATGGACATGAATGGTTTAATGCCAAATTAGTTTTGGATGATATCCATAGTTCTCGCAGTCTTAAAGCATTTACAATTGGTGAAGATGTCATAGTTGAAGAAGATGGAACATTCAATGTGCAATTAGAGAATAACACAGTAAATCTTATCGAACTGTACGACAACAAAGACAGCCTTATCGCTTATTCAATTCATGCTCCGCAAAATAATAAGGACAGTATTCTGATAGGTGCCAAATCGATAGCTCTATCGTTCGTTTACATGAGCCCTGAAATAGATCCCCCAGCAGCTGAAGATTTTGAGGCTTTTGTCCAGTTGGCCGAAACACTGCCCAGTTTTCCAACACTCCTGGAGTATTTTGAAGACAAAACGAAAGACCCAAATTTTATTTTTGATTTCAAAGACGAAGCTCTTATTAGCAGTCTTGCGAATATACATATGGATATCTATGAGTTGAGTCAAGTAAACAATGGTCGCCTATCAAGTGATGGTGAAAAAAAGTATGAATACCAGATCAAACCAAGTGCATTGCAAAGCGGTATCGAAGTTATTGACCCAACTATCGAAGACAGTTTCTTTAGCTTTAAGCTCAAAAACAGAGGTAAGCGATATGTTGATCTATATGGCAGTTTAAACCAACGAGACGGAGCCATACAAGACCTCGGGTATTTAGGTAATATGAGCGGTTTTTCAAATGACTTGTTGCTAAACCAGACGTTTCAAACATGGCCTGAAGGCGATCCTCAACGTGTGTCAATGGAGGGTATTCGGAAATACAATATTGAGGCATGGGGGCTTGGATTGAAAGGCGAAGTGCCGACCGATTTTGAAGATCAAATTAAATTGACAGAAGCAAGTGTAGTGACCATTGCCGAAGAATACATGAATCCGATCATGACTTTAATACTAGGAAAAAGAACGTGGGATAGTGGTAAAAAACCAGTTGATAGTCCATCTAAAAATCCAGCAAAAATATTGATGCTAAAATGCCATGATGCAAATGATTTCAACAATCTTCTGCGAGGGAACAAGTTGCTTCTTCAAGCTTTGAATGAACGCAGCCTTACAGATTTTGCATACAATTACGCTTATAGTCTCTTCAAATGCGCTCTAGGAAAGCCAGAACTTCTTGCTGATTATCTGGCAGATGGCATTGAGGCAAATCGTGAAAAAATTCTAGCAAAATTGACTAACAACCAGTTTACCCGAGCCAATCCTTTGCGTCTTGCACTTTTGTATATTGATGTCGCCAAGGCTACTTACGATCTAACGCAGACAATTGGAACCACGCTATTAGCAGCACCAGAAACAAATTTTGAAATTTATTTTGATGAGGTATTACCTCCTCAAGATACCGTTACAAATCCTGATAATCCTACTGATCCAACTACACCCATTGATTTACCCGATAACCCTGTATCCACCCAAGACTGTCCGGTCTTGCAATCATCAGGATACGTAGGCAATCCTAAATACACCTTCTCGAAAGAGGATGACCCTGGACCTTTCATATTTGTTGATTATCCTGCTACTTGGAAAGGAGATGACCATCAAATTCAGGCAACGAAGAAAGTTCACAAGATAAAAGGTGGAGGCTCTGGTGGTAAAGAAGATAGCCCTTGGATTACAGTTAATCTAGAGGGAAGCGAACACAACACGGGGAATCTTCATAGAGTTTTCCCAGAATACAATTACTGCCAACCTGAGAGTTATCATGATATAGAGTTTAGATTCAGTTCTAGTGTCGACAAATACTCAAAACCATTAATAAAAAACGCTGATCTTGCCGGTAGTACTTTTTTTATTAAGGAGCAACCACCTCTAGCTGAAATACCTGATTCTCCCGAACACTATTTTGTAGTAGGAGGCAGTTTCAAAACGTGCATTTTCAATCCAAACTCTGTAGGCTCTGGCAAAAGTTGTAACAGTTCAAACACCTTTAAAGGAATATCTGGAACCATTCAATTTGGAACGCCTGAATCCATTATGTATGAAGGAATACAATATCAGCGTATCAAAGTCATTTTTAGTGTAGTTGGACAATATACTGACTTTAAGCCTATTGATAATTGGTCAAACGAATATCATACAGATAACATCACCATAAAAGGTGAATTTTATATAGCTGCACCATAGGAAAAGGTTGAGAGAATAAAAAAACGTGAGGCAGTTAAGCCGCTTGTTTCGGTTCTTCTCACTTCACCTTTAGGTTTGGATACCACTGGAGAAAGCAATCTCGCAACTCTTGATGTACAGAACGAGGACTACAATGAACTGTGCTTTTTCATTTTTTTTGTTGCTAATAAGGTGTGAATTTTGGAGTGGCCGACGACCGGTAAACTCGAAAGAGTTTTCCCAAATTCACAGCCTCTCAAATTTTCAAATGCCGATCTAGTCGGGCTTCATAGATAATGGCTAACTGCTGGATGACTAAGGGCCTTTTATGCAGGGGCATATTCCATTTGGCCATGATATTCTGAGTTAGCAGATACACTAACTTCAGCACCGCCTGATCCGATGGAAAAACACCTTTATTTTTGGTGTTGAAGCCTTACTAGTTTTCGGACCGCTTTTAATTCAACTTTTTTACTTTTCTGACCCTTTACTGAATTTCGGACCACTGAAAAGTGGAAAATTGGCTGTTCTGGCCCTCTTTGCTATGCACCTGTTCCGGTGTTTTATAACCGATAGAACTATGAGGTCTAAACTGGTTGTACTCCTGCCGCCAGGCTTCTATTTTTTCACAAGCATCTTCCAACGATAAAAACCAATTGACATTCAAACACTCATCCCTAAAACTCCCATTGAATGATTCAATATACGGATTATCCGTCGGTTTTCCCGGTCTGGAGAAATCTAATGTTACTCTGTTATCATAGGCCCATTTATCCAATGCTTTAGAGATAAATTCACTTCCGTTATCTACTTGAATTCGATCGGGTGTAGTCTCGTTAAGCTGAGTGATTTGTTCCATAAAGGAAACCACATCATCTCCTTTTATTGATTTTTCTGGAAAGATACCCAAACATTTTCTACTATAATTATCCACCACAGTTAATGCCCTGAATCTACGTCCATCAAATAGTTGGTCGCAGACGAAATCCGCGCGGCGGCCGCCATGCTCCAGCACTGGTTAATATTAGAGATATCTAACCTACCTAGGCGGTGTGAGCCGCTTCTACTTCTTTTAGGTCTCTTGCTACGCAAATTAAGCCCTTCCAACTTATAAAGCCTATAAACGCGATTTCTGCTATCTCGCCAGCCTTCCCTTCGAAGCAGAATATGAATCCTGTCAAGACCGTAACGGACTCTAGTCATCGCTATCTCTCGCATACGCTTTCGGATGGCCTGCTCATCCCGGGCCTGCGATTGATAGTACCACATGGATCTATGTAGTAAGACTAGCGTACAAGCTCGGCGAATGGTAATCCGGTAATCATCCATTATTTGCTGAGCTAGTTCTTTGGATTTAGCAGGCTTGGGCAGCCCCGCTTCAAAGCTTTTTTTTAATCACATCTTGTAACATCTGTTTATCTAAAGATAGGTCTGCTACTAGCTTCTTCAATTGTGCATTTTCTTCTTTCAACTGGCGAAGTTCTCTCAGCTCACTTACCCCCAAACCGCCATATTTCTTTTTCCAATTGTAAAAGGTAGCCTCGCTAATACCCATCTTCCGACATACCTCCTCCACCTTGGTTCCTGTTTCCGCCTGCTTGAGGGCAAAAATAATTTGTGACTCGGTAAATTTTGACTTTTTCATCGTTATCTGCTTTGGTTAATACTACGATTTAAAAGCCAATTTTCTCTAATTTACACTGTCCGATTTTTTGGTAAGAGGTCACGTGAAGGTGAGAACTATGTTTTTTCACTTAAATCTGAAGAAGAGTCTTTTATAATTCGTACAAATAGAATATTAAAAAATCAGAAGAAATTAATAGGCTTACATACTGCAGTCACGCATGATGCCAGAATATATAGTTCTGTATGTATATTGTCGCGAAAAGAACTTACGCAAGAAGAGTATTATAGTCTTATGAGAAAATTTTTTAGATACCGCTCAGGTAAATATATAATAGAGAAAATTAATAGTCCTTCTTAGGAAGAATTCGCATAACGTGCCATATGGAAATATAAGATCTAAGCTTAATCTTTCTAAGGATTATTAGGGACAATAAAGTCACTTTCGATTTTAAAAGCAGTTTCTTTTTCTGGTGTGTGAATGTATTGCCTATCTACTAAAGTGCCACGTAGAAGTAATTTACCATGCCATACTTCTTCAACTGGATCGTACTCATCAAAACTAAGAGACCCTTCTAAGTTATCTGGTTCAAAATCTGGATAGAGGAAAACAGTATCTTTATCATGCTCAATAAGTGTCCCTGCTCCATTAAAATTCATAGTGTGGACAATACGGGAAAGAAGAATATCGAGAGAACTTAGATAAAAGTTCTGAGTATAATATTCTTCAAAAGGCACATCTTGCCCTGCTGACCATAGATCTGGTTTGATCTGGTAATTTTTCCCTGCCTCAACGACTTCAAGTGAATTTAAAGTTACACTCATTAGAACCTGATCAAAGCGCCTATAAAATCCCTGCTCATTAGTTCCATCTAAGCATAAAGGATAAAGCTGGCCGTTTAGGTTAAGTTGAGTGTAGGCAGCAGGTATAGTTAAATTTGAGCGATTGCCTGTCGTAAGATATCCTTGTGAAGTTTCAATTTCATACTTTTCAGAGGTTGGGTTTTCTTTTCCTACTTCTACGATAATTTTATAATTATCACCATCATCAAAAGCATCATCTTCTATATCACATTGTTCCGTATATATAATGGCATCTTTAGGGGGTAAACAATCACTGATTTCTAGCACCGTATGATCAATTTGTATTGAATAGCTACTGTTTATAGGAGCAAAAAGAGTAGTAAATCCAGAGGTAATAACTTCAAAACTGCTATTCAATAAGTCTCGAACAGCAAATCCATTAAAACGCTGTGCTACTTTCGTAGCCAATCCTTTTCTTTCGACTCCGAATTGATTTGCTATAAAATCTGCGACTCGCTTAGGATTTTTTTTAATGCAATCAATGTACTTGCTGACTACCTTTCCTATGACACCCGATACATCATCATCTAAATAATCACCAGCATTGTTGATGATATCGTTACTGCAATCTTTAAAGATTAAAGATATCGGACTCTTTGCTGGCCTTCCACGTAATTCCGGTTTGCTTTTATAATTTTTGACACCTGAAAGCAATTCCAAGAAGGGTTCGAAATAATCATTGAGAATAGTTTCAGGAAGTGATTTTAAGAATTTTATTTTTTCTTCTTCTGTAAAGCCCTGGTATGCATCAACATCCCAGGCTAGACCCCAGAATTCTATGTTAATCTTATCAACACATTCAGTCGATATCTTATATGGGTTATCCGCTGCAGGCCAAATTCCAGGTATGTAATCATTATTAAAAACAAATAATCCATCGTAGGTATTTTCACGAGATTGAATATTATCAATAAGCTTTGGAGGCTCTATTGTTCCATCTAGTTTTTCAGTACCAATATAAATATCTACATGTCTTTTAATAGAGTTCTTTACTATGAATGACAATGAATCATTTACTATGTTTTGCTCTATGATATCTATTCCATCAAGATCATTTACAATTTTTATCTGGCCTATCGAAGCTAATGCACGACCGTTATTAGTATTTTCAGGGATATCTATGTTGTCTGAAACCGTTTCAAGCAGTTCTTGGTAGGTTGATCTAATGCTACGAACCAATTCAGCATTCTGAAACGAAAGCGTGAAATTGTCTTCGTTATAAGAAGACATTAGAAATTCTTCTAATCGCTCTCTGGTTTTTAAATTCTTGTAAAATTCTTGATAGCTAACGAATTCATCATAATAAGAGCTCAAGATTAATGGATTTAAATAAAGCAATGTTTCGGCGACGGACTTAGCATCTATAATTTTGTTTTTTAGACTATCCTCTATTGATACATACATATCTAAACCAACCAAAGCGTCCATATTATTGACCACAGAAACTAATCCAAATGTTTCTGATCTTACAGGTATCCTAAACTCACCTTCTTTACTAATTTCAACCTCTTGATCTCCGATAATCACTCTTAGACCTTCTTGCTCTGTAGTACTGCCAAGAGAAACAGCACCTTCAAGTAGAACATAACCTGGTTCTAAAACTAAAGTATCGGTTAACGGAGGTTCAGTTACAACAGTCGTAGTATCGTCTGTGCCAGGTTGGCTATTTGTTGTTGGTGGAGATTCATCATCACCACAAGATAGCATGAAGGCAATTATCAAAGGTTTGACAGTTCGCTTGAGCGTATTTAGAGTTTTCATCCCTTTAATCCTAAATCAAGTTATGTTGGTAGTTCCTTAAGATACGGAGCATCCAAGATTTTTTCAATAAATTATTTAGGGATTAAAACCATGATAATTCCCATTATGTGAATGATTTCAAAATATTCGCAAAATCCTTATCCGGGATTATGACCAACTGCAACAAATCGTGCATGATCTGTAAATATTCGAGCATCTCGCCAGCAGATTTTTTACTTTAGGGAGCAAGTAAAGGCAGATAGCATTTTTCACACTTTGCCCCTTATTTTTTATACCACATGGATACCCGAATACGCGATATTTTACGAAAAAACCGCCCCCCATTTGATCATAAGTCTATGGATCAAATGTACCATGAACATTGCCAAATCGTATGGAAAACATATTACCGTCAACTCGCTTTAGCTTACTGCATGAAAGATGACCGCCGAGCCCGGTTTTTTCTTCGTAAATGGAGAATTGCCGGGCCAAAAATGCGGGCTTTAGAGTCACTCTTTGATGAATCACTACCGAAGCAACCCTACCCTTTGAACGTGGTAGAAAAGTGGCAATTACTTTTAGAGTTGATTGACGATCTATTGATGATGAGACGATGTATGAAGCCGTTGGATATTTGGATGGCTATTTATGGTGTCGAGAGCCAAAAAGCCTATGCCGCCAAAGAAGTGCCTATCCCGGACAGTTTAGCCCCTTACGGTTATCTGACGCCGAAACCGGCACCGCCAAAGTCGGAAGCTGAAGCCCGACCATGAAAACACCCTATTACGGTAGTACGACCAACTTAAAAAAATCGCGCATCTTATCGGCCGGTTTTTTATTTTAGAGTGCCAGTAAAACAGTTTGTACTCATGAGCAAAATAACCTATCAATTTACCCCGCCTGATCCGGAAAATGTCCGGCCCGAACAGACCCTTTCCGGCTTACTTCAAATTTATCGTACCTATCTGAAAGAATACCGCCAGCCCGTTCAGATAGATTCCTACATCTTGGCAAGATTAAAGAAATGGTACAGCATATACCCAGCCATGTTTTTTTCAGCCGGTCAGCCTAGCGATGCTTTTAACCAGAAATGGGGATTAGACACGCCGCGTGGTAGAATATTGGAAGATCTTTTTGAGACTGGCCGCCCGGTTGATGGTGGTGACCTTGCGTTGATCATTGGTTTTTTCAGCGAGCTTGCCGAGCAGGTAAAAGAATAGCAGTTACGCCGTAGCTCAAACCAGAACCGGCCATGAAGACACCCCATTACCAATTTTTCGCCGATCATATCGCCCGTTATTGGTTTTTTGCCGATTATTTGCGGATGCACCTAGATAGCGTGGAAAGCTGCTATTACGAGCATGTACACTACGCAGGAACCTTGAATGAGCGGCGCGGCAATGCCTTTCTCAGAAAATGGCATCCAAGCAGTGAGCGCACAGGCAAGCTTTGGGCCGTCCTGAAGGATACAGACCCCACCAAAAACACATTAGAAGACAGCGATCGGCTTTTGATTGTCGCACTCATTGAGGATATGTGTACGCTGCAAGGATGTACTCCAGATTAATACCGCCGCCGCAATTCAAACCAGACCCTCGCATTCAGAACAGCCAGCTTGGCCCATGTATGGCCCTTCCACGACCGAAAATCTTTCCACGACCGATACGATTTAGCCTTGTTATGAAGCCGACACATGGGTTGTAAGTTCCAGAGCTTTTTCCGGTGCCGGCGGAAAATAGCGCACGGCAAAATATGATCCATCTGTAAGGGATTGTCCCTACTGCCGGTGTGGCCGCAGACCAGACAGCGCCGCCCGTATTTTTGAAAGGCTCGTTCCCTCAAGTCAGGCCACCACGGCTCAAGATAGGAAGGTGTAAATTTCATAGGTTTACTCTAAGGGCTTCGCCCTCACGCCCGCAAGGGTAAAGGCTCATCGTCCAAAATCATCATCATTTTCTCCTCACCGATCGGTGATTCCTCGCGAGACAAAATGACGAAGATTTTGCCCTTGCAGTTGTTACCGCACCCTCGCCGGGAGCAAGGGTTCAACCGAACCCATTTTTTAATTTTTCAGGAGGTAGAAAATGATATTACAAGCGGACGATCTTTTACAATTCACCGGAACCACGCAATGGTTCAGGCACCCTTTATTTCGCCAATACACCTATACCGAAGGCATTCATTATATGGCCGAGCATGGCGGAGCCTATTGGCTGATGGATGCCGTGTTCTCATGGCAGACAGTGCCGAAGGTGAAAGCCGAGCCATTCCAGAGCTGGACATTGACCGTGAAAGATCATAGCGCCGTATTGACGGCCACCGATGGTAATGGTCGGCAGATCGCCCGGCAGGAGATAGAATATACCGACTTCCTCTTACCGGAAATCACGCTGTTTTTCACCGATCACGTCTTGCTTTTGCCAAGCGAATATTAACCACCGGCGGGAGGGGGTTGAAACCGCCCTCTGCCTGCGATACCCTCACTTTTTTCAAGGAGAAAATCATTGTCTAACAAAGTTTATGAGCTGGTCACCAACGACATTATTTCAAAATTAGAAACCGTTAATCCGAGCGACTATCAAAAGCCGTGGTTTAATATCGGCGTATCACCCTATAACGCCATTAGCAAAAAAACCTACCGGGGCGTGAATTTTATCATGCTGGGAGCCAATGCCTACCCGTCTAAAGGATACGCATCCTTTAAACAGTGGCAGGAAAAAGGGTGCATGGTGCGCAAAGGTGAGAAATCCCATCTGGCCGTTTTCTGGAAGCTTAATCAATACGAAGATGAAGATACCGGCAAGGAAAAAACGGTGCCGTTGCTGCGCTATTACCGGGTGTTTAATTCCGAGCAGGTAGACGGGGATTTTGCCCGGCAGGTAGAACAGCAGAAACTCCGGGAGTTGAATGAACTTGATCCTATTGCCGAAGCCGATAAACTGATTGAAGTCTATTTACAGGGAGAGCGGATCAAAAATGATTGGTCCGACCGGGCCTGTTATATTCCGTCCTTAGACAAAATAGAAATGCCGCAATTGGGACAGTTCCGGGATGCGGAGAGCTTTTACAGTGTGTTCTTTCACGAAATGACCCACAGCACCGGCGCAGAGAAACGCTTGGAGCGGGATTTATCCGGTGGCTTTAATTCCAAGTCCTACGCGAAGGAGGAGCTGGTGGCCGAGCTGGGGGCGGCTATGCTGTGCGGAGCAATCAATCTGGAGCAGCGTCCCCGGATTGACCACGCCCAGTATATCGCCGGATGGCTGACGGGATTAAAAAGTGATCCCAAGTTTGTCATTCAGGCATCGGCGCAGGCCCAGAAGGCGGTCGATTATATCCAGCAAAGAGCGGCGTTTTATCGGGACTGGAACGGCAATCCAACCCCGGAGCTATTTTAATAGCATTTATTATCTTGGTTTTATAGGCCATGCTTTTACAGCGAGCTGCGCAAGCATATTTTGTCTTTCATTAATCTCATCAGGTGTCCATTTCTCATAATGTGATATTTCTTTAGTGAGCTCAAATTCCGAACTTAAATAATGATACTTTTTTTTGTCAAAAACACTGTTAGCAATAGTAGAATTTATCTTTGTACTAATAATCGCTAAATTTCCAATCCTATTGTAAAGCAGGTGATGGGTTTCTTCGTCAAAATTCCATTCGGGATCAGGGTTTTTAGGTAGTACATGCTCAAGATTTACAGCTGATGTATCTGCATTTGGAATTAATTCAGGTTTTTCTTTGCCTTTTTTGCAATTTTCCAGAGCCATTAAATAGTATCTTCCAAGATAATGTTTGGACACAGAGGCGATTTTGAATGATTCTTCGAATTCAGAGTCAGAAGGAATAGCTTTCTTCATTCGTTCAACTAATCCTTTTGTACTAGAAATTTCACCTTGATTAATTTCTTTGGCCCGCTCGCTATATTGAGTTTCTAAAGCGCCGCCACCCAAACCACCATGTATTAAAAATCTTACTGAAGCAGAAACTAAAAATTTTAAAGCTTTCTCAATTTCTTTTTTTTGAAACTTTGAAATTACAGCCAAAAGAAGTGGTCTCACCTGAACCATCCCAAACATATTTAAGGTGGCCATATGATTTTTAGCTTCCTCAGAATATTCTGACCAAAAAGAATGAGTTGTATCGATTAATGCGACATATATTTTGGAGCTCTTTGCTAGATTGTCGGTTAAATCAACGGCACGTTGTTTTGACGTTATTTTTTCTTTTATCTTATTATACAGCTCTCTTCTTCTTGTTAAGCCGTAGATTGAGGACCAATGATGTCTTATGAACGAGATAACTAATTCTTCATTTTCAGTGCTCTCCAGAAGAGAATACATTTCTGTCCAACCAGCTTGAACTTCTTGAATTCTATTATCCGATTGACCAAATAAAAAGTTCTTAAGCAAATCAGATATTGCTAAGTCTAATCCTCTATCATTGAGAGTTTCAAAAATTGTATAGGCATTGGCATGATCAGGGACTTGAACCCAGATAATCTTTAAGCTCTCATCTATGAAATCTAGTAAATCCAAAAGTGGGCTCACTGGATCATTAGTTAGAGCAACATAAGTTTGTATATTTTTCTTAGCCAGTTGATAGGCTTTTTTTATTCGTTCGTGGGATTCTCTACTGGCTTTAATATTATGGCCGCTACTACCGGGTGGTAAGATTACATGGCTGTAAAAAAAATTATGGTCGTTACTATTCAAAGTTAAATTTGGAATGATTTCTTCTGTTCTTCTATCTTCACTAGACAAGTATTGATCTTGCAAACTATTTGCTTTTTTTTCGTTACCGTTTTGCAAAAAATAGTCACGAATTGCTGCAATAAGAATGGATATGGTAGCAAGTCTTTGTTGGCCATCTACAACCTCATTCTTGCCGCCGCTAGAGGATATTACAATGGAGCCGATAAAATACTCTTCTTCTGATTTTCTAATAGAATCAAAAAGATCTGTAAGTAAATCGTTTACGTGTTTTTCTTCCCATGCATAAGATCGTTGATTTATGGGTACTGAAAGCTTTTTCTTTTTATCCGAAAGAGCATGACCAATACCATCTAAGTCAATAGATAGTCTGTCTGTAGATTTATTCATAAAAGTTCCGTTAAAGCAGATACCGCATTAAAGGTACCATATTATTCTGTATCCTAAATAAGGTTATTTTTCATCTAACGATGTTTCTATAATGCATATTTATGTCAACACACTAATTTTATTACTATCTTTCAAGAATGTATTATAAAGACGATAGGCATAAACTTACTTGGGATTTTCAGAGAGAGGTTATTGATATTTATCGGGCAGAAAACTTAAACAGCCTAGAAGGTTTAGATCGTGAGTTTCTAATCAATGGTAGAAATATTCTTTCTTGGTATCATGAAGTAGTACAGTTAGGGCAAGCTGAATTTAAGGATTTTAATTTCAATAAATGTTTTGACGACTTGTGCTTCTGTTGCGATGAGATAATGTATTTTACTGCTTTATTATACCTGTACAGACCTTACATATTTGATCCACTACAAAATGGAGTTCAGCACGCAGGTAAAACCGTTTACGTGTATACTCGGACAGTTGAAACTAAGAGATTTAATATGTTTGCCAATACTGCCTGTGAGAAAGTGTACAATTATTGGGATAGAATAGGAGATCTAATAGCAACATATTTTCCAGATATAATTGATCCAAGTAGAGCTTATTTTGCTACAACAGTTGATAGGATACCTCAACTATTGCATGGTTCTCAGAACTACGCATGGTTAAAGGAATTTAGAAATAATGAATTCAAAGGGTTAAATAGTAAAAGGAAAGAGGTTGTACATTACTCTACAATTGAAACTGATTTTAAACATGGACATCTAATTGATCCAACTGATCGTGATGTTATAGAAAAGCTAATGAATGATCAAAAAAGCCTACCTGACTACTTCAAAAATCAATTGCAACTCAGTATACAGGGATTTGAAAAAACCATTTTGTTCATTGAAGAAATTAACCAGTTAAGACAAAGAACAGAGGGTTAATATAATAGCCTTAATGCTAATCAGCATTTCCCAAAATCGTGCTTCCCTACTCAGGACATTGCCAAATTTTCAATGAAAGAGTGATTTTACATTACTTAAACGACCGTTTGCAGAGCGTCTAAGAAACGGTCGTTTGGTGAACGATCACTCCCCTACCCTTTTCCACCGCTTATTGTAATCTTTTGCCATTCATCTTTGCATTCAACTATCAAAATTTATAAACACGCTACTGTAATTGAATTGATGTACTTTTTCAAAAGTTTCCACGGTGGATATGCCCCACCGATTCGCAGTAATACGAATGTGTTCACAACATAAGCAGGCTGCTTTTAAGCACGGGGAACTCTAAACGAAGCAACTGGGAGGTATAGCCTTTACATTGCTGAATGATCTAGTGTAAGCCTCCCAAATAAATCCGGTAGAATGCTTACCAGATGAGTAATCAGTCACCTCATTGACCTGTTCTTTATGCAATTCTTGAGCAATCCGAGTTCTTTACGCTTGTAGGTAGCAATACCCCTACCTCTGCTGCCCGTTTGCGGCACACTAACGCATGCTAGCAGTGCATAGGACTCGCTGCTAGCCGGATTGCAGTAGCCATGCCATGACAAAACGACGGAAAGGCCGAAAAATTAGCGTATATTGACCGCCAGACACCAGGTAAAAATTAACGGGATGGCCTGTATGCTGCAAAAGAACCTTCTACGATCATAAACAAGTAAACTATGGTGTACATGCGTCTTTACCGCCTACATTTGTCTACTGGTAGCCATGAACATAGATAAAGCGAAGAACATCCCCCTGCAGCAGCTCGCCCATCACTTAGGCTTTACGTTAGACCCTAAAAAAAGCAGGTTGGACGATCTATGGTTTTTCTCGCCCTTTAGAAAAGAGCGTACGGCCAGCTTTCATATTCATGCTAAAAAAAACATCTGGTACGACTTTGGCGAAGGCATGGGCGGAGATATTATTGATCTTATTTGTCAGCTCCGGCACACCACCACCGCGGAGGCGTTGCAATGGCTCAGCGGGCAGGCGCTAGGAGCGGGGGAAGAAAAGAATCATCCTAGCCACCAGCCGCCCCTTAAGCCCACGCCCGAGGCAAGTAGTGAGAAAACCACCATGGCGCATATCAACCCAAAGGTAGGCCACCCGGCACTACTTGAGTACCTACAAGCAAGGGGCATCGATGTCCATGGAAAAGGCAGCGAACTGCTCCAGGAGATCTATTATAAAAAGGATGATAAAACAAGCTTTGGGCTTGGGGTAGAAAATCATCGGGGAGGCTACGAAATCCGCAACAAGTACCAAAAGTTTACCCTGGGAGCTAAGTCGTATCGTTTGATTCCCAGTGCTACCGACACGCCCCTCACGGGGATTTTTGAGGGGTTTTTGGATTATATTTCGGCCTTGCAACTGGGACTGATCGAAGAGGGCGAGCGGCATATTTTTATTTTGAATTCTACGGCGATGGTAAGCCAGGTGTTGCAGCGCATTGAAGATGAGTTCTTTCACTGCGCCCAGCATCTGTTTTTAGACAATGACGAGACGGGCACCAAAACAACCCGGCAGCTGATCGATTCTTTTCAGCAGCAAGGCATTCGCTATCTTGATTGCCGCGGCTTGTATAAAAAGTACAACGATATTAACGCGATGCTGCAAGCGCGGCGCACTAAGGCGTAGCCTGGCAGTGCGGCACCCAACACGCAGGCGTTGGCCGTGATGATCTGGCTCTTTTCTACGACCATCATGATTTGAATGCTGGGCATCATCCCCGCTGCCGGCAGTCAGGTTTAAGTGGGGTACTGGGGTACCATCCGGGGTGAAGCTACCTTTCTGGGCTTTCTTTTTCAACCCTAAAGCTTACGCGTAGTTTTCACTTGATATGCTTGCCCCTATAATTAGGATGGAGGGGTTGGTGTTTTTTTCTATCGTTGATCCATCGCGTAACTTGCTACCGCTGTGGATAACCCCTATCTATAAAATGCCATACTACGCGAGGGATTTTACCATGGTTTCAACAGGTTACACGTAGTGAAGCGCTACCCCCTACCCTACCCCTCACCGCTTGGCTGAGTCGTGCAACGATTTCACCCAGCACCTAAAAAAGGAAGTACAGGGATGAAATCAAAATAAATCATACGCTACATATACGAGTGAAAGTCGCCCAAGTGATGAATTAGCCGCTGCAGTAGGCGCAAGTCTTCCGTACTAAATTCTGCGCTGCCTTGTTGCTGGTGTTGATAGGGTATCACGGGAGCAGGTGACACTGGATTGGACCGATTTAACAGTCCAGAAAAAATAAAAAGTCCATAGAAAGCGAATGGTGTACTTCTTAAACCTGCTAAGCGTATCATTCCAGATGCACGGCTTTTTTTTCTACGATCAGTCTCATTACCAGGTAACGCTCTTTTTAAATAAAAAGGACATCGATTTTTATCACACCCACCCTGTTAAGGAGAGCGATAGTACCGATTTTTGGCGGTGTCGCTGATGAATAACCCACCCTTTTCACTTTTCTCACTCACACCGAACCAGGTACTAGCAAATTTACCAAGCCCAACGGCGCGAAAGTCAAGAGTGCGTAAACCAGCCGACCAGTTACCTCACGCTCATTGCTGCGCACCGTAAATAGTCGGCTGCTCTTGACTTAAGCTGGTGGTTTGGTGGGGGTAAGGCAGAACCTGATCGCGGTTGGTCAGGGCATTATCTTAATTATTTACTGCCATGCGCACCAAAAAAACTTCTTCTGACGTTTATCAGATCGTCACCGATCACATTACCAGACAACTAGAACAGGGCATCATTCCCTGGAAGCGACCCTGGCGTAGTGTGGGCACGCCCCGTAACTTTCTGACTAAAAAGCCCTACCGAGGAATCAATCTGCTACTGCTAGGCATGAACGAGTATGCTACCCCCGACTACCTGACCTATAAGCAAGCCCAGCAACTGGGAGGCCATATTAAGAAGGGAGCCAAGAGCCAAATCATCGTCTTCTGGCAAATGCGCTACTATGATGAGACCACCAAAAGCTGGAAGAATCTCACGCAGCAACAAACCCCGCTGGAAGGCAGCAAGATCGTTCCGCTGCTACGCTACTACCGGGTTTTTAATCTAGAGGATACCGAAGGTATTGACTACACGGTCCCTGACATGCCGGAAGCCACCCAGGATTTATCTTCCGATGAACTGGCTCAGGCAATGCTCCCCGCACAATCGCTAAGCGGATTAACCATCGTAAGTGGCGGGAACCGGGCCTGCTATTCGCCCCCACAGGATACGATCTATATGCCGAGTATTCACCACTTTCACAGCACCTCGGCCTACGTAGATACGCTCTATCACGAACTCTCCCATAGCACGGGCCACCACAACCGATTGGCCAGGGTGGGTATTACCGAAGCGGTCAACAACCGCAGTGAACGCTACGCCAAAGAAGAATTGATTGCCGAGCTGGGTAGCTGCTTTTTGATGCACCACTACGGCTACCATCGCAAGGAGCTACTGGATAATAGCGTCGCCTATCTGCAATCCTGGCTGGGAAGACTACGCAATGATAAGAAGCTGATCGTAGAAGCAGCTGCCGGAGCGCAGAAGGCCGTAGATTATATCTTGGAGCAGGCAGAAGAACCATCGGCAGTCCTACCGGCTTAACCGGGATCAGGCGGGAGTCAAATCCAGGCTTCCGCCATTTTCTTTTACGCTAGAACTTTATGATACCTGTACGATAGGTTCGTCAGTCTACAATAGTCGTCTAAAGAAGATTCACACACGACCCATGGCACGCACTTTTTGATATTTAGTAGTATTTGATAGAACATGCCTTCGTGGATAAACGTACCTAGCGGTAGATGGATCGAAAAATTCAGCCATGGCGAAATTGGTCATCATTTGCCAGGGTTTTCTAATTCAAAAAGAGTTCTATTATCAGGCAGCTAAATCAATAGGATATTCTTGTTGATCAAAACCATACACACGGATATCCCAAGCAGTCATTTGCCTGACTTGTTGGGCCAAGATTACTGATTTGCAAAGGCGAGTTACGTCTTGAAAGTAGGTTAATTGCTCAGTGATCGATTCAAATCGGATCGTCAAGCAAATGGGCTTACCCATCCATTTAAGAAGATAGCTTTCTACACTGGTCCATTCGGCGAATGAAAGTACTGACGTATGACCTTGATAAGTTACTTGGCTGATCATCGTGACCGAGGTTGCGTAGGATCGATATTTCAGGAAAACTCGTCATTTTAGTAGCTGCTGACAATACTTAATCCTAAGTATTTTACTACGCACTTTTAAGTATTTTCTGAACAAAACGTTGTTTTGGCCGTCAATAACCCGTTTTCGCACCGAACCCCATTCTCAATCTGGTGCATTTTTTTTGAGAATTTACTCAACAGAACAACGTCGTTTGATAGGTAATCACGGTTTGACGACGGGTTGCATACTGCAACCTTCTTACCATCCATTCATCCATTAGCCATCCATTAGGCATCGTGCCGAATATCCAATTGACGAAGAAGCACGCGCCGGTACTCCTCACTAGGACGTCTTGCTTTCTGTTTATGAAGCCACCGATATAGCTTTTTATCGTGCGTGATGCTAAGGTTTCCGTGCTCTTTATAATAAGCTTCTACTCGCCGAAAATTGTCCATCCACTGCTTGTCGCGAGAGCTCTTCAGATCACTAGCAAAGGCAAAGTCTACTTTACGAAGCTTATCTAACTTATCGTTGGTGAGCTTGGCTCTTAGAACTCTTTGGCTACGTACCCAATCGGCCAGGCGCTTATTAGCATCATTCTGAGGAACGCGGCTGTGTCCGTGCTGCTGGTAATACTGCTGGAGTTGCTGATAGTTATACTCCCAGGTCAAATCCTTCTGTAATTGCATATCGAAGACGAAGCCCAACGATTCAAGACGGTCAACTTGCTGACTACTTAGACGATCAACGGATTTACGTTGGCGAAATACCCACTGAGCGAGTTGCGTATCTGAATAGGTGCTTGGAACCAATACGTGGCCGTGTTCTGCTTTAAATTGGTTTAATCGCTGGTACATAGCTTCCCAGCGCTGCTCAAGGTGCGGACTCCGCCGCTCGTCTACAGCATCTATCCAGGTAAAATGTAAATCATCTAGCATGGCCACTTGCCGGGGACTGAGTTTATCTTTTTGACCTCGCTGACGATACGCCCAGCTGCCCAAACGCTGGTTCATAGGATAGTGTTCAGGGAGATCAGAGTGACCTTGCTCTTCAAAGAATTGTTTCAGCGCATGATAATTGAACATCCACCGGTTGAAGCGACTACCAGCCTGCCAGTCATAATTCCGACGATCCAAACAATGTACTACCAAGTCAGTCAGCTGCTGAGGATGTTTGCGGGCTTGGGTAAGTAACTGATAAAGACGCTTAAATTCAGGGTAGTTCGGAACGTAAGGATGATGATATTTTTGATAGAACTTTTCAAACAAGTCACATAGCTCATTTTTACTACCTGAATTCACTATTTGAGCTTTTATGATGAATCATGAACGGATGTGGTGTCCCGAGACCTTTTTTGAAGGTCAATTTGATGCAATATAAGATTTTCTGTTTCTTTTAGATGAATGATACCCTCAATTTTAACTTCCGGAATTAGATCATTTTCAGTTAATATCGTTAGCGTGTGCAGTCCGAGTACGTTGGAGAAGGATCGTTTCGCATGAATGGACTTAATCCGGAACAGGTAAATTTCTAGTTCTTTATTTGCCCATATACCGGTTTGTACGTAAAGCTTTTCCCCCTCAATTCGATATTCTGTAGAACGGGTTTTAAGATAAGACCAAACGACCCAAGGGAGCGTCACTAGCGTAAAAGATGAAAGAAATATGCCGAGGTTAGTACCCTGATGGGGCTTGTGTTTCCAAATAACAGCTGACTTATCCATAACTATTGTTTTACAGAAGCCGCACCCTGCAGTGTGGCTTTACACTCTTCAATATCTTTATCCGATACAGTGATCCCTAGTTGGTATCTGATCTTTGTTATTAGCACACGGCATTCTTGCCGTTGATCTTCGCTAAGAAGCGATAGATCATACTGATCAAATAACTTCTGAAAATGGTGCGCAGTCGTACGGCTCGTATGGGTGGGCACGTCACTTGTCAAGTCCTCGTAGATCCGGACGTATTCTTCGAACACCACGGGATATTGTTTAGGCCAAAGTTTATACATTTTGTTAATTTTATACGATAACTTTGAAATTATGGCCAGAGCTCACCTTAGAAATTAACGCGCATACCAACACTGGTTTGCTGATTCCACGGTTCATACTGACTCTCTATTAGATACACCAGGCGATGCCGAGCTAATACTGTGAAATATCTACCTAAGTAACATTCTACTAAAACGTTGGCATGCCCTCCAAAACGAATTTTGTTAGCCAATGAGACGGAGCTGGGATCAAATTCGGCAGGGTTGTCCAGCTCAGTCAGGCGTACTGAGTCAATCGAATACGTGTATGAAGAGGTACTACCCTGCTGATACGTTTGAGTTAAGCCTACCCCTACATTAACATACATACGTTTGAATGCCCGCAAGAAACTGTAGTTTAGCGTCTGGTGCAGATATATATTCTCCACATTATAGATCATGGTGGCATCATACTGTGAAACAGTCTCATGCTTCTGATAGCTTCCTCGCTCATATCCGCCCATCAATTCCAACTGTAACCTGTTGTTAAAAAAGAATTGGTATCCTATTCCGTAAAGATCACTAAACTGTGATTGAAGGCCGTATTCGGCTTGAATACCGTGGTGACCTTGATAGTGAAGTTGAGCCAGGGCAGGTAACGTACTGATCAGATAGAGTACGATCAGAAAGAGTCTGGTTTTTAGGGGCATCATCATTGTTATGATCAATGGTTAATTGAATAATTCTTTGGCGCGGAGATAGTGAAACAATCGGTTTTTTTGGGCCATTTTTACAGCGCCTTGGTAATTAGAAATCGCTAGTAAAATACTATCACTTTTCTCCATGAAGCGGTAGCTTAACACCGTGTATTGCTGTGATATTTGCTGGAGCTTAATGCGTTCGTAGTCCGTGATGGCGTACGCATCATCTTTCATGACCCACTGATGAAGTTCTTCCCCCTTGTTGCGATACAATTCGCCCCACCGGCGATACATACTAGCTGTTTGCATCGCTCGTTTGTCCGCAAATTCACCATACTCCATACGAAGGTCATTTACATCAATTAACTGCTGATCTAACCCTTCAACGGTATTCGGAAGAGCATCAGCAAAATACAGGGTGTTGGTGAAAACAGCCGCTGCCTGTGCTACATGATCACTTTTATAGAGTTGACGTAGCACGGCTTCGGAGCCATTCCCAGCAATACCGGCCACATACGCATCCATATCCGTTTTTATGTCGTGAACCAGGAGTAGCTCATCCTCGATGCTGGCCATCCCCAGGTTGCGAATGGTATGAACCATGTGCTTGATTTGATCCAGACTATCCTGAAGTGCGTGGATCTTATTGTAGGTTTCATCAATCACTTCTTTGGTCTTTCGGATCTTTTCCCACATGATATTTTCGCCCAGCGAAGATGCCGCGTTATTTATCTCTTCTTTCCGATTTTTTTTGTCTTTGATGACCATACATTTGCCCGCAGATAATAAAAGGGCTATGCATATATAGCTTAGAACCCTTAACCCGGATACTGAGGATGTCACTGTCTTATTCATGAGCGAATTGTTGTTCAACCTGACGATAGGTTCGATAAAGTTCAACGATCTCCTTTTTGTGCATGGGATCATGTGGCAGTGCGTGGAGTTCCATCAGCTGCTCAGCATGGGCTTTGAGCTCAACACTTTGCTGAAGGTAGTTTTGAGCAATCTGATGGGCTTTCATTCGTTCACCATCCGTCATACGTAGTGCCTCATCCTGCTGAAGCTTCTCGTTCAAGTCTTGCCCATATTCTTGATATCGATCGGCCAGTTGTTTGTAGGTCAATGCCAGTACCTTTTGCCGCTTTTTAACCATCTCATGAAGGGTGAACTGATTAATGATGGTATGAGTAGCAATTTCTTGTAGCTGGCCTAATGATCTAGGAAGGGGAAGTTCAGTATCCAGCGTGGAAATTTCTTGATAAAGCTGCTTACCTGCTTCAAACGTGGATTTCCCAGACTGATAGATGTCTTGTATCCCCTCGGTATACCGCAGTAATTCATCAGGTATCTCCAGTTCAAGAGCGTGGGCTAACTCCCAATCCAACACAGACATCTTTAAAAATCGAATGATACCGACTTCTTTCAATAGTCGAACATTTTCTCGTTGAAGTTCCCATTTCCCCTCCGCATTCTGTTTAAATAAATTTTGCATGACATTTTCTGCCGCAAGCTTGACCCAATACGTAAAATTGTGA
>JAVKCN010000018.1:0-29969 GCA_040222715.1 Cyclobacteriaceae bacterium | reverse complement strand
CCATCCCAAAAGTCATGGCTGAGAAGGCACCCGAAGTAACGGTGGCTGCTTCACAGCGGGCCAGTTGGGCGATGCGCTCCCCCACTTTATCCTGCAAATCATCCAGCATGACATAGTGCTCCGAGGCATAATTATAGGCCGCTTTGGTTTCATCGCGCAGCAGGGAGCCGGTCATGGCCGTGTAGGTACCGGCGGCATTGATGAAGGTGCGTACTCCCAGTTCAGCAAAGTAATCGCGGTAGGGAGCGGTCGCTGCCGCGGTCACCGTAACCGAAGCGGCTGCCGTCAGGGTGGTGCCTCCCAGCAGTCCCCCGACCAGAGGCAGGGAGGAGAGGCGTTTGAGTAATTGTCTACGATCAAGCATAAGCGATAGGTTTTGGAAGTTGGGGGTTGGACAGTGGGGATTGAATTTAGGGATGAAGGGTTAGAGCCGAGATCCATAATGTAATCCCCAAACTCTAACCCCTAATCCCCCGATAAAATTAAACCGCGGCGATGCAGTCAATCTCTACCAATGAGTCGCCCGGTACGCCGCCGTAAGTGGCTACTGTGGTACGCACAGGAGGATTTTTACCGAAACGCCCGTGGTATACTTCGTTCATGGCTTTATAATCGTTCAGATCAGCCAGGTATACATTTACTTTGACCACCTTGTCCATAGAGGAACCGGCATTTTTAAGTTCTTTCTCCAGTTCCTTAAGTACGTGATCGGTATGCGCAGCGATGTCGCCCTCGAAGTGCGCTCCTTTTCCGGCAATGAATACAAAACCACCCTGTTTCACGGCTCCGGAGAATAAGGGAACTTCCTGATCAGGTTTGTTAGCGTTAAAGACTTGCTTCTCGGACGAGGTACTTGTATCCGCTTTTGCCTGGGAAGCTACTCCTATACCTGCGACTCCGGCCAAAGAGGCCATCATTTTCTTTAAGATAGATCTGCGTTGTGTTTTCATGGGTGTTTTACTATAAATTAATTGTAATTAAGACAATGATTGAATGAGAGAATTCGTGAATGGTTAGGATTAACGTATCACGACAGGGTTGGCAATGCCATTGAGGTCATAGACAATCTTACCGTCTTTGATAGTCATTTCGCATTCAAACTTCTTGTTTCCCTCTATTTTGTATCCAGTATAATCAAAAAAGCCAAAATCTCCTTCCCGTATACTGAGGATCGCCACATCGGCGATGGCGCCCTGACTCAGATTTCCCAGTTCCTCACGGTGAATCACCTGAGCGGGCTTCCAGGTACTGGCTTCAATCACGGGCTGAAGTTCCATGCCCATTACCAGAAATTTAGACATCACACTCAGCATATCTTTCATGGCATTGTTCATACTGCCAATGTGGATGTCGGTGCTGATGGTGTTGGGGTAGAATTCGCTTTTGAGAGCTGGAATGGCCTGTGAAAAAGCAAAGCTGATACCACCGTAGCCTACGTCGAAGATAATACCTTTTTTCTGGGCTTCCCATACGAAGGGTTTTACTTCCTTCGTTTTTCGGTCTACGATTGACTCTCTGCTACCGAGTTCTCCGAAGCAGTGAGTAAAGATATCGCCGGGTCGTAAATGCTCCATAAACAACTCTTCAATCGACAGGGGAGGGTCACTACCACCAAAATCAATCATGACGGGAATATCACCCGCCATCTTTCCCGCTTCTACAGCGTGGTCTACGGGTGTCCAGTCGGGCCCGGAGAAGTGAGCAACCTTAAACCCGACGATGAATTCGCTGTTTTCCTTCGCAACGGCGGCGGCCTTTTGAGCATCCATGTCCTTGACATTCTGCTCATATTCTCCGCCTCGCATGCCTTCGCCTACAATGTTAAGGAAAGCCAGCACCCGGGTGCGGGAGTGGTCAATGGTTTGTTCTTTGAAGGTAGAAAACGATTTCCAGCCCGAACCACCGGCATCAACCACTGTGGTTACCCCGTTACGAAAAGTGAAGCCGTCCGGGGCAAGGGCGCTGAAACCGTTGCTGTAGGCATGCTCCGGTTCCGTGCCATAAAAGTTATGGGAGTGGAGGTCAATCAGGCCTGGCATCACGTACATTCCTTCGGCCGTGACGACCTGTTGAGCGCTCTCAGTATTAATATTCTTCTCAATAAGGGCCACGGTATTGCCCGTGATGGCCACATCCATTACCTCATCAATATCATTCTTGGGGTCTATTACATGCCCTCCCTTAATAACGATATCATAGTTCTGGGCCTGAATTGATGATAAGGAAATGGAAAAAGACAGAAGGCAAAAAAAGAGTAATCTAAGTATTCGATTCATTTTGTTGAGTCTCATATAAGTATTTTAGCATTCCGGTAGCGTACACGATCCATGAAGCTAAAATATATTGTGATAAAAAGGAAGGTTATACAGCAGTTTCCAGTACTTCTTTGATACGGCGGGCGACAATACTCACTTGTTCGGGTCGAAGCGTGACTACCGTAATATTCAGCCTTTCGTCATTGCCTGAGGTTTCAATGCGGGGTTCCCCCTCTCGTAAGGCTTCTACCACTTCGTGCGGAGTAATCTTGATCTTAGTTTGATCCCAACTGACGTGCAGACCAGGGAAAACGTTGGCGCGGCCTTCCGGTATGTGGGTTTCCCCTTTTACACCGGGCACAGTTTCAACTTTAGCTGCAATCTGATTGACTCGATCCAGCCACTCCTGCCATTCTTTTTCGTGGTCTTTCTCTATGTAGTGCTTCAGGGCCACGTACATCCCGAAAATTTCTTCTTTATTCACCTTCATGGATCGGCCAATCGGGCTTTCGTGAGGCGAGAAATTCAGTTTGGCCGCTTCAATTAGGTCCTTACGTCCGAAGAGCAGTCCGGCACTCTGAGGACCACGGATCATCTTTCCTCCGGAGAAAGTCACCAGGTCAAAGCCCATTTTCTGGTAGGCAAACAGGTTTTCTACCGGCGGTACATCAGCCGCAGCATCAATAAAAGATGGAATGTTATTACGCTTGGAAATAGCGACAAATTCTTCGTGGGTAATGCTGTCGGGCACTCCGTACCAGGAAACTGCCGCATTAAAAAACAATGACATCACCGTGCGTTCGTTGATGGCCTTTTCCATTTCTTCCGGTCCTTCTACCTCGATCAGTTTTACCCCGGCACTGCGCACCGCCTGATCAAACACATAGCGATGCGACTTCTGGATGACGACTTCGGGTTGCGGACCAGGTAGGTTAGGGATCTGCCCGATCTTTTCCATGTCAGTACCCGTAATAGCCGCTGCCGTTCCGATGGTCAGAGCACAGGCGGCACCGGAGGTAACCATAGCAGCTTCGCATTTCAGCAGTTCGGCAATGCGCTCGCCTACTTTGTCTTCTACCTCGTGCATGTTGGCAAAATCCTGAGCCGTCTCGTTGATCGCAGCTACTACTTCCGGCTCCATCAGAGAACCGGACAGGAAGGTCATGGTGCCCCGGGCATTGACTACCGGGCGGATGCCCAGCTCTTGGAACAGGGTTTGTTTAACCGCAGTCTTCGTCGTAGTGGATGCTACGGATACAATAGGTGCGCTACTGGCCAGTAAACCGCCCAAAAAAGGAAGGCTGCCTAAGCGCTTGATAAGACTTCTTCTATTAATCATGACAGGTTTTATGTAGTGTAGTAATATTATTTATTAAATGATGTGACTTGCCTATTCTTGCAATGAAGCCCGTACGCGGCTTACTTCTTCGGCACTGATTTCGCTGGCCTCGTTTCCAAAGTTTTGCCGAACGTAGGTCAGGACGCTGGCTACATCTTCATCGCTTAAAAAGCTGTGCTGTGGCATCAGGCTATTGTAGGGTTTACCCTTGACCTCAATCGGACCTTCCAGGCCATTGAGCACTACTTCAATCAGCTTGTCTTTATCGCCCAGCACCCATTCGGTACCCACTAATGTAGGAAATCGCTGGGAATCTCCCTGACCGTTGCCCTGGTGGCAAGTAGCACAATAGGTATTGAAAGTCTTTCCGCCTTCTATCGCCAGCCCTTTATCCAGATTATCCTCTACTTCATCGGGCGTTCGGATATGAGCCATGGATTTCCGCGCTTCCATCCCGGCCAACTGGGTCTCTCCAAAGTTATCCTTATCGCCTTTGTACATCACCCGCCAGATTTTCCCTTTTTCAGTTTCCCCAATATACAAAGATCCATCGGGACCCATTGCAATGCCCATCGGTCGATACATCGCATCGCTTACATTGACGATCGGGTCAACGCCAGCAAAGCCATCGGCAAAAATTTCAAAATCCCCGGTAGGGGCCCCATTTTCAAAAGGAATAAAGGCAATAAAGTACCCTGACTGCGGGTAAGGAGCTCGATTGGTAGAACCGTGAAATGCCACAAAAGCACCCTGTTTGTATCGTTCCGGAAACTGATCACCAGTGTAGAAGAACAGGTCGTTCGGAGCCCAGTGACCGGGAAACCCCATCACCGGATCATCACAATCACTGCAGCGACCGACCATTTTGCCGTCTCCTCCGTATTCGGGAGCCAGTACTTTTTGCTGTTGCATCTGGTCGTAATAGCAGTAGGGCCAGCCAAAATCAGCCCCTTCGGTTACCTTTAAAAACTCTTCGGAAGGCAACAACGCACTTTGCCAGGGAGAAAATTTATTCGCCCACAGACGCAGCAGATCATCTCGTCCGTGCATTACCACATAAAGGTGATCATCCAGAGGATTCCATTCCATAGCCACTACGCTTCGAATACCTGTGGCAATCATTTCACCGTCGGCCTGGGTCAGGTTGGTTTTATTCGCATCGAACCGCCAGATACCACCGTGATCAATGAGTTGGGGGCAAGGGTCCATACCAGGAGCATTCGGGGTTCTTTTGGGGTCCTGGCAGGCATTGGAAGGAGCACCGAAGGGAATATACAGGTGGCCATCATTGTCAAAAACAACAGGCTTGGTAATGTGCTCGTGCATACCATGCTCATGGTCATCGGTGAGGATGATCTCCCGTTCGCTTTCCGGCACCAGGGCGTCTGGCGTAAGGGCATAGCGATAGACCATCAGTTCGGTACTGAAATATAAATAGTTGTTGTGGATGCGTACCGACGTACCATAGCCTCGTTCCCGGTGCGTTTCTCCAAAGGTTTGGATGGTATCGGCTTTACCATCGTGGTTGGTATCCCGCAGGGCAGTGATTGAATTGGTGCCATCGGAAAAGCGGTTTTTCACGTAAATATCTCCATTGTCGCGCACTGCCAGATGGCGGGCCCGGCCGGGAAGGCTATCTACAACGACAACGGCTTCAAAAGCATCGGGCAGGAACAGCCCGCCGTTGTCAGGATCTGCCGAAGGCAAAGAGTCTTGCTCCTGGCACCGGGTAAAGGCAATTAGTACAAAAAACAGAATAAAGAAACGAAAGCGAAGTTGGGTGTGTAAGCGACTCATGAATCTAAATCAAGCAAGCTGTTTTACAAGTTCAAAAACAAGCATAATATGTATACCGGTTTGCGGTTGATGTGGTCAAGTTACGGAACTATGCTTATACTTCATACCTAAGGTGCAGGCTTCCTTACGATAGGTCTTTTTAAGTATTACTCCGAATTTTGTTAATGTGACTTTTCAGGGAGAGGACATCGATGATGAACAAAATAACGCAAGCAAGAGTAATTGTAGTATACTATACTTAATAATGGCATTTTCTACTATTAACATTTTTCAAACATACTTACTAATAAAATATCAGACAACTAAAGCGTGATAATAAATCGCTGATATGAGCCTTCTCTCTTGATCTTAAATAATACTTATCCATGATTAGCGCTGCGCGCATCAGCCTGTTTTTTCTTAAAAAAATCGCCAGCGAGTATTCTTCTGAGGCAATCCCATCTTCAAAAAGCATTTTTACTGATGAAACCTGTATCACCGCCCTGTTCTATTTTTACTAACCTTAAGAAGCAATCGTGATTTTCTTTTAATGATTTGATAAGGTTATCTGCATATTACTTTCTTAAGATGTAAAGTATATGTTTTTTTGCTTTTAAAAGATATATTCGTAGTGATCGCGTGTCGGTATTTTGTATTTTTCTTTGACTGTCCGGTTACGTAAAAACGCGCAAAAAATGCGTTTTTATACGGTAAGCTGATCTAAATATCCAGCCGGATACATTGCCCGATACCATCTGCTAACCAAATAAACAACCACTAAAAATACTATGGAACATCAGGGAAGAACAGCTATTGTAACCGGAGGCAGCAAAGGCATAGGAGCTGCCTGTGTAGAAATTTTTGTGCGTGAGGGAGCGCAGGTGCTCATTCTCGATGTAGATAAGGAAAATGGAAAACTGCTGGAAGCGCAATCAGAAGGAAAAGTGCATTTTGTTCGCTGCGATGTTGCGAAGGAACAACAGGTAAAAGAAGCCATCGCCCAAGGGGTAGAGCAATTTGGGCAGGTGAACTACCTGGTGAACAATGCCGGCATTCAACGTTATTCCAAGGTTACGGAGACCAGCGAGGAAGAGTGGGACCTGGTGATGAACATCAACCTGAAAAGTGCGTTTCTCTGCGCCAAGCACGCGATTCCCTACATGCAAAAAATCGGTAGCGGAGTGGTGGTCAACGTATCCAGTGTACAGGCCATGTTAAGCCAGGGCAATGTGGGCCCCTACGTGACCTCCAAAACTGCCATGCTGGGGCTTACCCGAAGTATTGCGGTAGATTATGCCCCCAACATACGCTGTGTGGCCGTTTGCCCCGGCTCCATAGATACTCCCATGCTGCGGTGGGGATTTGCCCAGTCACCCGACCCCGAGCAGGTCTACCAGGAATGCATGGATATGCACCTGACAGGAAGAGTCGCCCAGCCCCAGGAGATCGGCGAGTTTATTGCGTACCTGTGCAGTGACAAAGCCTCCTTCATGACCGGGCAGAGCTACCGTATTGATGGCGGATTAGGCGTGATGATTCCGGGAAGCAAGCGGGACTAAATTTAGATTTGCACTGCTTTTCAAAAAACACTGCTTATTCCATCCTATAACCGGTTTTCTCCCTAAAGGAATTTTTTTTGGCTAAAATTTATCCAAAGTAAAGAAGCTGGTACGCTCTTGGCATAGTACATCAATTGCGTTGGAAATCATAAAATTGAGTACGATGGATACAAAGAGGCGATTAAAGACGGCCATTCAAATAACAGTAATATTAGCGGCCTGGGCAGTTTACTGCATCATTTAACCGCATGGATCTTTGCACTTCAAGCGCACTGTTGTTTTAGTGTAGAGGATTCTCGTACCAAACCACTCCCAATCCTCCCTGGGTAGCACTGTTGTTATTCTCTTCAGAAATTAGCACATCCAGATCACCATCCTGATCCAGGTCTACCAGGCGAGCAAAATCAAACTTCCGGCCCAGGGTATCACTAATGGGGTAATGCTGCCAGCCCGAAGCAGTATAAGTGCTGAGCATCACTCCGTGTCGGCGATCCGCCCCCTCGTAAGTGGTGACCAAATCCAGTGATTGGTCCTGGTTTACATCGCCAACCACCACGGATTTGCCACGAGTACCTGCCTGGGAAGGATACGCCACGCTATCACCCAGCCATCCATCCGGGGTTTGGGCAAAGTGGAAGAGTTGACTGGATAAATCCGGGACAAAAATGTCTGGTGAATCATCCTTATTCCTGTCAGTAATGGTCAGAAACATGGGTTCGCCCTCGGTCAGTCCGATTACATGGTTCGGCCAGGGTTCGTACAGTTTCTTATGATGGGTAGCCGGATGCTGTAGCCAGCGCACTCCCCTGATGACACCTTTCCGATCTGAAATCAGCACATCGGGGTAACCATCCTGGTTCATGTCCAGTATTTCAATGGACATGAACCATCCGGCAGGGGATAGTTCATGATAGTGCCAGGCCGCCATATCTCGCGGGTTGGCGGGCGCTTCCAGCCAACCCAAAGTACCCGACTCTCCTTTGGAACCTACCACCAAATCTATTCCATGCTGCTGATCTAATTGCCGAGCCACCCCGAACATCCACTGCGTACGTCCTACCGTGCAGGGAATATCCTCTGATTGCCAGAAAGAGGACTGGGTATACTCACTCCAGTCTGAAGGAGCCCAATGCACAGTCACCCGCTGATGACTACCTTCCGACAGCGTAACAATATCCGGGAAACCATCTTCATCCAGGTCTACAACAAACGCATCTTCTACGGTTGGCGAGGGCACTTCTACGTACTCCCACCTTTCGTTGGGATTACCCGGATGAAAATAAAGCCGGGTGATGTTGCCCTGTTCCCATCCGGCAATAATATCCGGCAAAGAGTCCCGGTTCGCCAAACAAAGCCTGGTACCATCGGCTCCGAAGGAAGTACTGTCAATCGTATGGCGCATCCAGGGATAAGACGTTTGTGCCAGGCTCTGGACTGAGACTAAGACCAAAGCGAACCCATACCAAAAGCCTTGTATCATGAGAGAAAGCATATCGTTGAGCGATCCCCCAAGATACTGGTTTCTTTTTGGCGAGCCCTGCTTGATGCCTCAATGATTTCTCAGGGCGTGAATCAGCTCCTTTTTATTCATCTGAGACCGTCCTTCAATACCAATTTCTTTGGCTTTCTGATACAGTTCGTTTTTGCTACGCTCTTCGTACGGAGCACCTTCACCGCCGCGTTTTCCGGCTTCGGTACGGTCAGTGTTTGCAATGCGGGCCGCTTTCTCCTTGCTGTACCCTTTGTGGCGAAGCGCTTCGTAGGCTTCGTCATCTTTAATCTGAGAACCATGATTTTTAGCCATCGTTGAAAAAATTTAGTAGGTTGAAAAAGTATCTCTGTAACTCATCAGGCCGGTCTTTGGTTAGGTCTCATAACCATTTTTTGCAAGCAACCGATGTAGCTGAGTATCAGAGAAAGAGGCTAGCGCCAGCATGGCTTCGTAAGGATCACCCGAGCGTTGAAGAAGACTGGCAAACGCTGGCTCAGTCTTCACTCCTTCCTGTTTTAACTGTCTGATATTTTTCCGGAAAGCAGCGTTTGCTCCTTGCAAAATGCGGTATTCAATCACCATATGTTGGTAAGCCGCCTGCTGCATCGCCGGAATTGGTTGTCCAAACAGCTCGAATGGCCATTCTCCGTCATAAAACCGGATGATGACTGTAGGCAATTGTTGAATCAGAGATTGTTGTACGGCAAAGCCGGGCAAATGGCCGAATTGCACTTCTACCTTATGGATGAAGGCCACTGGTTGGTGTACTTCGCAGACAATATCTAAATCACTGCCCGGGACGTCGATGGCAATCGGAATCGTGCCCACCAGCACCGGATGGTAAGCTTCTAAGATCGCGAAGATATTAGACTGGGCCAGTACCTGATAAGCCTGTTGCTGTCTCAGATTTCCGGTTTTCAAATAAGCCGGATCAACAAAGTCCATACCTTAAACATGGAAACCTGGCAACACCAGGGATCGGTATTCCGGGTGGCGGCGGATGTACATCGCTACATACGGACACAGGGGCATCACCTGTAATCCCTGCGCTTTGGCATACTCCAGGCCCGTGCGTGCCAGTTTGGAGGCTAGTCCCTGGCCTTCCAGTGGAGGCGGTACTTCGGTATGGCTGAATACCAGAAAATTTCTGGCCATAATGTATTCTAGTACCGCAACATCTTTCCCCTGTTGAATTTCAAATCGCTTTTTTTCGGGTTGGTGGGTCACTGTCAGTGAATCAGGGTGGGCAGGCATAGGAGGGTGGCATTTAAAATTTTTTAGGAAAACCAGGTTTTATTCGATAGCATTCTTAAAGAATCGTACTAAATTAGGGGTTCGAGGGTATCAATCCAAGCATTATGATGCTACGATGGTTTTTTGCGGTAATTCTCTTTATGGCAGCATTGCCGGGGCAGGCGCAGAACGAGAACCGGGTGTGGAAAAGCTTAGCGGATGTAGCAATTGAAGACCGATATGATACTTCAATAGGATACGAAATTTCTTATCCGGTCTTTGGTGAAGATGCCAAAGCCCTGGATGGCCAACTGATTACGGTAAAGGGATACATGATTCCCTTTGAAACTTACCTGAAACCCAAATATTTTATTTTATCGGCCTTACCCATCGCGGCCTGCTTTTTTTGCGGCGGTGCCGGGCCTGAAACTGTCATGGAGGTGTTCAGTCAGGAAAACATCGAGCTTTCCTCCGAAGTGATCCAGCTTCGTGGGCGGCTGGAGCTCAACATGGACAACCCTGACCGGATGATGTACATTCTTCATGATGCAACCTTAGTGGAAGACTAACCATATTCCTAACCTTAGTAATCATTACCTTAGTAATCATTAAAGAAATGAAAAACTGCCTGTATTTTACTGTACTGCTTCTCATAGCGACCTCCCCCGCAGGAATGGCCCAGTCGGAAAACGACGAAGCCATGCTCCGACGGATCTATGACGAAACGCTAATGCAAGGTGAAGCCTACGAGAACCTGCGTGTTTTGTGCAAAGACATCGGAGGCAGGGTAGCCGGCTCGCCCGAAGCCGCCGCTGCTGTGGAATGGGGCCGACAATTAATGGAACAGTACCGCTTCGATAGTGTCTTTCTTCAACCAGTAATGGTACCGCACTGGGTACGGGGTAAGCAGGAAATCGGACGCATCGTCAATTCCCGGAAAGTGGGTACCCGCGAGGTGAATATCACCGCTTTAGGTAATGCGGTGGGCACCGGTGGGGAAGGCGTACTGGCATCAGTAGTAGAAGTGCAAACCTTTGAAGAACTGGCCGACCTGGGTAAGGAACGGGTCGCCGGTAAGATCGTCTTCTTTAACCGCCCCATGGACCAGACTCAGATCCAGACCAGCGCCGCTTATGGTTTGGCAGGGGACCAGCGCCGGGGTGGCCCTTCCGAAGCTGCTAAGTACGGAGCCGTTGGAATCATTGTACGATCACTCTCAACCGCTTTTGATGATTACCCCCATACGGGAAGCACCGTTTACTCCTTCAATATCCCCAAAATTCCGGCCATTGCCATCAGCACAAACGATGCTGATTTACTGAGTGGGCTGCTGGAGAAAGAACCCGATCTCTCATTCTACTTTGAAACCCATTGCCAGATGCTGGATGATGTGCTATCGTACAATGTAGTGGGTGAACTGAAAGGTAGCGAATACCCCGACGAGTATATTGTAGTAGGTGGTCACCTGGATTCCTGGGATCTGGCCGAAGGAGCCCACGATGATGGAGCCGGAGTGGTACATTCCATAGAAGTGCTTAGAACGTTGAAAGCACTAAACTATCAACCTAAGCGCACATTGCGGGCGGTATTGTTTATGAATGAGGAAAATGGCTTAGCCGGGGGAAAGAAGTATGCTGAATTGGCCGAAGAACTGGGCGAAAATCACTTAGCCGCCATTGAGTCAGATGCTGGCGGATTTGTACCTCGAGGTTTTGGGCTGGATGTAAGTGAGACCGCTTTTCAGCAAATTGAGCAGTGGATACCGCTATTTGAACCCTACGATCTGCATAAGTTCAACCCGGGTGGTAGTGGAGCCGACATCAGTGCCCTGAAGCCGCAGGGAGTAGAACTTATCGGACTACGGCCAGACTCCCAAAGGTACTTTGATATGCACCACTCTGCCCTCGACGTCTTTGAAATTGTAAATCGGCGCGAGCTGTTATTAGGTGCAGCCGCCATGACCTCTTTCGTATATTTAATTGACCAGCATGGGCTGGATGATTCCTCTTCAGCTTCAGGAACCGGAGAATAACCACGATTCTATTTTTTCTTTTTAACAAAAGGAGGTGCTTTTTTGTATTAAAAGCACCTCCTTTTTTCGTTTGGTACCACACTGTTATCATTTTAAAAAATAACAACCATCCGGGCTTGGGTCATTGCTGATACCTCTTTTAACATCCATCAGTTTTAAGTCTCGCTCTCTGATAGTAATTACTCAAATCAATAGGTAATCCCGATTATCAACAAAATAAATCTATTTTTTATTAGAATAATTTAATTATAAACATTTTATTTGTACATATTTTGCTAAGAATTATCAAAACTACTTTACAGTATCAGAAACAATATGTATCAGTATATTTTACGGTTGCTGCCGCTTTTTTTCTTCTCTATTACGACGTTTTCTTACGCACAATTTAACAAGCAAACCTTGTTGGAAGTAGATGATAATCCCGCTTCCTCGACTATCTACAAATTTATTACTACCCTCGATGCCGACGCAGACAATGATGAAGATGTGGTCGGGGAAATTACTCCGGAGAACCAATTTACTCCTATCTATATCAACCTGAACAGCGACCTGAAGGATAATGTTTCGGGGTGGAATAATCTCCAGCAGCCACCAAATGCTGGCCTTTCGTTTCCTCTAACCAACCTGAAGAATGAGGCTACCAATGTACTACTTACATTGACTACAGCTTGGAACGGTTCCGGACGGCAAGGGTATGATAGTGATCAGGAAGAAGGGCTTTATCCCAATGGAGTTACGCGTTCCTATTACTATACCACCGGCACCGAACAACTTTCCCTGACGGGATTGGACCCAGCCAAACAGTATAAATTCACTTTTTACGCCAGTTCTCTGTACCCGGATGATCGTACGGCCCGTTACCGCATAGGTAGCCAGGAAGTAGTGTTAAATGCTTCAAATAACCAAGTACAAACCGTCAGTATTGAAGGTGTACATCCTAATGAAAACGGTAGTATCACGATTGAAGCCGGCAAGACAAGTACGACAAAAAATTACGCTTTTTTAGGCGCTATTACCATAGAACCCAATGAGATGGTATCCCGCCAGTATGTCCTACTGACCAATAATGGTACTACCCCGTTTGACTCCACCTTGTTAATTGATAATACAGGCTACTGGGCGTTTGCCAAAGCTACTGATCTGGACAAGGATGGTTCCGAAGACCTGCTAAACTATGATATGAAATCGCAGCAACTGCTTTGGTACCAGAATCAGGGTGGCAATACATTTAAGCGAACCGTAGTAGCCAGCGATTTGCCGTCTTCTCTACAGAAGGATGAATTGCACGAACTGGATCTAAATAAAGATGGCCGTCTGGATCTGGTAGTTCTTCGGGAAAACGAGCTTTATTGGTATCAGCAAAATAGTGATAAAACGTTTGCTGCTGGTGAGGTTTGGGAATCGGTGTCTGCTGCTACAGAAGCTAAGCGTTCTTTTCTCACCACCAGTGATATTGATGGAGACGGTATTTCAGACATGATTTGGCAGTACGGTACGCAAATTTACACGCTGACCAGCCAGGATGCTTACGCGGTGGGTCAAACCATTACTGTGGCAGGCATTTCATCGCCCCTGCTTCTCACAGCTACTGACATGAACGGGGATGATCAGGCTGATCTTGTCATTACCGAAACATATTCCTGGACGGGGGTGTACCGCGTAAGTTATTTACCCAATAGCGGCGGTACCATCAGTACCAATCCGAGCTTTCTGACGATTACTAATCTTGCATTGCTGAATCAACACCCCCAACGTCTGTTGAGTAATGATGTGGATCAGGATGGTGATCAGGATTTTTACATATACACGACGGCTGAGGCCTGCGGCTGTATGGCTCCTCCACAGACGGGCTGGATTGAGAACCAGGGAAGCTGGCAATCCGCGCAGTACCACGCCATTAGTACCCAAAACACCACCCAGTGGGTGGATCTGGATCAGGATGGCGATCAGGACCTGATAGGAAACCGTGCTGACCAGGCAGGTCTGTATTGGGTTGAGAATGCAGATGGCAAATGGGATAGTGTAGCATACCAATCCCTAGACCGGCCCGTGATTGACCAAATCAAGCAGGTGGTTCTCTCCGATATCAATCAGGATGCCTATACTGATCTGGTCATTCAATCCAATGCCCATATCTCCCGGCTCAATAATCGACAAGGTACCATGTTACCGCCCAGTATTCTGCGGCAAATTAGCGCGTCCAATGCCGCCATGGCCTTTGCTGATATAGATTCCGACAACATGCAGGAGTTATTCATCGCGGACAGCAACCCTCAAGGCTATGCTGCCATAGAATGGACTGAAACTACTACCGATATGAGCCGGGAGCTTCTTACGCATCAGGGAAATCTAAGCGGCCATCCCATCTTTCTGACCGCGGACGGTCACTTATTCGCTCCTTTGAACGGAGAAGGTGACCAATACGGCTGGTGGAAGAAAGACGAAAATGGCGCCTTCGCATTATCCGGTACCCTGGATGGACCGGTAACCCAGATTGCAGACCTTAACGGAGATGCCTTGATAGATGTACTGACGGAAGACCGATGGTATAAAAACACCGGCAATACCCGCTTTCAGGCCATGAGTAATGCCAAGGGCAATCAGGTGGTAGACTTTGATGGTGATGGAGACCTGGACATTATGGCTGTACCCGGCAGTGGACAGGTAAGCTGGTACGAAAATGACGGGAGTGGCGGTTTTTCCGTCGCTACGCTGACATTGATCGTCAATGGCAAACTCTATTTTGCCGACCTGGATGCCGACGGGGATGCCGATGTCATTCAGGGCACTTCCACTGGTATATCCTGGCGGGCAAACCTGAATACCAAAGGATCCCTCGGTGAGGCCACCTTGATTGACAGTTTTGTAGCCACTCAGTTGCAAGCGGCCGATGTAGATGCCGATGGAGATATGGATATTGTCGCTAATAATAGTCGGACACTTCTTTTATTCAAGAACACCTATCAGAAAGCAGAAAATACGGCTCCGTTAGCTCAAACCTCTATTGAAGACCAGACTGCGACGGCCGATACATTGTATAAGTTTCAACTGCCTTCAGATGCCTTTGTGGACAATGACGCCGGAGATGTACTTACTTATCAGGCCACGATAGAGGATGGAGGTGCCCTTCCCGCTTGGCTTTCCTTTAACCAGGATACCCGGAGCTTTTCAGGCACCCCGGCCGTAAGTGACACCGGAATAGTAATGCTGAAAGTGCAGGTAGCTGACTCAGAAGGAGCAACAGCCTCTCAAACGTTCAGCCTGACTGTGGTAAAAGAAGATGTTCCAGACGAAGGAGAAGACCCGGACGATGAAGAGGACCCAGATGACGGGGAAGACCCGGACGATGGAGAAGATCCGGTGACCAGCATTGGAGAGGAGCAATCTCAGGAATTGATGTTGTACCCAAATCCGGTTACTGTCGGTGAGCACATTATCATCACCAACCTACCAGCTCATGAGTTGATGGATGGGCGAATGTATACTGCTCAGGGCAAAATAGTAAAAGTGCTGGCGCCTGCTGATGGCCGTAGCGATATCATTGTGGATACCTCATCCCTGACTCCGGGATTATATCTGCTTGAGATTCATACTGCACAGCAGATGCTCCGCCGGAAAGTCATTGTGAAGTAATTTCTGCATAAAGCGTATTACTCAATTAGCCCCGCAACTAAAAGCGGCCATCCAGTGAGGATGGCCGCTTTTAGTTTTTGCAACACCACTCATATACGCAAACAAAAGTTCTGCGTTGGATGATGTGACATGATAAATTGCCTCAGGCATGAAAAACCAGGAGGTTAAGCAACGACGTCCTTACTCCACATTTAATGGTGTTTATGTCTTTAGAGAATGGTCAAAGTTATTAGCCAATATGCTATAGCATATGAAAATGATACTCGATAAACACGCAATACCAGCCAAACTCAGCATATGAGCAAGTATTTTGCCGAATGAAGCCGTCTTTGTATTGTGATGAACCAATCATTGTCAGCACAGCGTTTCAGCGCAAAGTGCTTATTGAGCATATCATAAAAATATCGGCAGTGAACTCCACATAGATAGTAATAGGGCTTATGGTATTCCAGGTTAGCGACTTCCTATAAGAGAAATCTTTCAAAACGTTTTTTAATAGTGTTTATCAGAGTGGTTTTTTAAATGCATGATCAGAAAAACCATAAAACAGTAAGACCACCGTCGTCATGTATGAAAGAAGCAACTGCCTATTTCATCCTTATGACGAAGGTGGTCTTAATTAACTACAAACGCATGGTGGAGGGATATCTATAAAAGAGTAATGACTCTAATAGAATATGCCCATCATATCAGGCTCTTCACCGGTTTCCAGCCAGATGAGAGAAGAGGCCAGAAAGCCGAACATATCAGCTACATCATAGCGATCTTCGCCGGTATGAGTACGAAACATGCCATCAGCATATAAGCGACTAACGGCTTCTTTACCGACTTTTTGGGCGAGCAGACGAAAGCGCTCATCGTGAAAGGTTTCGTGGCCTCCCAGCAAGAAATGAATCACCCGTCCGTACAGATCGGCATATCCGCCTTCTCCATCCCAAGCGGGCAAATCATTTTGAATAGCCGTAAGCCAACGGTAACAAGCTGCTTTATACTGATCTTTTCCGGTAATTTTGTAGAGTTCCAGACAGCTTTCGGCAAAGGGCATTGGGTAATCATGGCGGGGAAAAAGGGGTTCCCAAAGCGAGGTATAATTGTCAGGACGGTAGACAGTTCCATCATCAGGGTCAGGGAAATCTGCCTGATAATCTTCATCAAATATCGGTTCACCATTCTCTACACGCAAGATTCCATAATAACGGCAGCGTTCGGGATCGAAACCGTACTTTAACCAAGCTGTCATGGCGATATCAGCCATATTGACCCACTGCTGTCGAGTAGTTGCATCCACGTATTCGGATGCGGCAATTAGATCGCGTGCCCAAAGCCCCACTTCGGTCGTAGAATAAATTTTATCCCACCTATTATAATTGGGGCTGTTTTCTAATAGCTGGGTTTCCTCATTCCTATTGGAAAAGTTGTAATTGGCAATTTTGTTAGCTTTCTCCAAAAGGGTGACATCCTGGTTTTTTTGATAAAGCCAGGCCAGCATATGAACGAGTACTCCACCAGACTCTAGAAAAGCATGCTCTCCTCCATCTCCAACACCTGACGCATGACGATCATACTCACCAGTATTAGGATCAAGCAGGTGTCCATCAACGGCTGAGCGGATTTCCTGTTCGGTCGCCTCCGGGTCTATTCTCCAAAAAGCTTCCCAAGAGGGAGCCAGGGGGCGTAATTCATGATTATCGCCAATTTCTTTATCAAAGTTTACATTGGAGATAACACCTGTGGAACCAAAACGGACGGTTGAATCCCGATAAACATCGTAATAATAGTGGTTACCCCATAAAAACCGACTATTTTTTGCCACACAATTCGCTAAAAAAGCCTGAATGTAGGCATCAGCAGCAGCAGCATAAAGATCATTACCTGTTTTCTCAGACAGGTAATAGGCCATAACGACCTGAGGCATATCCCAATAAATGGTTGACCCCCGAGGTGCCTCTACTGGTCGGTTTTGGTAGAGCCGCTCGGGACGGTCATCAGGTCGGGTGTCATCTTCAGGATACATGCCGGTGGTGGTATTGACACTGGCCATCCAGAAAGGGGTGGATGCCGCACCATACGTATCTTTGCCTTTTTGCAGTCGCTTGTTATAATGGTTAATAATCAGGTTCAGATAGGATGATTCAGTCCCAGCATCACTTTGGGAATAGCCCACCCCAGGTATAAAACCAATTGTGATTGAGGCTATTATTAAAAATAAAGTACGCATACAAGAATTGAATAAAATTAGTTTTGTTTAATTATTAATTCGTAAAATACAAATATATGAATAAATAGGTCCATTTTAAACATATACCAGCAAGAATATGCACATCAACAACCTGGCAAATGCCCTACTGGCCGATAAGCGGGCCAATTACTTAGAGAATTGAGTATTTTTACCTTTCATTGTTTTGTGCTTCAATAACTATTCGCAATGGCAACAGCAATTCAAAATACATATGGGCTTATTGGCTATCCTTTAAGCCATTCTTTTTCTAAACGCTATTTTACAGAAAAATTCCAACGAGAAGGTATTAAAGATTCAGAGTATGAATTATTTGAAATAGCAACGATTGATCTTCTTCCTACCGTATTTGATCAAAACCCTACCCTGAAAGGTCTGAACGTTACCATTCCCTACAAGCAGCAGGTGATGGCTTATGTTGATGAGCTTGATCCGGTAGCGGAGCGCATTGGTGCTGTGAACACGGTACGACTGCGGGATGGTAAAAAAACCGGCTTCAATTCTGATTATTACGGTTTTCATGATTCTCTGATCCCCTGGCTCAACGGAGTAACAATCAGCAATGCGTTGGTGCTGGGTACTGGTGGTGCTTCCAGAGCAGTGGTGTGCGTATTAAGTGATCTGGGTATTGATTACACCTATGTTTCCCGGCAGGCTTCGGACCAAACCATTTCTTACACTGACCTACGTGCGTCTGACCTTCAAAATTATTCACTTATTATTAATACCACTCCCCTGGGCATGAGTCCTAATACAGAGACCTTCCCAGATCTGGCGTATGATCAACTGACGCCAAACCATTACTGCTACGACCTGGTCTATAATCCGGAGCAAACTGCTTTTATGAAAAAGGCTCAGGCTTTGGGCGCCCAAACAAAAAACGGACTGGAAATGCTACAACGACAAGCCGAAAAAAGCTGGGAATTTTGGACGATGGATGCTGAATAACGGTCAGTATGCGCCCACAGCCTTGCAACAGCCATATTTATATTCTTAAAAAAAGAAGTTAGGAAACTTAACATTTGCGGCCCATTGTTATTGTACATTGTACACCTTTCATTTGACCACGCATGGATTTCATCCTAACCTCAGATTATCAACCTACTGGTGATCAACCCGAAGCCATTAAACAGTTAATGCGCGGTATAGAAGCGGGCGACCGTTCTCAAACGCTGCTGGGCGTAACCGGATCGGGAAAGACATTTACGGTAGCCAACGTAGTCGCCCAACTTAACCGGCCTACATTGGTAATCAGCCATAATAAAACCCTGGCGGCCCAGCTTTACGGGGAATTTAAGCAGTTTTTCCCCCAGAATGCGGTGGAGTACTTTGTCTCCTACTATGATTACTATCAGCCGGAAGCTTACATTCCTACCACAAATCTGTACATCGAAAAGGATTTACAAATCAACGACGAAATCGAGAAACTACGATTGAGTGCCACTTCCGCGTTGCTTTCAGGAAGGCGCGATGTACTGATTGTGGCTTCGGTATCCTGTATCTACGGACTGGGCAATCCGGATGAGTTCGGTAAGAATGTAATTAAACTACAGGAAGGAGATGTTATCTCCCGACAGAAACTGCTGTATTCGCTGGTCGATATTTTATACAGCCGCACTGAAGCGGAGTTCCGTCGGGGCAACTTCCGGGTAAAGGGCGATACGGTGGATATTTTTATCGCGTATGCCGATTTTGCCTACCGCATCTACTTCTGGGGAGATGAAATTGAAGCCATCCATCGGATTGATCCACACTCAGGTAAGAAACTGGCGGATGAGCGTTTGATTACCATTTATCCGGCGGCTCTGTTCGTCACCGGAAAAGATACCCAACAAAAGGCCATTCACGAGATACAGGATGACCTGGTGGCTCAGATTCATAGTTTTGAAGGTGAGCAACGCTATCTGGAAGCCAAACGCATTCAGGAGCGCACCGAGTTTGACCTGGAAATGATCCGCGAACTGGGCTATTGCTCCGGTATTGAGAACTACTCCCGCTACTTTGACCGCCGATACCCGGGCCAGCGGCCTTTCTGCCTGCTGGATTATTTCCCGGAAGACTACCTGATGGTAATTGACGAAAGTCACGTGACTGTACCCCAGGTACGGGCCATGTGGGGCGGTGACCGCTCGCGCAAGGTCAATCTGGTGGACTTTGGTTTCCGGCTCCCCTCAGCACTGGATAACCGTCCGCTGACTTTTAACGAGTTTGAGACGATGATCAATCAGATTGTGTACGTGAGTGCCACTCCCAGTGATTATGAATTGCGAGAGTCGGAGGGGGTAGTGGTGGAGCAGGTAATCCGACCGACTGGCCTGCTCGATCCGATCATTGAAGTGCGGCCAAGCGTGAATCAGATTGATGATTTGCTGGGAGAGATTGATGATCGGGTGAAAAAAAATGAGCGCGTACTGGTAACCACCCTGACCAAACGAATGGCAGAAGAGCTGCAAAAGTATCTGGAGCGGGCCGGTGTGCAAAGTCGCTATATCCACTCCGAAGTGAAACCACTGGACCGGGTAGAGATTTTAAGGGGATTGCGGCTAGGCGAGTTTGATGTGTTGGTTGGAGTGAACCTGCTGCGAGAAGGATTAGACTTGCCGGAAGTATCGCTGGTAGCCATCTTGGATGCAGATAAAGAAGGCTTCTTACGCAACGAACGCTCGCTGGTGCAAACCATTGGGCGGGCCGCTCGAAATGAGAATGGCATGTGTATTATGTACGCTGATAAGATTACAGGTTCCATGCAGTTGGCTATTGATGAAACCAATCGCCGCCGTAATAAGCAGATGGAATATAATGAACAACACGGCATTACCCCGAAGACCATATTTAAGTCCAAAGAATCTATTATGGGACAAACCAAGGTGGCTGATTCGCGGAAAGCCCCGGCCAAAGCCTACTCCGGACCGGAAGAAAGCAGCATTGCGGCTGATCCGGTGGTGGCCTATATGACTAAACCCGATTTGGAAAAACTCATTGACCAAACGAAGAAAAGTATGGAGAAAGCGGCCAAAGAGCTTAACTTCATGGAAGCCGCCCGCCTGCGCGATGAATTAAACGACTTGAAAAAGCTGTATGAGAACAAAGAATAATTCGTAGTTTTGAGCAACTTTCAGCGCATGCTGCTACTTTTTTCGCCATTAACACGAACATAATTCCTTTTTCCACCTTTTCTAGAGGGGGCTCAACTCCAAACATACTTTACTTTTCCAGTTTATTAATGAAGCACATTATTTTTCCCATCGCCTTTGTCCTTTTCTTCCTGAGTCAAATGGCACAGGCTCAGTATTTAGTAAGCTTTGGTATTGATGCCTACAAAACCGATAACCGTGATCCGTTTGAGTTTGTAGACAAAGCCCAGTTTGGAGTAGAGCTCAATTATTTTTTGCTCCGCCAGCTTTCGCTTACTGCCGGACTGGAATACTGGGCGGCTGATGAACGGGTCAGTGTCATTCCCGGCATGCGCTTGTATCCTATTGACCCGGTATTCATCCGGCTGCGACCGCTTATTAGTGGAGAAGTGGATTATGCCGCGGGCGTAGGCTATGCTCGCCGGATTACCGATGAGTGGCGGGTTGAAGTGATGGGTGATTACTACTTTGAAAGAGGCAATGCAGCCCTACGCGTAGGGGTTGGATACCGCCTAAAATAAAAGCCGCTCCTTATCAATAAAGAAACGGCTTTTGATCCTGAATAGAAACAGGAATTATTTTTTCAGATTGAAGATAACTTCTATCATAGGTAACATTGCTTCCATGCTTTCTTCCTCATCTGAGTCCATTTCTATTTCATAAGGAGAGTGCAGTGAAGCCTGGCTTTTAGTCATATTATGAACTTCAAATGTCTGAGGCATATTGTCAAAAGTTACCGTAAGGTCATTACCACTCAGAGACCATGTTCCGTTTTCTGAACCATCTTCGCTAGTAGTAATTACTGAATTGTCTTCTTTGAATTGGATAGTAGTATTTACCATCTCATTTTCTACTTCACTTCCCATATCGAACTCTTCAAATCCTTTTCTCATTTCTTCTTTTTCATCTTCGGTAAGTTCGGCACCCTGGGCTTCCAGCTGGGCGATAATCTCGTCAATGTAGCTTTCAAAAGACTTTCCGTCAAATTCTACATCAACAGAAGCCACTGTCCAGGTACCAACGATACCAGCTTCTACAGAGATTTCTTCGTCATCTTTGCTACAAGAGAAAAGTACGGCGGTCATCAGTAGACCGAACATTAATGAGGATAACTTTTTCATTTTTGTTGATTATAGATTTGCTAATAATTGATCCCTTCAAAAATAAACGCAACAATGCCTTATTAAAATTATGTTATTAGGGAAATCATACATTGTAAGCAAACCCTAGGGGTTCCACTTTGCTTATCTAATCAGGAATTTAGAGAAAAGGTGAATCGTCTTTTATGAAAATTTATTACTACGAACGGTGGGGGCTACCGATGGGGATAGTCGTTTTTTTACTTTTATCCAATCAGTTTGCCTTCGGGCAGGGGTATGAACTTAAAACTGCCCGGGAGGCAATACTACTCTCAGCCGGAGCCGCGGGAACCACCACCAGTATTTTGCTGCGCAACAAGCGACAACCTTCTACGCTGGAAGATTTGGGAGAACTAAATTTGGAAGATGTATTTGCCGTAGACCAATTGTCTGCCGGAAATTATCGACGGGGAGCGCAGATAACCAGCGATGTTTTGTTGCATACCTCTTATGCCTTACCGCTTACACTACTAGCCTTTGATGAAAGCCGGGCCGATGCCGGAACCCTTGGCTTGATCTTATTAGAGACGATTGCTATTAATGAAACTATCACAGGCATTACCAAAGCGCTGGTACGGCGACCGCGCCCGTATACCTACAATCAGGATGCACCCGAGGCAGTACGTACCGCCCGAGGCAACACTTTTTCTTTTTTTTCCGGACATACCTCCTACACCGCAGCTTTCGCTTTCTTTACGGCAAAAACAATTTCAGATTATTCGGATCAATCCAATGTTCGCACGCTGGCCTGGACAGGGGCGTTTCTCTGGCCAGCAGCTACGGGTTATTTCCGCTACCGAGCGGGCAAACATTTTCCTTCTGATGTATTTGTAGGATATGTGGTGGGAGCTTCGCTCGGTTATCTGATTCCGCATTTGCATAAAACAGACAACAGCAACGAAGCCCCCGGAAGTACCGCCGGTCAGTTACCGATGGTGCAGCCGCTGTTTCAAATAGCGTTTGTGCTGTAACTACCGATGCGCCCAGTCAAACTGGTCAATGGTTTCAAGAGAAACCTTTAACAGGTGAATGCACTTATCAATATCATCTTTATCGGCCATCTCAATAACCTGATGCAAATGGCGAGTAGGAATGGAAATTGCTCCGGCAATGGCCCCCTGCTTGCCCATACGCTGTACTCCAGCGGTGTCGGTGCCTCCGGCAGTGAGAATTTCCGGTTGCCACTTGATCTTATTCTTATCGGCGGTTTGCTTTAAGAATTCTACCATGCGGTAATCGCAGATAGCCGAACCATCCATCACTTTAATGGCTGCACCTTCTCCCAGAGACGTGATTTTCTCGTGAGGCTGCGCTCCGGGAACATCAAAGGCAATCGTGGTATCCAGCGCAATGCCGAAATCGGGATTGATATTGTGCGCCGCAACATTGGCTCCCCGTAATCCGACTTCTTCCTGCACGGTAAATGCTCCGTATACATCGTAAGGTACGTCGCCGAGTTGGCGCAATGCTTCAATTAAGATGAACACGGATACCCGGTTATCTATAGACTTGCAATTAACACAACTACCCATCTCAATCAGCTCCCGCTCTCTGGTAATCGGATTGCCCACACTAACGAGTTCTTTGACTTCGTCACCTTTCATGCCGAGATCAATGAAATAGTCGGTAGTTTTGGGGTTTTTCGTGCGTTCTTCGGGCGACATTACGTGAATGGGTTTACTACCCATTACTCCAATCAGGTCTTTTTTACCGTGCACCACCACTCGCTGAGCCGTCAGCGTTTTCGGGTCAAAGCCACCCAGGGTATGAAAGCGGACAAAGCCATTATCATCAATATGGGTAACGATAAAGCCAATTTCATCCATGTGGGCAGCCACCATCACCTTTTTACCGTCGGGGTTGTTTGTCCCTTTCTTCACCGCCACCACACTACCCATATTGTCTACTTCCCAATGGTCTACCAAGGGTTCTATTTCTTTGATAACCAATTGGCGTATGCGTTCTTCGAAACCGGGGGCACCAGCTACTTCACAAATTTGCTTTAATAATTCAACGTTCATAACCTTCGGAATAAAAAATTAATAGTCTTTCGTATGCGGTAATCCGTATACGGTTGGTACTTTTGTGAGGATAAAATTACGTAATTTCATTAGACAATAAAACGACCAGGCATGCGACAGCGGTTATTGAGCGAAGGAGCGAATGAATTAAGTTACGAAATCCGGGGAATTGTAAAAAAAGCCAATCAGATTCAGGCATTGGGGTATACCATTTTTTGGGAGAACATTGGTGATCCCATCAATAAGCATTACCAACTACCCGATTGGATTAAAGATACAGTGGTAGAGCTGGTGCGGGACAATGCCACCTTTGGCTATTGTGATTCTAAAGGAGTATTGCAAACCCGACAGTTTCTGGCCGAACTCAATAACAAGCGCAATGGCGCCCAGATTACGGCGGAAGATGTGCTGTTTTTCAACGGACTAGGAGACGCCATTTCCAAGCTATACCAATACCTGGTGCCTACTTCGCGGGTTATTGGTCCATCGCCTTCGTATTCTACGCATTCTTCGGCTGAGGCCTCCCACGCCAACCACCATCCCATCACCTACAACCTCGATCCCAATAACAACTGGTACCCTGATCTGGATGATTTGTACCTGAAGATCAAGTATAACCCGAACATTGTGGGCATCCTCCTCATCAACCCGGATAACCCAACGGGCGTGGTATATCCGCTGGAAATCCTGGAAGAGATTGTGGCCATGGCCCGTACCTTCGATTTATTTCTGGTGGCCGATGAAATTTATCTGAATATTACGTATAACGGGGCTACTTCGTATGCCCTGGCCGATGTGATTGAAGAGCTGCCGGGTATTGCCATGAAGGGCATCTCCAAAGAATTACCCTGGCCCGGTGCCCGTTGCGGATGGATGGAGTTTTACAACCGGCGACAATCCAAGGAGTTTGATCGCTATTGCTCCACGCTGGAAAATGCGAAGATGATTGAGGTATGTTCTACCAAACTGCCCCAGTTAGCCATCCCTAAGCTAATGGGCGACCCCCGCTATGCAGAGTATCGAAAAGGGTTTAATGAATTGATTGGAAACCGGAGCCGCATTATTACTGAACTGTTGCAGGATATTCCGGCGATCACATTCAATCCTACTTACGGAGCCTTTTACAACACCATCATCTTTCAGGAAGGAGCATTGAAACCCGGACAACGACTGGCCATTGAAGATGAACGCGCCGAGCAATTAATGAACCAGTGGCTCGCCCAGGAACCCGGTATGGCCCTGGATAAGCGGTTTGTCTACTATCTGCTGGCCGCCAAAGGGGTCTGCGTGGTGCCTATCTCCTCATTTTGCTCAGACCTACAGGGTTTTCGGGTAACGCTACTGGAAAACGATGAATCCATTTTACGAGAAACATTTAGCCGGATTCGCGAAGCAGTGATAGAGTTTACTCAATCTATTTAAGTACTCAAGAAAGATTTGACGAGTTAGGAAAAGAGAAATAGTTGGCGAGAGGCTGTAGGCGATTAATAGTGGTTGCAGGTTACAAGTTCTTGAGAGGGATACCTTCCCCAACCGGTAACCTTTCCACTTACCCTCAACGGCTTGCCGCCTAAGACCTCCCGTTTCATCCAAGCTCATTCACTGATATAGACTTGAACGTACTTAGGAATTCTTGATCACCCAGTAATCGTCCATGTAGTGCTCTTTGAGCTCATAGTTACGCTTATCCCAGGTAGTCTGTTTTAGCAAAATATTGGGGTACTCGCCGCCGAACCAGTATTCATTGACCTTGTCCGCTTCCAGTTGCACGGTTACTTTCCACACGCGGGGTTCCTGCGCCATGTCATAGTCCGTAGATAGTTGTAAATCCTGGGCCGGATATACGGTGAAAGTGGCATTATATAGCGTGGGCACGGTCGACTTGCTATTCACCTGAGACTCGGCTACCCGCTGCTGAAACGTGAGCCCATCGGCAAAATTCAGGGCGCGGAGGGAATGGGAAAGCTGATCTTCAAACATGATACCTCCTTCTACGGTGGTTTGCCCAATACCCTGCCCATCCCAGTAGCTGTTATAGCCGAATGCGTATTCTTTTCCCTGAGCCAAAAAGTATTTAGAAGTATTTCCACACCACTCCTGAGAGTTGTTGGTAAGTTTATATACCATGGAAGGCTGTTTTCTTTTATAAAAAATACTGGTCAGATAGTGATAAGGATAATTATCCGTTGGGATGCGGCAAAATTTATTGATCTTCATCACATCGAACAGGTCATCGCGAGCGTAGTCGTCAGTTTTTACGTTAAACTCTTCGTTGAAAGTTTCTTTTACCAGGATAAAAACATACTCAAAATCACGCGGTTTGTCGTACACGGTGCGGGTAGCCTGATACTTGGCCACTTCAGCCTGTCCCTGCTCCCAGATCGAATCCATTGCCCAATCAGCATTGAAGTGCTCGGAAGCGGGTATGCGGTTCTGGGCACTACCCCCCGTACAGGCATAAAGGATTCCCATCAGGCTAATGAACACCAGTGGCATCAGGATATTTTGGTCGATGATTTTTCTCATGATAAAAAAGGTAAAGAACTCAAGATTCAAACGTGCGTAGTTAGAGATAATACTGCAAACCACCTATAGTTGTTTTACAAGTGCGTGTGGCCAAAGGTTTCCTTTTAATTTCTAACGTTTCTGTCTATTGTGGACTAAAAGTTTCAGGGTAGAATTTGCAGTACAGAAGAGCTTTTAATTAAATTTTATTCTCTTTTCTACAGCTTTAAGTATCCGACCACATTAAAGTGTAATTTTTCCAGACGTCACCGCGAGGCTCTGCGAAGCGGTCTGCCGGGGCGTAAGATCGCCTCACATTCGTTCGCGATGACGTATTGATTATACTTATTTCTGGTCGGGTAAGCACTATGACGAAAATAATTATCACGTCATTGCGACGAGGCACGAGAAAGCAATCTCCTGCTAATGAGCCGACGTGGCTCGGGGAGATTGCTTCGTCATTCTTCCTCGCTATGACGCTAAAAATATAAGCTAATTTTACTTAAATAGAGATTTTTAAAGATTCCAAACTTGCATTTGCTCCGTTTTTATCATGAAGGGATGTAAAGTTTTGTCAGAACGCTGAAAATCGTACAATAACACCAAATGGAAAACAAAATTCATAGAGTCCACTAAAAGAGAAATATTTGAGTTCATTGAAATTTGGCAACCGCCACTACGGTATAGCCGTCATAGGATCCATGCATCTCCTGGTTACTTGATACCGGAAGAAATTTAAATCAATTTCAAAAAGCCGCTTAACTTTATTATGCGCTTTTTTATGCCAATTCAGGAGGTAGTAAGCAATGAATAGAAGCTGTCTTACATTTACAGTAGTTTACCTTCCTGTTAATGACAAATCGCTATTTCGTATGCTATCAGTACCATTGCTTACTGCTTCCCTCCTCCGCATCCTGCTAACTATAATAAACCTGTCCAAACTCCGAACTTTTCGCTATCCGAAGACGTACTATAGAGGCATTGTATTATCTTGAATAATTGGGGCCGACCGGATTTGACAGGATGAGTGATTACGGGTGTAAGCATGCAGGCGCATAGGATGCGCGCCTTGACCCTGAGTCCTAAAACCATACTTGGCGAATCTAATTACGCCATGGCCGCCTAATTTTAGTCTTATAGATTAAAATGAAGGCTTCACCGGTTGAGCGAATCGCTCCCGGGCCACATCCTGCCGACCGCTGTTCCGCTCGGTTGGATTACAGGGTGTCGACTCAGTGGAACTAGCCAGAGCAGCGCTGTGATGCTCCGGTGAAATTTTAGCAGATACGGTTGCCCGCAGGTGGGCTGTTTACCTTAGGCGACCCGACAATTCAAACAATAGCTAAGCATGTAGAAGATGCGTTAATGACCTTCTCTGGACGAGGGTTCGAATCCCTCCGGCTCCACAAATTTCTTTCAAGTTTTTTCAAACCCCTTCTAGTTCTTTCTAGAAGGGGTTTTTGCTTTCAGTGCTCTTCGCTTTTCTCCGTTTTTTTTCAGATTTTGGTTCACCAAATGTTCACCAACTTGAAAAAAGGGTTCACCATGAGAAATGAAAATTTAACAACCAAAGCTTATTTGAATGAAAGGAAGCCTCACAAAGATGGCGGCAAAATTTTTTATAGGTTACTTTGCGGGAGTAAAGGGCCTGATAGAAAGGCTGAAATTTACACTGGGTTCGGCTGTAGTTCTGGAAATTGGGACAAAGCAAAACAAAGAGCGATTAAGGGTAACTTGAAGGATGAAATAAACAGAAAGATTTCATCCCTAGAAGCAGAAGCTTATAAGGCTAAAGGTGTTCTTGAGTATGAAGGAAAAGTAGTTACCGGAAAAGCTATCAAGAGGGTAATGCTTGGGGAGTTTGAGTTTGATAAGGTGCTGGTCGAGTATTTTGCTCAACATATTTCAGAGATGGAGGAAAGAAAAAATGACTTTGAAGATGGGACGGTTAAAACATACAAAACATCTATTATACATCTTAAAAACTACCTAAATTATAGTAAACAAAAGGGTATTACTCTCAAGAAAATAGATTACAAGTTTATCTCTGGCTATGATCATTACTTAAGGACGCAGGTTCGCAATAACCGTCTTAAGCTAATCCACAACAACACTGTGGTGAAGCAACACACGAAACTTAGAACGCTTATGATAAAAGCAGTTAAGGAGGGTATAGTGAGTTTCAATCCATATAGAGACTTCAAACTTTGTATCATAGAGAGAAAGGTAGTTGCGTTAAGCAGAGAAGAATTAGACAATATCATTAAACTGAAATTACCAGAAAGATTAGATCGGGTAAGAGATGTATTTATCTTTTCATGCTATTCAGGACTACGCTTTAGTGATGCTTCATCGCTTACAATGGACAAGTTGGAAAAAGGGCAAGACGAACGATTTTATTTACGTCTGAAAGCCCAGAAGAAAACTGGAGAGCCATTATATGTTCCCTTGACTAAAGTAGCCCAAGAAATACTGGAAAAATATCGAGATTCTAACGAAAGGAAAGTTTTGAACCTAGCCTTACCTAAAATAACAAATCAGAAGCTCAATGCATACCTTAAAGAGATAGCATTAATAGCGGATATTGATAAAAATCTCACTCATAAGCTCGCACGGCATACTTTTGCCACGACTGTCTTAGCTGGGTTTCCAAGGTACGTGAAAAAAGAACTGCTAGGTCATAAAGACATTAAAAGCACAAGTATTTATGATGACGTGCTTGAGGAAGAACTTAGAGCATGTTAGGAGATTAAGACTTTGAAAAGAGGGCCATCGTTTTATCTTGATAGAAACCAAACTTTCAAGATATGCAAGCACAATATGAAAGGCTTACCGATGGCCAATGGGAAGTTACGGTGGCCGCGCCATAAAACCGTTTGTAAACTGGCAAAGAAAACGCGAACTTGATTTGCGTGATGTTTTTGACGCTATTCTCTGGATCACCCGTACCAGAGCACAGTGGCGCAACTTGGATAGTCAGTTTCCAGACTGGTCAGCGGTCTATTACTACTTCAGGAAGTGGACGCGTAACAAGACCCTAGAGAAGATGACCATAGCAGTCAATATAGTGGAGCGAATAGAACAGGGTCGCAGTCCCACCCCAAGCCTAGGACTGGCTGACTCTCAAAGCGTTAAGTTAGCCCCGATGATGGTGAAGGGACGAGGTATTGATGGAAACAAACAGGTAAATGGGCGTAAAAGGCATCTACTCGTAGATGTGCTAGGAAGAATCTGGAGAAGGCACGTCTATGCGGCCAACGGGCATGACAGTCCGGCAGGGGTAAATCTACTTAAAGAAATCAAAACACTGATGCCTACCTTGAAGAAGATTATAGCTGACAAGTCTTACCGTGGTACTTTTGCCCGAGCAGTAGAAGAAGAAAAGCTTAGCTTTGAGACACCTATGCGAGAAGAAGGACGGAAAGGCTTTGTGGTAGAAGCAAAAAGATGGGTTGTGGAAAGGACGTTTGCTGGGTTGAATTTCTTCCGACGAACCGTAGTGGACTATGAGCGCACTACCGAAAGTGCACAATCATTCTTGTTGATAGCCAATATCTCAATAGTTCTTTGGCGAATTGACTGCTAAGCAATACTAAATTCCCTAACACGCTCTTA
>JAVKCN010000017.1:0-48325 GCA_040222715.1 Cyclobacteriaceae bacterium | reverse complement strand
TCCATCGCAGCAACGAACCTTTTGTTGGTGATTTGGCCTGCTTTTGGCAGGTTCTGATCAGCACCATCTGCTCTCAAAGTACGACTACCCGTTTTGTGAGCGAATGCCCGCTCAATCTCGGTGACAGACTGAGGAGGTAATAAAATGGTGTTCCAGATGGGCGCTTTATCTATATCTATTTGAAATTCAATAGCCTGCTCATCGTTTCCACGCTTCATTTTGGCCCTTTTATTGGCATTTCCCCTCCCCAAACCCTGTAGCTCATTTAATAAACCAAAAGGTGCACTTACTTTCGTAATATTACAATGCGGGAATCCATCCAGACGATACCTCTCCACCCAAACAGACTGATCTGATGCATAAAATAAGGAAAACGGCTCTTTACCCGACCTTGTGTCTGGGTACCATGTGGTCAATGACATAAATATGCTAGTGCTCTGTACTTCTGATAAGTTGAATTTAAACTAAAATGGCCTGTACAACGCTCCATTAAAGGAGACAAGATATACAAATGCGGCATAGAGATAAGGCCAAAAAGTGTGGAATACTTACCAGAGATAATAATATGTGATTCGCCCAAAACAAGCACTTATTGTCTTTATCGCCATCCGAAGCTTACATGATATTTTCTAGCGAAGTGTGCTTCGCCATATTTATTTCGGTTGAACTATACTATCCCATGTATTAAAATTCAACATATTAAACAAAAAGACATTTTGGAATATAGAGTGTGGCGGCTTTTCTAAGGCTAGAGCCTACCTCCTCATATGGTTCTACCAAAGCTTCCTCTCTGCTCAGGCACATAACAGTGGCCAATTATACACTACCCTGAGTTCTTATATACTGGCGAAAACTAGGACTTTTCCTATGTAAATAAAGGGAATGTCACAATTAAATATTATTATTTCCTATAATAATAGTATTCTTATTTTATTCTCTTTGCATTGGATAAAGCGCTAACAATACATAGGCATATGGAAGAAATAACCCCAACAACGACTGGTTCTTATCTGACTTTCAAATTAGATAATGAGCATTTTGCGGTGAGTGTGATGCAGGTTACCGAATTACTCGAGATGCTTTCCATCACCAAGGTACCAAGATCACCCGAGGCCATGCGGGGGGTGATTAACCTGCGAGGTTCGGTAGTGCCAGTAGTAGACATGCGCGTCAAGTTTTCCCTTACGCCCAAAGAAGATGATATAGATACCTGCATCGTTGTACTCAATCTCAATCTTGAAAATGAAGATCTGAAGGTAGGTGCTATTGTAGATAGTGTGAGTGAAGTGATTGAAATTAATAACAACGAAATAATTCCGCTGCCTTCCATTAGCAAAAAGAACCATACTGAATTCATATCCGGTGTCATTGAACAACAAGAACTATTCATCATGGTACTTGATGCTGAAAAGATATTTTCTACTGACAAATTACTCCAGATCCAGAAAACGGAAGAAATATTATCGCTCAAAGGATAATCATATCCCAGTTTAAAGTCATTATGAAAAAGTTTACCCTCCTTCTGCTGTTTTTTATCTCCCAATGGGCCTTTGCCCAGGAAAGCTCCGAGCCCGATGGCTTTTCGCTGAAAGGTGAATTTCGCCTCAATCCACTCTACTCCGATGGTTTCCGTATTCCGTTGCACGAAGGCGAACGATCAGAAGCCTATGTACAGCAGCGGACCCGCCTGATTCTTGACTATAACAGGAAAAATGATCTTAAGACCAGAATCATCCTGCAAGACCTTCGTGCCTGGGGCGATCGGGGTATCCGCAAGGAAATTCCTTCGATTTCGGTGTTCAGGGCCTGGGCAGAGAAGTTTTTCACCCCGGAGCTATCTCTGAAAATAGGTCGGCAGGGCCTGATCTACGACGATCAGTATATTCTGGGAGAGTTGAACTGGGGAGGAACGATGGCCCACGACGCGGCCCTGCTCAAATACGAACGTTCTACGATGAAAGCGCACCTGGGGGTGGCGTACAACAACAGCCGTTTTGTGCTTCAAAAAGAACCTTATACCCTTCCCTACCACAAAAACATGCAGTTTATCTGGCTGCATAAAGACATACAGAAGTTATCAGCTTCTTTTATTATGCTGAATAGGGGAATAGAAAAACCGGATAACAACTTTACTACCCGGTACGAGCAAACCGTTGGAACAAACATGTCTTACGCCCTCAGCAAATCGCTCGCCCTGACCGGCATCTTTTATCACCAGATGGGACAAGACACCGTAGGAACAGGAAGAAAAATTGATGCTAATCTTATTTCCGCCCGAGTCAACTGGAAGGTAAACCAGTACTTAAAACTAAAAGCGGGAGGAGATATCCTGTCCGGTACTGATATCCGACAAGCCAGCAACCCAGGTTATAATGAATACAACAACTTCAACATTCTGTACGGGCTACGGCACGGTAATTTTGGCTACCTGGATTACTTCTACGTGAAAATGGACCCCATTACCGGGCTGGAAGACTATTATATCGGCACTACCTTCAGTCCGGTAAAAAAATTCAAACTGGTTTCCAATCTGCATAACTTTTACAGCCACGAAGAAATGCCTGATCGAGAAGATTTCACCCAGTCCATGGAAAAGAATCTGGGGTTTGAACTGGACCTGAAAGGCAGCTATAAACTCAGTCCCGACTTTAGTGCGACCCTGGGCTATAGCAAAATGTGGACTACCGATACATTTGATGCCTATTACGAAAGTCAGGAAACGCTGGGCTCTCAGGTAATTTACGCCATCATCACCATCAGCCCTACTTTCTTCAAAACTGAAATCAATCATTAATAGCCGTAAGCTATCTCTAATAAATTAACTGCTATGAATTTTCTAACAAACCTGAAAGTTTCAACCAGGGTACTTATCGTTTTCCTGTTCATTATTGTGCTGTACGCCGGAAATATCGGCTACAATATCCTGAGTATCGGCCTGATCAAAGATCGAGTAGATGCCATTTATAATGACCGTCTGGTTAGTATTAATTACCTGTTACAGTCGGATCGTGATGGCTACCAGGCCCGTATTGCCTTTAGCGAGGCGCTGACTTATTCTGACTATGGTTCGAGAGACGATGAAAAACTGGAAGAGCAGTTTGGCCTGGTTAAGGAAAATATGGACCAGCTGAATGCGCGCTTCATGGATTTCAAAAAGATATTCATTAGTACCGGCGGCAATGCCACTGAGCACTTCGCGCAGTTTGAGGAAAACTATGATGAAGTAATGATTTTCTCTGCTCAGTTGCAGGAGTTATTGACAGCCAATAAGCTTCGGGAAGCCAATGCATTGTATTTCGGGCAGTTTACCGAAAAATTTGAAACCATGCGCACCGCCGTGGACAAGCTGTCGGAGATCAGCCTCAATGAGGCAGAAACCGAATATGCGCAAAGCATGAAAAAAGCCGATGAAATTACCCTGCTGGCGTTTGTCTTTTTTGGAGTAATTCTGATGATCATGGTGCTGGCGGGAATAGCCCTCACCAGAAGTATCGTCAACCAACTAGGCTGTGAACCAGCCGAAGCGGCTGATATCGCTACGAATCTGGCCAACGGTAATCTTAATATTTCATTTGATAACCGAAATAAAGGGTTATACCAGGATCTGAAAAACATGGTTGAGAAGCTTAGAGCTATTATTTCAGATGTTAACAACAGCGCGCAGAATATTGCTTCAGCCAGTTCCCAGATGAGTTCGGTATCTCAGCAATTATCTCAGGGAGCCAACGAGCAGGCCGCCTCCGCCGAAGAGGTCACATCCTCTCAGGAAGAAATGACCACCAACATTCAACGCAATACTGAAAATGCCCGGGAAACTGAGCGCATTGCCATTAACGTGGCTACCGATGTAAAAGAAGGCAGTAATGTGGTGAACCAAACCGTGGTAAGCATGAAAACAATTGCTGAAAAGGTGTCTATCATAGGTGAAATAGCCCGGCAGACCAATATTTTAGCCCTGAATGCCGCCGTAGAAGCCGCACGGGCCGGAGAACATGGAAAAGGATTTGCGGTAGTAGCTGCTGAGGTAAGAAAACTGGCCGAGCGCTCGCAGACCGCTGCCGCTGAAATTGATGATCTTTCCAAGTCAAGTGTCAGCATTGCCGAAACATCGGGTAAGCTCCTGACAGATATTGTACCGGACATTGAGAAAACCTCACAACTGGTGCAGGAAATTACGGCCGGTTCTCTGGAACAGAATGACTCTTCAAGGCAAATTAATACTGCCATTCAGCAGCTCAATCAAATTGTGCAACAAAACGCTGCCAGTGCCGAAGAAATGGCCAGTGGCTCGGAGGAATTAGCCGCTCAGGCTGATATGTTGAGAGAACTCATGGGTTTCTTTATGGTGAACAAGGAGCATAAGCCCCACCATGCTGAAGAAAAACCTGCTTACTCATACGCTTCCTCTGCTTTCAAGAAACATGATGCGCCTCGGGAAGATGAAAAAAAGTGGCAATCAGAAAATCATAATAATACCATTGAACTGGATGCAAAAGGGTTCTCTGATGATGATTTTGAACAGTTTTAAGCGCCCTCACAAGCGAAGGATCGATCACGGCTGGATTTACCAAACCGGCACAAATCATGGCTACAAATTGAACAGAAATGATGCATGTTGCTGAACATTACACCATGTCGCCGGGCGACTTCAGAAAACTGAGTTTGCACATTGAGCAACGGTATGGTATTCAGTTACCGATCACCAAAAAAAACATGGTGGAATCCAGGTTGCAGAAACGCCTGAAGCATCTGCAATGCACCTCATTCAGGACTTACTTTGAATTTGTATTCAGTGAAAAGGGCCGCAGTACTGAATACCTGCAAATGCTGGATTTGATTACCACCAATAAAACCAACTTTTTCCGGGAGAAAATGCACTTTGAATTTCTCAGGGATGAGATCTTACCCAAGCTCTGGAATCTGAAAAGCAGCTCAAACCCGCTGAAAATATGGAGTGCGGCGTGTTCATCTGGCGAAGAGGTTTACTCTATTGGCATCACGATAGAAAGTTTCGCCAGTACCCAGGGGAATGTCCCGTATCAGCTATTGGGTACTGATCTCTCTACCCGCATGCTCTCGCAAGCGCTAAGCGCGGTATATCCATTGTCAACGGTAGATGAATTATCCCAGTCTTTAAAAAGAAAGTACTTCCTGAAAAGCAAAGATCCTCAGCAACCCAAGGTGCGGATTATTAAAGAGATCAGGAATAAAGCCGTCTTCCGCAGGCTTAACCTGTTAGAAGAGACGCACCAGGTAAAACAACAGTTTGATGTTATTTTTTGCCGGAACGTGCTGATCTATTTTAACAAAACCAATCAGAAGATTGTCCTGAACCAGCTCATCGATCACATTGCTCCCCGGGGCTATCTGTTGATTGGTCACTCCGAATCATTGACCGGATTAAATCTGCCCGTCCAGCAGATTAAGCCCACAATTTATCAGAAGATATGAATACAACAGACATGGATAAAATTTCCGACAAAGTGCTGCTTGAAGAACTATCCAGGAGGCTTCTGAAAAGTGAGGCAACCATCAGGGAGCAGGACAAACTGCTTCAGCAACTGACGGAGCTCAATCAGAAGCTGGAAAATTCCGAAAGGCTGAAAAGCCATTTCCTATCCAATATTAAAAACGAAATCAATAACCCGCTGGCCAGCATCCTGGCCATTTGCCAGCAGTTGGTAGCAAAAAAGGAGCCCCTTCCTCCCTATTTTCAGAAAAATATTCAGTTCATTTTTCAAGAGACTTTCAGTCTGGAATTTCAGATACGCAATATCATGGCTGCCGCCGAGGTAGAGGCCGGTGAGGCAACGCCCAACCTGGTACTTGCCCATATCAACCCAATTATTGAAAATGTGATCCACAATTTTGCTTACTCTGCGCAAAAAAATCAGATCCGTATCAATTGCCTGATAGAAGACGCTATTCATTTTGTGACCGACATACACTTTTTTAATCTCATGCTGTCGAACCTGCTATCCAACGCCATCAAATTTAACCCAACGGAAGGGCAGGTTACTATTGAGATAACCCGGCAGCCGCACTCCTTAACCATGCAGGTAAGTGATGAAGGCATTGGCATCAGTAAAAAAGACCAGCATAAAATCTTTGACCGTTTTTCTCAGTTAGAAAAAGGGGCTATAAAAGCTTATGCCGGACATGGTCTGGGCCTTGCCGTTACCCGGGCACTGGCAGATTTGCTGGACGGTAATATTACCATAAAGAACCAGGCAATCGCCGGCACTACTTTCTCAATTGTTCTACCCGAAAAACAAGCTAATGATACGTTGGGTGGATTCTCCGATGAGGGCTCGGAAATATTCTTCAGTGCAGATGAGCAATTCTAAGGTTTAATTACCGCTCTTTTGATATTTTAGATACTTATGCAGGAACCAGAATTTGCAAAATTCTATCTATTTCCCGCTGCGCTCTACGCAGAACGAACCCCTACCCTGGTGACAACGGTGCTAGGCACCTGCGTAGCTATCTGCTTATACGACTTTCGCCTAAAAAAAGGGGGCATCAACCACTATATGCTTCCCTTGTGGAATGGCGATGGACTTGCCTCCCCCAAATACGGTAATATCTCGATTGAACGACTGCTAGATAGTATGGAGAGCATGGGTTGCCGTAGAAAAAACCTCATTGCCAAAGTATTTGGCGGTAAATCCATGACCAGCGATCAGCCCAGCATTTTGCAAATCGGAGAGAGAAATGCCCACGTAGCCCAGAAAATGCTTACTGATTTCAGAATTCCCATCCAGGCAACAAGCCTGGGCGGACATCATGGCCGCAAAATACTATTCAATACCTATACCGGGCAGGTAATGATGAAATATACCTCAAAAGACTAAATGCCTATAAAAAGCGTAAGACGTTTTTTGCGTTTCGCTGATATAGCATGCCCCACTTGATAAGCGAAGAAAGTTCACCCAACGGTTTTCCATAATTCTTACGATTGAGCCCTTCGTTTAGCGTGGTAGATCTGAGTGATAAACTAAATCCTTTCTTTGAGAGGGTTTATGTAGTTTGGTGAGTAATACGCCGACAATATAGTAAACACTCCGCGCAGCCAGAGGGTAAAAAGCATACGCTACATACAGAAGAAGTCAATACATAGCAAGGTAAGCTGACAAACACAATACAAATAAGTATAGGCATTTTTCCCTCAACCATACCTTCCATTTCAGATGGAGTGCATGATTGAGGGAACTTTGCAATTATTTCTGAGCAAGTTGCTCTTTGATCAGGGCCAGTAACGCATGGTTCTGATGCGACTGCTCTCTATTTTGTAGGCTTTGCTGCAATCGCTGTAATGCCTGTACTGCCTCCGCCGACTCAATAGCACCTACCCGTTGTACCGTGAACTGTAAAATATGAGGCAGCTCAGCGGTAAGGGCTATGTCCACCGCCCGGTTTACATCGGTAGGTATAGTCGGTTCAAAAGCGTACCAAAGTAATAGCGGCAGATTATGATCTTCTTTATCTTCGGCTCGATGCACCAGGGCTTCAACCGTTTCCCAGCGGTTCTCTGGGTTTGTTCGTTGAATAGCGGAAGCCAGATACAAGCGTACCAGAGCAGAATTATCGGTTTTTGCCAACTCTGCGAAACGACTTAGGGCATTATCAGAAAGATCTTTGTCTTCGGCCAATAGCTGAATGGCCCAGCTTCGCAGGTATTCATCTTCATGATCCAATAACTCGAGTAACTCCTCTTCATCAAGCCCCTGGGTCACATGGAGTGCCCAAAGTGCCCGTAGCTTTCGAGTGACATCCGGGTTGTCGTTCAGAATTTTCTTGAGTGCTTTATGTACCTTCTTATTAGGCCCTCGTTCCTGCAAAATGAGCCGGGCGGTTCTCACGTACCACTCATTTTTATGAAGCTGGTAATTCACCAGGTCCATATCGGAGGCTGCGGTGAGATCTACCTGTACCCATTCATCGCTCTCGTGGCTAATCTTAAAAATACGCCCCAGGGTCTTGTCGTGCACATCCGGGTTAGGACTGTGGCATTGGTTCTTGTCATACCAGTCAATGGCGAATACCGAACCACTCGGATCGTACCGGAAATTCAGCCATTGCGACCAGGTATCATTGGTTATGATGAAATCATCATCATGGCTCGCCACATAGCCGGACCCTTGTCGGGTAAGTTGGTCGGCATTGACTCGGGCACCGTGGATGTTATTCATGAAAATCTTGTTGCGGTATTCTTCCGGCCAGTCTTCACTACCTAAATAAATCATGGCTCCGGCATGGGCATGACCGCCACCTTTGGAATTAGACCGGAAGTTTCCGGCATGCGGACCTCGTTCCCCTACCCAGTGCACATGGTCGCCTATCTCTTTAATATCCTCGTAGGTATACGGGTTAAAGTGCTCACCCGCCTGACGCAGATACCGGGCTCCCTGAATCATGTGAAACATATGGGGAATCACACATACCGTGATGAAAGGATGGCCGTAGTCATTAAAATCAATACCCCAGGGGTTACTGGTTCCTTCGGCAAACAGCTCAAATTCTTTCGAAGTGGGATGATAACGCCATACTCCGGCATTCAACTTGGTTCGCTCCTCCTCCGGTGTTCCGGGCTTGCCTACATTGGAATGGGTAAACACGCCGTGGGTACCGTACAGCCAACCGTCCGGCCCCCAGCGGAAGTTATTCAGGATTTCGTGGGTATCATCCAGGCCCCAGCCATCCAATAGTATTTCGGGCGGACCGGCCGGTTTGTCGTTCTTTTCGTCAAGAGGAATATACAGGAGGTTCGGAGCTGACCCCAGCCAGACTCCGCCCATACCCACTTCAATCGCACTGATCAGGTTTAACCCTTCCATAAAGACTTTTCTCTTATCCAGAGAGCCATCCCCATCCGTATCTTCAAAAATAAGTACCCGGTCCCGACCTTCTCCTTCGGGGGCCCGCACCGGGTAGGTATGCGCCTCCACTACCCACAGCCTGCCGCGAGCATCGAGGGTGAAGCTGATCGGGCGAATCACATCGGGTTCAGCGGCGGCCAGGGTCACTGAGAAGCCTTCCGGAGCGGTCATGCTTTCCGCAGCAGCTTCCCCGGATAGTCCGGCATTCTCAATCGGATCAAGCGGCGGAAGGATGATAATATCGCTTTGCTTTAGCTCATTGGGAAAGCTGGGACGTTCGGGATAAAAGAGAAAGTCGTCGAAATTGATGTGCGCCCAGATATCATCACTGATATAGGGAATCTGAGAAATACCGGTTTCATTATCGATCAGACGAATGAAGATCTCTTTGTTCAATTGCGGTCTTAGATCCACCACTACCGGCTGCAGCGTTGCCCGTCCGGAGCCGGTGATCTGAAAGACAATTTCATTGTTCTCGGCATTAACCAACTCTACCCGGGTATCCTGCAACGCTCCACCGGAAACCATAAACGAGGCAAAGGGCTGCGTCACGGTAAAAGGCACCGAGGTAAGCGTACCCGTTCGCTGGTAGTGTTCATTTCCCCCGCTACTGACAAAGTACTGACCGGAAAACCCAATTCGCGCGTCCTCTTTATGGATGGGCGAAGGGTCCTGGGAAATCAGAGGATCTGTCTCGGAAAAAGCATCACCGGTGGCTTTCCAGTCCTGCAGGCTTCCCTGCTCAAAATTCAGATTCAGTTCCTTTCCCTCCTGCTGGGGTATTTGCCCGGCAATGGTTACTACCTCGATAATGGGACCGTCAACCACTTTAAATTCACCTACCATACCGGCAGCGCGGTGTCCGGGAATGGAACAGAAATAGGTATCACTTTGGTCAGCGGTGAAAACAATGCTGGCGGTATCTCCCTTTTCTACCAGTACTTCACTTCGGACGTCCAGTTTTTCCATGACGATATCATGAGTCATGGGCTCGCCGTTTACGATCGTGATACGCACCCGATCTCCCTTCTGGGCCTGAAGCACCGGGTTGCGGGTTCCAGCTTCATCGAAGTAGCCGAGTATGGTAGCCTCCAGCGTGTAATCACGATCGTAAGGCTCAGCCGTATGACCTTTTGTCGTATCAGAATCAGGAGCTGCACTGAAAGCATTAGGACTTAATACTACGATTGATAGTATCAAAATCAGGAGGTGTAATCGAGACATAGTAGATTGCGTATATTAGGTTGTCAAGAAAATGTAAATGCTAATATATTACGTGAGTTACTTTCAAATTCTAATAAGTCAAATCTGTAAACTCTGTGTTTTCAAGCACTTGCCCTCAAACCGGGCAGGCTTCTACTTTTCCATCGATGAAAAGTAGACAAAAATCTAGGAAATCTTGAAACTCGCTGCGCTCAGACAACAAGCTTTCCGCCTTAACAGACGAATAAAGTCGTTCTAATTTAGAATTCATATTAATTTATTCTAATTCATGCTAAAGAGCCATTTTAATTTAGTGACAGTAAGATGGCAATGGTCAACGCTGATCTCACGAATGGCTATGGCTCTTGTTGTTATGCTAAATTGTAAGCGATTTGAATTTACGGGTTAAGTTGGTCAGTGACTCTTCCACTCCCATCCGTTCCAGAGAAGATGCGCCCACGAATCCGTGTACCTGGGTCTCATCAATGATCACTCTGACATCTTCGGGGGTATTGATGGGGCCGCCGTGCGCCAGAAAGAAAATATCCGGGTTGACGCTTCTACCGGCTTCCATCACTTTTTTTGCAGTCTCAATGGCATCATCCATGGTACAGGTGGCGCCTACCACTCCTACCGAACCGCCTACGGTAGTCCCGACATGCGCAATGATCGCATCGGCACCGGCCTCGGCCATCTGCCGGGCTTCTTCCGGTTTGGCCACATACACAATAGAAAACAAATCCATTTTCGTAGCCAGGCTGACCATCTCCACTTCTTTTTGAAAACTCATACCAGTTTCCTCCAGCACATTTCTGAAATGCCCGTCGACGATACAGTGCGTTGGAAAATTGTTGACTCCGGAGAACCCCATTTCTTTCACCTTCAAAAGGTGATGCCACATTCTTCGGCGAGGGTCGGAACCGTGTACTCCGCAAATTACCGGGATTTCTTCTACGACGGGAAGCACTTCAAACTCACCGATTTCCATGGCCACGGCATTGGCATCTCCGTAGGCCATCAGCCCCGCCGTAGAGCCATGCCCGGACATGCGGAAGCGCCCTGAATTATAAATAATAAGCAAATCAGCCCCGCCTTTTTCAATAAATTTGGCACTGATACCGGTGCCGGCTCCCGCACCAATGATCGCTTTCTTTTGATCTAATGTATTTTGTAATCGGTCTCTGACTTCTTGTTTCGTATAAGGATTCCCCTTACCGGTCCATGGGTTTGGCATAATAATCTTAGTTATTGGTCAAATTGTGTTTTAGGGTGTCAAGTATTGCCATTTTTATTGAGAAATCAGCCATTGACTTTCTCTTTTTTTATCATCTTCAGCAATACTTCCACTGAGGTTTCCGCAAACCTATGATCGTTGATATGAGCATCAACTTCCAATACGCTCACTTTATCGTCAGCATGTTTTTTTATGGATTCAAATAAAGCATGATCGACTTCGGGACGGTGAAACACTCCTCCTTCGGCATCTATCTGGGATAGTCCCTTCATGGGCAACAAGATTGCAGTGGGGGCAGTAGAACGATTCAACTTCTGGGCAAGTGTTTCTCCCAGCTTCCTGTTCTCCTCTTTATTCGTCCGCATCAGGGTTACATCGGGGGCCCAGCTATACAGCTCCCGGGATTGATACTGCTTCGGTACCGTATCCAGTTGGGCAAAGTTCACCATATCCAGACAGCCGGGAACTACTACCTGCGGAAGCCCCATCTCGGCGGCAGCATTCAACCGGTCGGGTCCGGCACTTAAGATTCCTCCGCACAGTTCGTCAGCCAGTTCGGTAGTGGTGATATCTAAAACTGCATCAAAATAACCTTCGCGGATCAGGGCTTCCATAGTTTTGCCGCCCACTCCCGTCGCATGAAATGCCAGTACTTCATACCCTTCCTTTTCCAGTAACGCTGTGCATTTGTCTACACAGGCTGTCGTATTACCAAACATGCTGATCGCTATAGTGCCCAAGGAAGTAGTAACATCTTCAGTAGCCGTTACTTTTGCCATAGCACAAATGGCCGCCGCCGCCTGCTCTATCAAAAGCTTACTGATCCGGTTGAGGCCGGCTACATCCACCACCGAGGGCATCAGCGTAATATTCTTATCGCCCATCTGCCGGGTCAGGTCTCGCGACGCTACGGTGGATAAGCAAAGCTTAGGAATAGCCAGGGGTATTGGTTGCATAGCCGAGAGAGTGATATAGGTACCGCCACCGCCACCCATTCCTATCGCTGCTTTTATCTGCTCATCTTTTACTAGCTTCGATACAATTCTGGCAGCTCCTTTACCCATAATATCTACGGCATGACCCCGATCAGCTTTTTTCCTTAGGTCGCTTAGCGGAACACCACCTTCCCGGGCTATTTCATCGGCTTCAATGTCTACCGGAAAATGTTCCGTAGAACCCATGATGCCCGTATTAATCGTGAACACCGGTTCTCCCTGATCCAAAATGCACTGGCGGAGGTGCGAAAACACTTCTCCTTTGGTATCAAAGCAGCCTAGTATAAGAATGGATTTGCTAGCAGATGACATTGGGTTTCAATATATGATAAAAAATCGCTTGATAGGGTGAATTTACTTTTGAAATCAATTTTGGCTTCAAAAGTCTATGATATTATCTGATTGGGATAGTTGATGATTAAACTGTAAAATCAAAAACTATTACTCTTTCCAACCGGGGCACTACCAGTTCCTTTACTTTCTCATGGATGGGATGGGGTAAATAACTATCTCGGGACTCCGGAGAGTCAAAGGTCATGATAAAGCCGTGGGTAAAGTCATCGTTTAACCCTTCAGTGCTCTGATAGGAACCATACTCCATGTCCAACAGGCCGGGAATATTCCCCACCATCGCTTTCATCGTCTGAAAGCATTCGGTTATCTGCTCCTCGGAAATGGTGGGTTTGAATTTAAATACTCCAAAGTGTCTAACCATCATATCATTATTTTGGGTAATTACTACGTTTACTGCTTTACAGATCCCTTATTCCAGCGTGCGGATATACGAAATAAGGTCAGCGATCTGCTCGTCAGTATAGCTCTCGATCAACCCTTTAGGCATGAATGAACGACCTCCTAAGGCGCCCTGGCTTCGGATGTTTTCAGACTCGATAAAAACCTCACTTCCGCCCATAAAGGCAAGGGTGGTTCCACGATCATCTTTCTTCACTAAATATCCCTCCACACTACTACCGTCTTTTCGGGTGACCCGATAGAGGGTATAGCCGGTTTCTACGGCGGCATTTGGATCAAGAATGGCCGTAAGCAGGGCTTCAGTATCCCGATTGGCTGACCCGTCAAGTGCCGGGGCAATATCCTGACCTTCATTGCCCACTTTGTGGCACATCAGGCAGGTTTGAAAGAGCGTTTTACCTTTTAGAGGAGTACCTTCTTTGTTTTCCGCAATGGCAATGTACTTATGGAGTTTATCGTCGAAGGCTTTTCTTTCTTCTTCTTCCCGTTTTTTTACTCCTTCCAGAATGGCTTCACCCCGAGGATCGCTCTGGTCGGTATTGTGAATCCGCTCTGCCGCTGAGAGATTAAAGGCAGTAATATCCATCAGCTTTTGATCGTACACATCCTTCAGTAAATCAGCTCCCTCATTTGTGCCAGACAACATGCTGGCAAGCTCTCTTTTTTGGGAATCTGTAATCTCTGGAATCCACTGCTCCAAAGCCTGTAATCCGGCATCCGGGTCTGCTTTCGCGAGGCTGTTCAGAGCAGTGGACCGTATCTCGAAGCTAAAGTTCTCATTCCGGAACATATCCGCAAAAACCGCCTGATTGGTTTTCGGGTCATTCTCCAGTGCCCTTAGGGCAAGCCCCAGGGTCTTCTCGGAGCTTTGCTCATTGATCAATCTAACGATCGTTTTCCCGGATGATTTAATATCGAACCGCCCGATGGCATCCAACGCCAGATCAATGTATTCTTCCGAACCTTTCTGAAGTAGGGAGTTTACGGGTTCCTGAATCAGCTCAGCAAGTTCGGCTGATTGTACCTGGGCCTGATTCTGCAACGCAAAATTGACGTATTCTGCTGCGTGAGCCGGATTCAGAATAACTGACTTTACTGCCTGGCAAATCTCCTGGTTATCCAGCATATTGGCAATGCTCACAAAGGTTGACTCGTCGAGCTTTTTAAGGTTGGCTTTAGGCCAGAACTTCAGGAAAGCCGTTTCACTTTGGGTTTTCGGTAAGGCCTGCACCGCCCACAGTAAGTTTTCGGCAGGTACCTTATCTGCTGCAGGTGAATTAATATAGGCTTGTAACTCAGTAGGATACTGCTCCAGTGCCATTCGAGCCAGAAAACGCTCGTGCTTTCGTTCGTACGATCCGCCCATAGCATGTCCCGGCAACTCGGGTTTACAGGCCCGCATAAGAATATCGATGGTAGACTGATCGGCGGCCTGGATGTGGGTGAGGGTGCGAATTACCTGAGAACGGACCGTTGGGTTTTTATCTTCAATCAACCCTTTTACCGCACTGGCTACTTGGGCCGGAGTGAGCGAAAAACTGGTTAAGGAACGCACCGCTTCCCGACGAAGGTGATGTAAGGGCGACTGCAACAGTGAGGTCAGTAGTTTAGCATCGTAATGGTGAATGCCTTCCAATGACCAGAGCGCATGGATACGCGTAATTTCATCCTGAGATTGATCAGCCGCTAAGCTGACTAAAGAGGAAGTCAGTTTCTTCGTCTCTGCAATGGGGCGATCCGAAATCTGGTGCCAGGCCGCTCGCTTTTCCCAGAGCGAGGGTGACGAAAGATAGCTTACCAGTTCATCCGTTTTGATCGTGTAAAAATCAGGAATCTCTCGGGGTTTCTGGCTGGTATGTCGAATCCGCCAGATACGCCCGTGCGTTTTATCCCGGCTTGGGTCGGTGGTAGGTACTTCATTGTGTGAGACTATTTTATTATACCAGTCAGCGATATAGAGGCATCCGTCTGGGCCAAACTCCATATTGACGGGACGAAACCAGTCATCTTTGGAGGTTAAAAAATCCGGTAGATGGCTGGCCGTCACACTACCATCGGGGTTCCTTACCATCCGCACGGCATTGATCGTACTGGTTATGGGATTCGCCAGTAATGCAACGTCCTTCCACTTGTCAGGGAAAGATCCAGAAGCATCGTCGGCAAAAGCCAGTCCGGAAATTCCAGTGCCACCCACTCGAAAATCATGTAATCGGGGCATCCAGGGTTGGTAAGGACGTAAGCGATCTCCCCCGATTCCCGGGAATCCAACTCCTGGCTCCAGGTTCACCACCGACCAGCTCAAATCATTGGCTTCGCTGGCGTACCACTGCCCATTATGACGCAGTTGAAAACCCCAGATATTATTGAGGCCGGAACTCACTAATTCTATTTTTTTGGCATCCAGTGAAAAGCGCGCGATCTTACTGTAGTTGATTTTCACCTTGGCATCGCTGTGTAAGGAAGAAACCTCCCCTTTATTGAGCCCCCCGTGGCTGAGATGAATCCAGTCGCCCGGTGCCCTAACCAGGGTGTGGGACATGGTGTGAGAATCGGTGAAGCCAAAACCGGTAAACATGGGATCTCGCTCATCGGCTTTTCCGTCCTGGTTCGTATCATCGAGGAAGAAAAGCTCAGAGCCCTGGGCTACGTATGCACCGTTTTTGTACGGGAGAATGCTCTGCGGAATGGTCAGGCCATCTGCCCAGGTTGTGACTTTCACCGGACCCTGACCATAAAAATCAGAAAGTACCAGGATCTTGTCAGTGCCTTTGGTCTTTCCCTGGTACAAGTCCAGGACGCGCTTGAAGTTGGGATGGGTTTTCTGGGCTTCCTGATCGTTCATCAGATTCAGCAGATCATTCCATTGAATATCGGCGATGGGGTCCATCGGATACATCACGGCGGTCTGGGTCCAGAGTCGGCCATGATCATCGAAGGTGAGATCGATGGGGTTGACGATGCCATCTCTCTCGCTGGCAACCAGTTCGATGACAAAGCCTTCGGGCACGGTAAATCCGGCCAGCTCCTCTTCGGGAGTATTGACCTGCGTGCGCGTAGAGAGCGATTGGGCCAGTAGTGTTGATGGTAAACTTGCTACAAGCAATAGAATAATGAACTTCATAGGTTATTGAGTATTAGTGCAAAAAGTATCATAAATACGGTCTAACTGTTATGAGATAAGCGAGGCCGACTGCGGTGCTGTTATTTTAGTTCCGTGATGGTAAGGTCCCGGAACTCTACCTGGGCGGCACCTCCGCTGTGCACCTGTACAGAGATTACTCCTTTAGCAGGTATACTGGCGTCTTTTTCTATATAATCACAGGTCTTGACCCCGTTGATGTACAGCTCATGATGATTGCCTTTGACTCGAATGATGTAGCTGTTCCAACCGTCTTCTTTAAGCAGATGTTTAAGCGTGCTGAGATCACCTCCACAAAGTTTTTCCCGGCGGTGCTCATCATAAATATCTCCCCAATACCCGTTGCCGATATCAGCCTGGTAACCGACCATGAGCCCATCCTGAATCAGAGAGCGATATTGAATGCCGCTATTGATCATACCTGTCGCCGGATCGCCCGATAAACGAAACAGGCACCGAAACTCGAAATCACCAAATTCATCTTCGGTGTACAGATAGGTATTCTCCGGTATTTTTGTGACTTTATCCCCTCCTACAATCATACCGTCTTTCACAGACCAGTATTTCTTGTTCGCTGGTTTTACAGTTTTCCATCCTTTGAGGGTTTTCCCGTCAAAAATAGGGGTGCTTTTGACCGAATTCTGGGCAAACACTTCATCAACTGTGTTTAGCAGGAATAGTGCAATCAAGAATATATTTAGAATGGCTTTTGATGTATGCTTATTTTGAAAATTATTACTCTGGCATTCTATCATAATTTTAGCAGTTTAGGTTGTGTTAGAAATTGGTTTGGTTAGTTAGGAGTTGAGCCAACAGCATGAATTTGGCCAAACGATTAATTTCATTCCGGGGGAAATCCGGGGAAGAAAGTAACCATTTGACCAAATCTCTGTCCATATAAACTGACAACTAAGATCGATAATAACATTGCATTACTACAGATCTGATTTTTTCAATTTTTTGAAAATCAATTAGTCTACCTTCTAACTATTAATTGTAGCCAACATTTTGAATGTATATGCCTTCACTCAAATCAATCTGAGCTTGGGGTATTGGTAAATACTCGTGTTTTCCTTTGGTAAATTCTGCCTCTTTCAGATGCACCCGGTACTCCCGTTCTTTATCGAAATAGGGGTTAAGCACTTCGGCAGCAATCCCCCAGCGAACCAAATCATAAAAACGTTCTCCTTCGGTGGCTAACTCGAGCCGGCGTTCCCACATTAATGCCTGCATGGCAAAATCCTGCGTCCAGTCACAGTTAACGCCTGGCTCATACTCGCGCATATAATAGTTTGAGAAAGTTTCTCCATCCGGATAGGCTAACTGGCTCATGCTATTCAGAGCGCGCCTTCTGATCTCATTAATTATCTGACGAGCCTCTTCGATCCGATTGAGCTGAATTAAGGCTTCCGCTTTCCATAGCAAAACCTCATCAAATCGTATGATATCCTTGTTTTTTGAGTCAGTATCGTAGGCATAACCCTTAGCCACCGTTTTGCTGGGGCTATCCGGGTGCTGAACGGATCGCATGGGTGAGAATGGTCCGTAGGTATCCGGATCTCTTACCCAACCCACTGAGTAAACAAAATCCGCATCATACTTGAACGGATGCCCGGGAATACCCACGGTGTGGTCCAGTCGAGGGTCTACGGTATTGGTCTGAAAATCTTCGGGGTTAATCATGGGCACCTCGTTAAAGGTGTCAAACATGGGAAGACCGGTTTCCGGATCAGTTTTGAACGCGTTCACCATGTTCTGACTGGGCTGATGAAAACTACAGCATCCGTAGCGAGGCGATGTGTTGTAATTGAGGGCTTCCTCCATATTCACATTCCCCATGGGGGTACCATCATCAACAGAATACTGAACGGAAAACAGGGACTCCATGCCATTGTCAAAATCCCAAATGAAATTCTTACTAATATCATCAAATAACGCATATTGCCCTGAATTGATGACCTCGTCGGTTAATGCAATAACCTCTGTAAGATATTCAGCATTGATATTGGTTACCTGATGTTCTTCGTTTTGTTCATAAGCTTGATAAAGCCGGGTTTTGGCCAGATAGGCGGTAGCCGCATACTTGGTAGCCCTACCAATCTGGTCTTGGGTGGGCGGCAAATTATCTGCAGCGTATTTAAATTCATCCGCAATCTTTGCCCACAGCGCCTGGTCGGTGAGCGCCTGATTGGATACCGTTTTTATCTCCTCTTCCGTCAAGTTTTCATCGATGAAAGGGATGTACTTGAACAACACTTTCAGGCTAAAGTAATAATGGGCTCTTAGAAATCGCATTTCAGCGATACGGCTTGCTCTCGCCGGAAAATCTTCTTCGGATAGTTCGTTCAAGCTTCTCAGGGCAACGTTGGTTCGCTGAATGCAGCTATAAAGATCTACCCACATTTTATCAGGCCCGGCCCAGCCTCCCTCCTGGGGAGTGCCATACTTAAACCCTTCAAAGAGGTTCCACTGGCCCTGATCGTTGGTTCCACCCCCACCCTTATAGGCATCATCGGAACGTACGCTGGACCACATCCACTTAGAGTTGTAAGGAGCCCGCCAGTGACCAGCTGCCATGGTAGCGTAAGCAGCATTGCATAGTTTTTCAACCGCATCAGGAGTAGAGAGTTGTTCCTCGGATAACACCCCCTGAGGTTTATACTCTAAGAAATCAGCTTGTTCACATGCCGCCAGAAAAATGCATGCCAGGTATACTGGAATAAATATTTTAAGCTTTTTCATAATCGTCTAATTTGAAAATTATAATGAAAAATTTACCCCAAAGGTGAGTTTGAGCGGTCTTCCGTAACCGTTATTGGGGTTTTCAGGATCAGGACCAGTGTAGCTTTTACCTTTCACCAACGCGAGATTCTCGCCAATAAAAAAGACGCGTAAGTTCTCGAAGTACTTCAGCTTGCTCACATTAAAGTTATAACTCAGCTCTACATTTCTCACTTTCATATATGATCCGTTTTCAATGAAATAGCTGGAAGATCGGTACTCATTATTCTTGTTTGAGGTGATAAGTGCCGGAATACTGCTGCCTGAATTTTGAGGTGTCCAGGCACCCAATACACGGGTTCCATAATTAATACCGGCTCGCGAGAAGATAAAGTCCGTATTCTGTTTGGTGTTGTTATATACGTTCTTGCCCGTTTCCCCATTCAGGAAGAAATTTAAAGCCCATCGTTTATAGCCTACATTGACATTTAAGCCATAAAGAATGGCCGGGAGCGTATTCCCCTGAAACTTCTGATCCAGTGCATTAATCACTCCGTCATCATTCAGATCGGCATATCGTATTCTTCCAATGTCTTTACCGACCTGATCGGCATGCTCATCTACTTCGCCCTGATTCTGGAAGAGCCCGTCGGCCACATACCCGAATAACGCCTGCTGAGAATGGCCCAAAATGGTTTGTTCTACGTTTCCGGGATACGCCCGGACCACATCTTCCGGTAGAAAAGTAATTTCATCCTCAAAATGTCCGATATTGGTAGAAACGGCGTAGCTAAAATCTCCGGAAGTTTTGCGATATTCCAGTGTAAATTCCCATCCCCTGTTTTCTACTGTAGCTCCGTTGTACCACTTATCTCCTCCTTCGCCGATCGCCCCCAGATAGGGTGGTTGAATGAGAATATCTTTGGATTTTCTGACATAATAATCAAAGGAACCGGTTAACGCCATACCTAAAAATCCGAAATCCAGTCCAAAGTTGTTCTCGGTAGTAGTCTCCCATTTCAACAGGGGATTTCCGGCTTTTAACCGGCGGAACCCGGAGGGCAGGTTACCGCTGTCGTTTCCATTGATATCATAGGATGTACTGAAGTCCCAGTCCCAGGTGTAGTCTTCTCCGTAACGTGCCTCATACAGGGCCAAAGCAGCATCGTTACCAATCTCCTGGTTACCCACAATGCCAAAGCCGTATCGGGGTTTCAGGAAATTGATGAAGGCAAAATTGTCCTTGATAAAACCCTCCTGATCCATTCTCCAACCCGCAGAAATGGATGGAAAGGTACCAAACCTATTCTCTACCCCGAAGCGCGAAGAACCGTCATAGCGCAAGGTTGCGGCAAGCAGGTATTTATCGGCAAAATTATAGTTTACCTTTCCGAAAAAGGATAATAGCTGATATCCGGTTTCGGTACCGGATACGGTTTGGGTACCCACTGCAGCACTCATCTCATAGTAGTCTCGTTCGTCCGAGGCAAAGTCATCGGCAAAGGTGTAGAGCCAGACATCGTTGTTCTTGTAAAGCTCGGTACCGGCTAGAATACCAATCGAGTGTTTGTTAAACGAGATATTGTAGTTGAGGGTATTACTTAAACTCCAGTTAAAAACATCATTTTTGTTGATGGTCAGATTAGCGATTTCCCGATGCAAAAAACCCGATTCATAGGGCCGTTGTATATCGGTGATCGTAGCATCCTGATATTCAACACCCAGGGTAGATCGAAACTGAAGATTCTCGGTGAAATTGACAGCCATATAAGCACTTCCCATGATACTTTTCGTTTGGGTGTTGTCCCACGAATTGATATGGGAATCCATTACCGGCTGTAGCCAGTCTTCAAATCCGGCCCCCCAGGGACCACCCCAACCGCCGTCTTCGGTATACACCGGAATAATGGGTTGGATGGTTAGCGCTCCTCCCCGGACATGATCAGGATATCGAGTTGAGGAAGTGAAAACCAGATTTTCACCGATTTCAATAGCATCATTCAGGAATTTATAGTGAGAATTAAGGTTGAAGTTTATCCTATTGAATTTATCATTAATAAAAACCCCCTTATTGGTGTAGTGCGTAATCGCCAACCTTGACCCTCCTGCCTCACCACCGGTGGATAGCGTAAGCTCGTTGCTTACAATTAGTCCGGGCTGAGTGACTTCACCCCACCAATCGGTATCTGTGCTTCTGATTCCCAGCTCTTCGCTGATCCATTCTATGGGCATTACGCTGTTTAAAACGGGATTTCCGTTACTATCGTAGTTCCAATCGTAATCGTACAGCGGATGATCATTCGGATCATTCCCCTCATTGATAAAAGCCTGCCACATGGCTCTTCCCCGTTGATCCGTATTAAGCACCGGGGTGATACTTTGGTATTTCTGAGTCGTTATCCGGGAATCAAAGGTGATTCTATTTCTGGTTCCCTTCTTGGTTTCAATGATAATAACCCCATTAGATGCCCGAGAGCCATAGATAGATGATGCCGCCGCATCTTTTAATATTTGAATATTCTCAATATTGCTGGCATCTATGTTATTGATACCGGTTTTTGTCGGCAAACCATCTATAATATAGAGCGGGGAATTGTCACCAAGCGTGCTTAACCCTCTGATGACAATGCCTACATCAGCCCCGGGTGCTCCGGATGTAGTCACATACGCTCCGGGCATCTGCCCCTGAAGCGCTTCTAATGGATTGTTGGCCGAGCTTCTAAGCAATGTTTCCGTATCAACTATGTCGATAGCGCCCGTTAAATCACTCTTTCTTTGGGTTCCATATCCTACCACTACAATTTCATCCAAACTTTGTATATCCTCAGACAAAACCACATCAATGGTAGATCTTCCGTTTACCGGCACTTCCTGTAATACATAGCCGATGGACGAAAACATCAATGTATCGTTTTCATTGGGTACACTAATGCTATATTTCCCATCTACATCGGTAATGGTTCCGGTACTGGTGCCCCTTACAAATACGTTGACTCCCGGTAAACCCGTTCTGTCAACCTGAGAAGTTACGGTACCAGTAACCTGGATGGCCTGGAGAACTTCAATCGTTTGTTGCCTTTTTCTTTCTTTTGCTGACTTCACATGAATGTTATCGTTCACTTGTTTCAGATGTACTCTGACTGTTTTGCCAATATCCAGAAGTACATGCTCCAGCGTCTGGTCATCCGCATGAACGGTGATGCCCTTACGAGCAGCCAGTTCTTTCTCCTCAAATGTAAACTTAAAGGAGGTTTTGGACTCGATGGCCTGTATCACCTCGGCAAAGGATGCATCTTTGATATGTAACGTAATGCGCACATCTTTCACATTTTCGTATTGTGCTATACCATCGGTGGCAAACAGTAAGTTGAAAGTGAAAAATTGTATCATGAATCCATAGCAAACATATTTACTGGTCATGACGAGTAGTCTTAGTAAGTCATTTTTCATACATTTGTAGTGTTTTAATTGAGCATTGATTAAAACGAGCCCCCTTCCGTAAAGCAAATATGCTCCACCATCTTGCTTTACCAGGGGGCAATTTTTTTGTTGTTGTATTTTAAGTGATGATAAAACAATAACTTTATCATTTTACGAACGCTTCTTTTAATTCTGTACTTCGTTAAAAATCCTCGTACAAAACTAAAATAAGCGGCCCAAAAACGACAAATTATTATTTCACCATTACTAAGTTCTCTTTTGTTGCATAGGCCTTTGGGGTTAGTTGAACATTAATGTTATATTTTTATCATTTATCTCAAAGTGAAATCCTTTCACATAGCTTATTCCGGTAAGTACATGTTCCAGACTTTGATTTTTAAACATACCGGTATAAGTCCATTGCTGAGCATTCACTCTATTCAGGTTTCCTTCAAGGCTTACCTCCACACCGTACCAGTCTTCCAGCTTCTGAACAACCTGCTCTATACCCGCTTTTTTGAAGTAAAGGATACCTTCTTTCCAGGCCAGCGTCTCCAGCGTATCAAAATTATCAATCTGGAAAGAGAACTCTCTGGTATCATAAATCAACCGCTCTCCAGGCTGAAGTTTTGTCACTTTCACCCCCCCTGTTTTATCTTTTGTGGTTACCTGTACAGATCCCGTTACCAGCGAGACCTCAGTTACGAGCCTGTCTGGCCGGTAGTTAATATTAAAAGAAGTTCCCAAAGCAGTTGTCGTAAGACCTCCCGAATGCACACTGAAAGGGTACAACGAATCTTTTGTTACTTCAAAAAAAGCTTCGCCCATGAGTCTTGTTTCTCGCTTATGGGTATTAGAATCAACAGTATAGGTGATTGTGCTTCGGGCATTGAGCATCACTTTTGAACCGTCAGGTAATACTGTTGTGCGTTTCACACCAGCAGGTGCCTCAACGGTAATCGCACCAGACAACTCTATAACTCCTTGATTTTGAGGCATATCCAAAAATATCCAGGTAAAAATAAAAGGAAAAAAAAGAATAGCCGCCACTCTTAAGGCATATTCCCACGAGTCAGAGAGGCTTATAACTTTCCTTCTGCGCTCAGTAGGGGTTACAATCTTTTGATCCATCTGTTGATGAAGCATTCCTAGCATTTCTTCAGGATCATGAGCAAACTGAAGATCATGTTTCTCTTTTTCCCCCTCCTCCCAAAAAGCATGTAGATCATCCTCCTGCCAGGGCTGTATTCCCTTTTGGCTAAACCATTCCAGTACCTCTTTCGCCTCCTCCGAAGTGCATTCTTTTTTGAAAAACTTCTCTATCAGTTTACTATCCATGAGGTCATCTGCCCTTTATATTAAATACAATTAACTTTAGTCTAGGGCCACCTCCTTTTCTGAAAAATCTTTACGAAAATTTAACTATACACTAAAAATGCAAAACTAACACCGTTAAGTTTAATTATTAACACAATTTGAAGAGCCGGTGTACCAAAGTCGCTTTGCTGGAAGTTGCACGCTTAATGAAATGCTGGACGAGGCTCCAGAACCAGAAAGTTAAGTCACTTTTGGTACTAATTTCCGTATTTCCTCGTACTCACGAAGTATCTGAGCAGCCCTGGAAAGTTGAGCCGATAGCTTTAAAAATAATGAAATGAACTGCTATGAGCACAAGGTAGGAAAAAAGCCCGTCCAGATAAGCAACCTTATCAGCTCTTTGAAAGGGTCATGGCGCCGGTAAGTAAATAATGAACCATATTTTAGTTGGCATTAAGGTATATAAAAATCGCTCTGGCAGGTTAATTTTACTATACTACAATATATTCAAATCCAATACCAGAAGGTTCTTAACTTCTGGGATATGATCAATATCGCGTTTAGGAAGTATAACCCAACAAATTAAGGTTTCATACATACGCTTGGAAAACTTTTCGGTGCATATCAATTGTATTTTTACAAGAGTTGCTATTTTTTTGTGTAATTTGCAATCTGAAAATATATTGTAAACAAAATAGTTAGAGGTACTTTTCAACGTAATCAAGTAACAAAAACCTCTTTATATAGTATTATATTAGGGGAGTGCATCTTTATAAATGCTTAAACACTATTCCAGTACTGTTTATATGAATATATGAAAGGAAAGAATAAATATAGATTTTCAATTCATACACTTCTCCTGCGCAGTTTAGCTGTGCTTATGGCTTTTCTATTTTTTAAGGATACCATACAAGCTTCTTTGTTATGGTTAACAGATAAAAACCCACCCTACGAGCTTTTCGAAAACATAGCCGCTGAAGAAGCTTCTGATGATTCCGAATCTGAAAAAAAAGAGAAAAAGGAAGGCACTGAAGAATTTCTTATCTCCGGCCATACAATATTTACACCTCTTTCAGAAACCAGTAAGTTTCCTTCATTTGCTTATCATCAAACTTTCCAAAGTAGGGTAAGCGAGATGATTACCCCTCCTCCCCAACTGCTTAGCTGCTAAGCTTTTCCGGATCATTTTTAATGCTCAATTGGCACTGGACTCCGCTAGGGGAAGCTGCATAGGAACAATCCCTACAAGCTTCTTTAGCAGACGTTCGGAACGATAAATAAATGGTCGACAGCCATTCTTTATTACAAATCAATTGGACAATCATTTTCAATTTCTAAAGAAAATCACTTACCGCATTGATAGCGGTAGAGTGCCGCAATTAATTACAGGTATTAGCATCAGGAAAAGTAGGTCAATATTAGCTGGGCATCTCTTTTGTCCTGCATTGCCTGTCTTTCGGATAACAGAATAATAATTCAATTTACATGAACAATTTTCATCCTCTTAAAAACTTTAACAGCGATTTACCCGCCAGTATTGTGGTCTTTCTGGTAGCCTTGCCCCTCTGTCTGGGGATAGCCCTGGCTTCTGGTGCTCCTTTATATTCCGGATTGATTGCAGGAATTGTAGGTGGGATCGTAGTCGCTTCTATCAGCGGTTCTCCGGCTGGAGTAAGTGGGCCTGCCGCCGGATTGGCAGTCATTGTGCTGAATGCGATTCAGGATCTTGGAGCCTACGAATTATTTCTAGTGGCCGTGGTATTAGCCGGTATTATCCAGATTCTAATGGGCTTTGCCAAAGGCGGTATCATCGCTTACTATTTTCCTTCTTCTGTCATTATGGGTATGCTGTCGGGTATAGGAATCATCATATTCATCAAACAGATTCCCCATGCCTTTGGCTATGATCATAGCCCTGAAGGAGAGTTTGGTCTTTTCGAGGGGAAAGTTAGTACCTTTTCAGAGCTATTGAGCATATTTGACTTAATAAGTCCCGGTGCCCTGATCATCACGGCGATTTCTCTAGGCATACTTTTGCTTTGGGAAACCAAGTTTATGAAGTCAAAACGGATTTTTCAGATCATTCCAGGGCCACTGATTGCCGTACTTGCAGGAGTAGCCCTTAATCTGATATTTGCTGCCATGCCGGCATTTGCACTTCAGCAAGACCAACTGGTTAATGTGCCTCTGGCCGAAAGTTTCAGTGGATTTCTGGGCAACTTTACTTTTCCTGATTTTTCAGCCCTGTCTAATCCGCAGATATACGTTACTGCGCTGGTGATTGCGGTGGTAGCCAGCCTGGAGACCTTACTTTGTGTAGAAGCTACGGACAAACTGGACCCTTACAAGCGAGTTACCCCCACCAATCGGGAGTTGAAGGCTCAGGGAATAGGAAATATTATTTCAGGATTTATTGGCGGCTTGCCAATTACCCAGGTTATTGTCCGGAGTTCGGCCAATATTCAGTCAGGTGGAAAGACCAAGGCTTCGGCAATCATTCATGGTTTTCTGTTATTAGGTAGTGTCATTGCGATCCCGCATTTGCTGAACCTGATACCTTTGGCAACATTAGCGGCTATCTTATTTTTGGTAGGATATAAGCTGGCTAAACCAGCAGTCTTCAAAAAGATGTTTAAGCAGGGCAAAGCACAGTTTATACCTTTTATAGCCACTGTTATCGGTATTGTGTTTACCGATCTACTCCTGGGACTGGCGATAGGACTGATGATTGCCATATTCTATATTCTGCTTAATAATTACCAGACGACCCATTACCTTAAATTACCTGAAGAGAATAGCGATGATAAGATCAAAATTGAGCTTGCTCAGCAGGTAACCTTCCTGAATAAAGTAACCATTCTGAAGACACTGGAAGCAATTCCCAGCAATAGTAAAGTAGAGATAGATGCCAGTAATACATTGCATATGCATTACGATATCTACGAGATTATTGACGAATTCAGACACAATGCTACGGGTAAAAATATAGATTTGCAGGTAATAAATCTGGATAAGCCCATTGAAAGGAAAGCCTCTCCTCAGGCGAAAGTGGCTACGCACGGTCAGGAGGGAGAACAGGTAAAAGAGGAAATCCATTAACAATACACGAATAACCATTAAATAATACTATAATATGAATACTCAAACTGCTGAAAGTCAGGCAGCAATTACACCAAAGCAAGCCCTTACCATGCTAAAGGAAGGCAACAAACGTTTTGTACAGAACCTAAAGGAAAGCCGGGATTTACTGCATCAGGTAGAAGAAACCAGTATTGGCCAATATCCTTTTGCAGTAGTCCTGAGTTGTATAGACTCTCGCGTTCCCGCTGAAATAGTTTTTGATCAGGGGATCGGAGATATTTTCAGCATTCGGATTGCCGGAAACTTTGTGAATGAGGATATTCTGGGCAGTATGGAATTTGGCTGTAAAGCAGCAGGTTCAAAGCTTATTCTGGTGCTGGGCCACACAAGCTGTGGCGCGGTAAAAGGCGTTTGTAATCAGGTAAAACTAGGTAATCTGACCGGTATGCTGGCAAAGCTTCAGCCTGCCGTTGATGCCGTAGAAGTACCGGGCGAAAGAAACGCCAATAATGCGGAGTTTGTGCAGAAGGTCTCTGAGAAAAACGTAGAACTAACGATTCAACAAGTGAAAGAGAAAAGCCCGGTGTTAAAAGAAATGCTGGATCAGGGTGAGATAGACATCGTGGGCGGTATGTATAACGTAGCCACTGGCCAGGTTGAGTTTTACGCTTAAACTCACGTATGAAACTGCATTGAGGCCCTGGTTTCCCAGGGCCTTTTTCTATCCATAGTAACCAACCTATATCAATAGCAGCTCAGTGTAAATGCGTTAACCTCACCAACACGCGCTACCGCTACTTGCTCCGGTTTTCAAAGAAGGTTTTCCATATCCCGACAAGCGCCCCTCTTTTCTTTGCTTAAATTAGGCAATCTTCCTGACTCTTTTTCATCGACTTAGCTGGTCTGGTCTCTATCCCAATCCAGTTAGTCAGGCTCTGCACCGAGCCAGTATAAGGTCAAAATTCATCTGGTGGGCTTATAGCATACCCAGCACCCACTACCGGTAAGCATCTGCCAGGTATTGGATCTGAAGGGGTACCCACTTTACACGTTGATCACCCGCACCGAGCAGCATAACATTACCCGTCAGATCTTAAAATAGTAGATACCGTTTAGAATAAAGAAAAAAGGCAAAGCGACAAAGGTGTCGTTTTCTGCATGGTTTCTCAGTTCAACCTCCCTCATTGGTATGTCGGAAATTTGACACGCAGCTGGATTTGTCATACTAGGCATGTCGGAAATATTAAAAGTTTCGCCGGATTCTTGTTAGCCCAACCACGCTATTTCCATTTAATTTTGCCATCAAATAATCATAAAAAAATGAAATTTATTGTAATCATATCCGCTGCCGGAGTCCTTGGTTTTTTTGGCAAAGTGGGATTCGTTATTTATGAAGCCCTATGCATGGACTTCGATTTTGATCGCCCCTGGCCCGAAGATAATATCGAGACTGGCCGGGTCACGCTTGACCGGGTCACGTATGACCGGGTCACGTATGACTCGACCGAAAAACCAAAAGTATCAGACTCAGGAGATATTCATTGGAAAAAGGAAATAGAAGAGATAAACAGCATACTGTTGTACCGGAGCTAATAAACTCTCCTACGCAATATATATTGAGTTCATGCTAATTGGTATTTGAGCAATCCATTAGAAATAACTCAGGTTATCAACCTGCTTAAATATACTATTTTAAAAATAGTAGCAAATTGACTGTTTGAATACTGGTACAAATAAGAAATAAATGAAAATTATAGATTTATCTAAGCCCATAAAATATAATAAAACTGATCCCTGGTTTATGAAGGTGAGAATAAAACATAAGCCACACCGAAAGGCAAAATGGTTGATTCGTTTTTTAGGATTACCTTTTAAGTTGTTTCCAAAAGACTTTATTGGTTGGGCTGATGATACCATACAAAAAATGGGCGTTCATTCAACGACGCATTTAGATGCGCCCTGGCACTATTCTCCCATCACTAATGGTAAAAGATCAAAAACGATTGATGAGATTCCATTGGAATGGTGTTTCGGTGAAGGAATCGTTATTGACATGAAACACAAAGCTGATTTTAACCCGATCATGGTGGCGGATATTACTGATTATCTAAGCAAAAATGACCTAAGCATTCAAGCAGGTATGATTGTGCTTATCAAAACCGGCCGAGACAAGTTTAATGGGAGCAAATATTTTCATAAAGTAGGGACTGGGATGAGTGCTGAAGCCACGGAATGGCTCATTGATCAAGGCATAAAAGTAATGGGAATTGATTCCTGGGGCTGGGATTTACCCCTGCCCTATATGTTGAAAAAAGCAAGAGAAACAGGAGATTCAGAATTATTTTGGGAAGCACACTTAGTTGGCAGGAACAAAGAATATTGTCATATGGAACAACTGGTAAATCTGGATGATCTTCCCTACACCGGCTTCAAAATTGCCGTTTTTCCGCTAAAGATTGTTGGTGCATCTGCGGCACCCGCCCGGGTTGTTGCTATCATTGATTAGCATGATCCTATAAGCCAATATTATTGAGCCGCTCCTGTCGGAAATGTGATAGCCTGCCGGATTTGTGTTAGCCTGCTGGAATAGTACTACCCAAATGCCGGAAAAGTTAAAGAATTCGCCGGTTTTGTGCTAGTTACCCCAAGCCATTCCTATCTATCTTTGTCTTAATTAGAACAACAATTGACCCAAATATACCGGAGTAATGATCGCACAAAAGTCACTGCCCTGGCTAAAACTTACAGGCAGCAATATGAAAAAGTATCTATTCCTATTCTTTGGTTTCAGCACGTTATCATTATTCATCGTGCAGCATGACGCCCAGCTGCCTCAACAAGGCTCGGTGGCCGAAAATCACAAGTCCTGGAAAGATACTACGTCGACAAAAGTTTTCCTGATTACCCACCATAAGCCTCTCAAAGAAGCCAAGGCAAAAAATCAAAAACTACGGGAAGATAACCGCGAAAAATTTCCGATTGTCTTTACAGAGCCAGGAGGTCTTAAAGAGCTTAATACCAACCATGCTCTTCCTGAGCGAAATACCTATCGGGGAATCTACGCAAGAAGAAAGTAGCGGTTGTAAATGCATGAATAAAGTTTTCGATAAACATTCACGGGTAGTACTGCGCTTACCACGATGAAACATCTGATAGCGCACGCTGACCAGATTCCTTGAGTTGCTCGACATTTTGACATTTCTCACCTATCTCATCCGGAGATGTATACCTCACCAGTAAACGCCAAGTCTTAGACATCATAGCCAGCGAACCTACATGATGGCAGCTCAAATATGCGCTTGGCATAACCATTATCCTACCGGAATACCATACTAAATAAACCCTCATCAGTCGGTACGTTTGCATCGAGCCAAAAACTACTACTCCAAAGATTACCACTCACACAGATCCAGCCATTCACACTTTCATAAATACTTAAGAAAGAGTTTGTTAAATCATTTAGCCCCTTACACAAACAAGGCTGATCCCCGATGTCGGAAATATAATAGCCCTACCGGATTTGTAATATTAACATGTCGGAATTGTTGCCATATTCGCCGGATTAATGTTAGCTGAGGTCAGTTTTCCGCATCTATCTTTGTATCAATAAATTATATAACAGAAACATTAACTCAAAACAACGGAGTAACATCCAAAAAACATCATGAAAAAGCATTTATTTCTCACTGTAACATTGAGTGTATTATTCATTTTTAACGGCATGGCCCAGCATAGTGACGCCCTGAACAAACAGATGAAAGGTCCAGCTGCCAAGAATTATAAGCCTTGGGAAAATTCTGAGAAGTCAGCGAAAACCATCCTGGTTACCCAGTATAAACAACTCAAAGGCCCCAAAGCTAAAAATCACAAACCATGGAACAATGATTGTGAACTGTATCCAATGGCATTTGTAGACCGAAAAGATCTTAAGGGGCCCAAAGCAAAAAACACCCGTCCTTTTGAGCATGTACAGATAGATACTATGCTGATTGTACAGGAAAAAAAATAACCAAGTGTACAGCATTAACATGGCCACGGTGGTATGCACCAAGACAAAAACAACTTTATGGCGCAATGACGGTCACCGAGGCTCATTAATGTGAAACTTTAATTTGTTTTAGTGCTTAACACACATCAAATTGCCAAATTTGCAAACAGGCGAATTTTTCCAATAAATTAAGGATGTAAAAGGACACATTTAGATTAAACCATAGAAATCGCGGGACGGCAGGACGAAGCCATCTCCCCGCGCCACGTCGGCTCATTAGTAACATATTGCTTCCGCTCGGCGCCGGGTGGCCGGTGCCATCCGATTCGATTCGCTCATTGCGGGGCGACCCTCGCAATGACGCGAAAGTAATACTGTCTTCGTACGTAAAGCGGAGGATAAAATGATTTCAACTGGAGGAAAGTCCTATGGTGCCCGTGGCTGGCAAAGGCAATTTATAGGTCCAGCATTTGATAACAGTTCTAATAAGCTTCATGGGAAAGAGCTGCCTACGGTAGGCTTCTCCTCTCCCACTTTATAACGCAAAATTACTTATCATGATAACAACCACCCAAATCGACATTAATGCCGCTGATTCACTCTTTCGATTGCTGGATCAGGGAAAGAAAAAGCTTATCGATCACGATAAGTTTATAGAGCATCTGGCACGTACCGGTATCCTGATCGATGACCCGAGAATTCAGGAGCTGCTGAACAGCTTCCGGCAGGAAGAACTAAAGAAGAGAAAAAGCCCAACCATCACGCAGGCTGAATTCAATAAAATTCTTAAGCAAAACGCCTTAATTAAAAAGTCTCTTACAGAAAACTTCGTCATTCCAAATTTCGAATCATTCTGTAAGCAGGTTGAAGCAATCTTCTCGGAAACCCATAAAAATAACCATGGAAAGGTAGCCGATTATATTCCCCAGTTGGCCCGGGTAAACCCTGATCAGTTTGCGATCTCAATATGTACTGTAGATGGGCAGCGGTTCTCATTAGGAGATTCCCGGGTTAACTTTTGTCTACAGTCATCCTGCAAGCCGATCAACTATTGCCTGGCTCTGGAAGAACTTGGTGAGAAAAAAGTGCACAGTCATATCGGTCGTGAGCCTAGTGGGCACTCCTTCAACGAACTCGCGCTCAATACTCAGGGTCTTCCGCATAACCCCATGATCAATGCCGGAGCTATGATGAGCTGTGCGCTTATTGACCGAGAAAACAACATTGCCGATCGTTTTGATAAGGTGAGCAAAACCTGGAAAGCGCTCTGCGGTGAAAAGCCCGTAAACTTCAATAACTCCGTTTATCTCTCCGAACGACAGACCGCCGACCGAAACTTTGCCCTGGCGTATTTTATGCGGGAGAAACACGCTTTTCCCGAGAAGACGAACCTGACCGAAACCCTGGAATTCTATTTTCAGTGCTGCTCCATTGAGTCTTGCGCCTATGATCTTTCGGTAGCTGCTGCCACCCTGGCTAATGCGGGCATTAACCCTTTGACGGGCAGTGTGATTTTTAAATCTGCTACCGTACAAAACTGTCTTTCCCTGATGCTGAGTTGCGGCATGTATGACTTCTCGGGTGAGTTTGCCTTCAAGATTGGCCTGCCTGCCAAAAGTGGTGTTTCTGGTGCCCTTATGTTGGTTATTCCCAACCTGATGGGCATCAGTATCTGGTCGCCCCGACTAGATCCTATCGGCAATAGTGTGCGCGGAGTAGAATTTTGTGAACGGTTGGTAGAGCGTTTCAGTTTCCACCAGTACGATTCGCTTACCGGAAATTCAACGAAGATGAACCCTCGAAAGAAAGAGCATGAGTTAATGGCATCGAAGGTGATGGAGTTAATCCGGGCAGCCAGCCACGGCGACCTGGATGAAATATTTCGTCTGGAAGCGGAAGGCGTAAGTCCTGACATTGCCGATTACGATGGTCGTACCCCTCTGCATTTAGCCGCCTGTGAAGGTCAAACAGCCGTGGCAAAGCACCTCATAAGCCAGAAAGTTCATCTGACCCCAAAAGATCGATGGGGGAATACACCATTAGATGATGCCCTAAAATTTGAATACAAGGAAATAGTAATACTCCTACAAAAGGCCATAACAACTCAGCATACCAAGAGCCAGCTTAAAGCTCAGGTACTGGAAAATATTAATTGAAACGAACTGGATAAATACTGGAGATAATACTTGATCCTGATGATTGGGAGAAGCGACTTTTTGCTGAAAAGTGCTTTGGGGGTTTAGTGGATGGCGGGTATGTCGCTATTGTTATAGTCGGTCGGATTTGTTACACCTTTTTGTCGGAAATGTATTTGGATTCGCCGGATTTATGTTAGCTACACAGAGCATACTCCACTTATCTTTGCATTCAAATAACAATTATTAAACATTAACACAAAATTATCATGACAAAATTAAATCGCGTCTCATCCAGGCCCAAAACATCAAGAGGCTATATATGGGATATAAAGAGAAGACATTATTAGCCTGATTAACATCAGAACGGCACATATTTGACAAGCCCGATTCATAGCATATAAACTTAAATGAAGAAAACACTTGCTAGCGGGTCATACCCCGGAAGTTACCCTTAGAAGAACAACGAAGATTCTAATCGGGAAATTAACTTCAGGGAAGTCTGTCAAACTAACCAATCATTTAGTATTTCAATTTATCACCCCTTAAAATTCTTAAAATCATGAACAATTTTCGTAAGTATTTCAGCCCATTGGGTTTCGCTATTGTAGTGCTTAGCCTGCTTAGCAGTTGTAAAGAAGACCTGAAAGATATTTTTGATGGTAAAGATAACGATGAGCCTAAACCTAAAAAAATACAATTCATCAACAATGACGAGTTTGGCTATATTCTGACCGACCAGAATAATCAATCACTGTACTTTTTCGCCGGTGATGTAAGCGGAGTAAGCAATTGCAACGGTGGGTGCGCCGATGTTTGGCCTTCATTGATCGGAGACATTTCCGATTTTAAAATTGATTCCAACTACAAGGGAGATTTTGGTACAACTACCCGCGAAGATGGGGAGCTGCAAATCACCTACAAAGGGTGGCCGCTGTACTACTTCTCTCCGGAAGCCGACGGAGTGCTGGAAGCACCTGGCGAAACCCAAGGTGACGGCCGAGGTGGTGTGTTCCACATTGCCAAGCCTGATTACACCGTATTACTAGGAAGACAAGCCGTAGAGGAAGGTGGCGAACCGGTGACCTATTTGGTAGATGATCGCGGGGTAAGTTTGTATCGGAATGTTGGCGACGACGAAAATGTAAGCAACTGTGCCGGTGGCTGTGCCGGAGTATGGCCTCCGTTCAAAGCTTCCGAAAGCTGGGTATTCCCCTCTTCGCTAAGTCAGAATGACTTTGATACGGTAGTGCGGGAAGATGATCTGGGACCGCAATTGTCGTACCTGGGTAGCCCGCTATACTTCTTCACTCCTGATGAAGGAATCCGAGGCAACGTGCTAGGACAAGAAGGCGGTCCTAATGGAACCTTCTTTGTGGTAGAACCAGCCCAATAATTTTAACCCTCCCTCACAACCCAGTAGCGCAGGTCATACCTGCGCTACTTTTTTTTATCAATAAACCACGAAATGGATTCTTCACTGTTTCTCCGAATCAAATCCATAGTTTTTTCAACCCGAGTGACACTCATCTCACCGGTGTCATGAGGTTACTATCACCTCTTCTCAATGTCATGGCAAAAAAAGCAAAATGTAATGAACTTGAAAAGCAGTTGGTAGAACCATACTGTTTCTAAAATTTAGAATAAGAAGCAAGGCTTCGTGAATAGTGATATTAACCACAGACTTTTTCTAACGGTTGCCAACCCAAACTCAGCGTTATCGCTAACTTTTTAGTTAAGGAAATAACTGGCTTGGAGCATTCGGTCAATGTGTATAGAACCGGAGCAGCTCGCCAAAGCCATTTCCTAAGGTTATTTGACCCTGGCAAAGATGCAGAAAATCCTGAAGCGGCTCCTGCTCCAGTTTAAAACGGCCGACCAGTACGGTGAAACCCTCCTGAACGACGACTTGAACGACCTCATTAATCCGGAAAACAGCCCGTCGGCGGCGTTTGATACCAAAACTACCGAACAGAAAGCACCGCTCTTTCTCAGTTACATACTCATAAGCAGGTTTCAGTCCCATCCGCTCATTACCAGTTTTCGTTTCACATTTGCCCAACCCTTCCCCTCTCTCCTGACCGGGTCACCCCTGACCGGGTTACATTTGGCTGAGCCGCGTTGACCAAGTCACGTTTGATTGGGTCGCTTAGGCGAACATTACTCGCCAGCCCAATGTCGCTACACCCGATTGAACGGTCTTGATCAATAAAGATGGTATATATGTACACATTTTGTCTACTCCAATTCCAGGTGATGTTCACACAAAATCCACTTAATAATTTCCTTTTACCTGACTTGCTCCACATCTTTGCTATCCAATATTGAATATTAATATATACAATTTTATTTCACCAACATTACCATAAATGATAAAATACGCCCCCCTATCTATACCAGTATCGTGCAAAATGATGGTTAGTCGCCAGATTGACAATTCCATATATACTTCGAATACTTTTAGGAAATTTATTAACCTGACAATAATAAAATATTTATGAGGCCAGCTACGCAATATACCAAAAGTGGTCGTATCAATATTGCCTATCAGGTGTTTGGTTCCGGCCCCATTGACCTGGTGTATATTCCGGGGTGGGTTTCCAACATTGACTGGATGTGGGCCTGCCCAGAATTGGTGAGCTTTCTACAGGAATTAGGCAAAATAGCTCGGATAATTCTATTTGATAAGCGAGGAACAGGGCTATCTGATCGGGTGGTAGAGCTTTCTACCCTGGAAGAACGCATGGATGACATTCGGGCCGTTATGGATGCGGTGGGTTCTGAAAGCGCTGTCCTGTTCGGTCATTCGGAAGGGGGTGCGGTCTCGGCGTTATTTGCAGCCACTTATCCCAACCGAACTATTTCTCTGATTACATTCGGCATATTTGCCAAACGCAAATACGCCCCGGAATATCCCTGGGCTCCCACTAACCGCGAACGGCAAATGGTATACGATATGATTGAAAATAGCTGGGGAAGTGGTGAGATGCACTTGGAGTCGCTGGCTCCATCCAAAGCCAATGATATCATATTTATGGATTGGCTGGCCAATTATTTCCGTTCGGGGGCCAGTCCGAGTGCAGCCATGGTACTTACAAAAATGAACACCCAGGTTGATATCATCGATATTTTAGGCTCCATCAAAGTGCCCACATTAATGATGCAACGAACCGATGATATTGATGTGAAAATTGAAGAAGGCCGGTTCATTGCTGAGCGTATCCAGGGTGCAAAACTGGTAGAAATGGAGGGTCGAGACCACCTGTTCTGGGTGGGCAACACGGAAGAAATTCTGAAAGAAATGAAGGCCTTCATTACCTATTTAAAGCCACAAAAGAATTATGAAGAACGGCTTTTCACCATTGTTGCCGCTCGTATTATCTCCTTAGAAAAAGGTCATGCCAGTCCTTTGGAGCTTATTGATCAGTATGTTACTCAATATAGAGGAAACGTAGTACAGTATGATCGCCAAACCTTTACCGCCACCTTTGAAGGCCCCAGCAAAGCGGTGCATTGCGGCATAGATCTAATCGACGCTTTTCAACATATGAATATACAGTTGGCAATCGGTATTCACATCAAAGAAGGAACCGTGAGCGAGACTCACTTTATTAGTAGTGAAACGGCAGGTTTCGGGGAAGCATTGCTTGAACAAGCCATACCGAATCAAATCATCATAACTCAGACGGTTAAAAACCTGCTATCAGGAGCCGGGTTGAGTTTCAAACCCTGCCCGACAATCGGGCTACCTACATTCGAAGAACCTCTTTCTCTGTTTATAGTATCGGATGACTCAAGAGTGGATGCGCAATCTCACAGCCTGCAACGGATACATTTTCCCAAGAATGATTCTTTTCTGGAAAATGTATTGCAGACCATTGATTCTCATCTGAGCAATGAATTTTTTGGAGTAGAAATGCTCTGTCAGGAAGTAGGTATCAGTGAGCGGCAGTTGCAGCGCAAACTCAAAGCCATTACCAACAAGTCACCCAATCAATTAATCTCTTCCGTGCGCCTGCATCGGGCCAAAGAACTGTTGTTAAGTTTTGAAAATAATATTGCCGAAACAGCCTTTCAGACAGGCTTTGCCAGCCCTTCCTACTTTTCCAAGTGCTTTAAAAAGGAATTTGGACTGAGCCCGTCGGATGTCTTACAACAACCCTACTGACCGACACATGTCGGAAATGTAATAGCCCGGCGAATTTGTTATACCTCCTTGTCGGAAATGTTTGCAGATTCGCCGGGTTTGTGCTAACGACACACCATCATTCCTACCTACTTTTGTATCATAACGATAATAGTTAAGGTAAAAGAAACAGTCAATCTAACCTCTAACTACATCGATGACTAAACTCCGTTATCCATGCTGATCCATGTAGATTACGGTTGGGAATAATCAATTTAATGATACGATGGTATTACAATACAATCTACTTTTTCAAAAAAATCACATCTGTTATCACACGCTGCTCACCGGGAATCTACTGATCGGCATGATGGCCTTTTCCTATAATGCATGCGCCCAAAATGACAAAGCCCCAGCGGCTGATGCTGGTCTGGAAATGAACGGCCTGGTTATCGATGAAACCATTACCAAAATAGGTCGGGATTTTTATGATTTGTTTTATACCCACTGGGAAGCGCCCATCAGTAAGGTAGACTACACCTTGTTTATCAAAGAACAACCCCAACCAGGACGAGGCACCCGGATTACCATACTGTTTAACGAGACGGAGTTAATGAGTCAGATGATTCAGCCCAGACCAGAGCTTCTACTGGCGGTGGCGAGCCGGGCCGTTCAGTTGGCCCAGTACCAGATTCTTCATTACGAGCAGATGAGCCAGCAATTGGAAAATGAAGATCAATACGGTAGTGGCATCTTTTAGAAAGCAGCAACCAGGTCGCTACCCAAGTCCAATCCATCAAATCGAGATAGTGATACTTTGTATAAACCAATGATTCAACAAATAATTCAACTATGAAGTGCTTCTTTGCCGGCCTTGTCTTTTTTCTGGCCAGTGCCACTACCCTACTTGCTCAGGATTTTGTTTATCAGCCCCAGAACCCGGCTTTTGGGGGTAGTTACCTCAACTACAGTTGGATGCTCTCGTCAGCCCAGGCTCAGAACGGCTTTAGCGATCCGAATGCATCCGGTAGCAGCTTCGATCGCGATCCTTTGGAGGATTTTGAAGAAAGTCTCAACCGCCAGATACTAAGCCGTGTAAGTCGGGAGCTGCTTGACGATCAGTTTGGTGAAGAAGGCCTGGAGGAAGGCGTTTATGAAATCGGGAGTTATAAAATTGATGTATCCCCCGGGGATGAAGGCATTCAGATCAAAATTCTTGACACTGCCACCGGTAATGAAACCATCGTAACCGCCCCTTATTTCTAGGATGATGAGAACTGTTAAACTGACTACCCGGAACTCCCGGTTGTGGCTTGGCCTGGTAATCGCGCTGCTTGGTGGATGTGCGCCTTACCTGAACCAGCCTTTGCAACCCAGTGAAGCGCGACTCGGCGCAGAGTCTAATGTATATCACCAGCTGCAGGAACTTCCCGAACCCCAGGAAAAAGTCGTAGCGGCCGTTTATAAGTTTCGCGACCAGACGGGGCAATATAAACCCTCCGATGTGGGAGCCAGCTGGTCTACAGCGGTAACCCAGGGAGCTACCTCCATTTTACAGAGAGCCCTGGATGCCTCCGGCTGGTTCACCACCATCGAACGGGAAAGCCTATCCAATTTGCTAAATGAACGGAAGATTATCCGATCTTCCCGACAGGCCTTCCAACAACAGGAGGGAAATGATGATGCGGGATTACCCCCGTTGCTCTTTGCCGGAATCTTACTGGAAGGGGGTATTATCTCGTATGATGCCAACATGTTGTCCGGCGGGGCCGGAGCCCGATACTTTGGGTCCGGAGGTTCGGCTCAATACCGCCAAGACCGCGTAACCGTTTACCTGCGGGCTATTTCCACCACCAATGGCCGGGTGTTAAAGACAGTGTATACTTCTCGTACTGTGCTCTCGCAGAAGGTAGATGTGGGCATGTTTCGCTTTGTCAGCTTTCAGCGAATCCTGGAGGCTGAAACCGGATTTACCCACAACGAACCGGCCGAACTGGCCGTGCGGGAAGCCATTGAGAAAGCCGTCCACAGCCTGGTGCTCGAAGGAGTATTGGACGGGCTCTGGAACTTAAAGCATACCGAAGAAATGAATTCGCCGGCCATTACCATGTACCAGCAGGAAGTAGAAGCCAATGCGCAGACCGACTACCTGGGGCGGAGGTTTAACCGCTTTGATCGTAGTCGTCTGCGGCTGGGAGCCAACCTGGGTACATTCCGGTACGCCGGAGATTATCCCAATCCTCTGCTTCGCCCCGCCGGAGGACTGCAGCTGGGATTTCAACTGAGCACCTGGCTCACTGCCGGACTGGAGGTATCGCAAGGGGCCCTCGCCAGCGAAGGCGTCCACCAGGAGGTTCGGCTGCTGGGAGCTTATACGGAATGGCGTCTGTTTCCCGAAACCCGCTTTACCCCGCTCATGCAACTGGGCGGAGGGTGGATCAGCGAAGAAGGTCAACCACTGAGTGCGGGCTATGGTCTGGTGACCAGTGGTTTTGGGGCGGAGTATCTGATTAATCAGCGACTAAGCCTACAGGGGCAAGTCCGCAACCACTATGTGCTAAGCGATGAGCTGGATCAGGTGCAGCAGGGGAAATACAATGACTTCTTCTGGTCAGCCTCGGTAGGGATCCATATTTATTTAGGAAAACAATGAATCAGATCAAACAATACATACGGGTAGGAGGAGCCCGCCGAAGAAAACGGATTACTACTCAACAAACGACTCCTCTTCAGCAAGTGCAGCTACCAGACGGACTGGCCATCGGCTACTGTAACCGTACCATGCGGGAGATGATCCTGAACTACGACCACCATGTGGTGGAAATCCGCGGAAGAAAGGGTGTATTGTTCACCTTTCACCTTAAGCTGGAATTACCGGCTGAGCGAAATCTGGTAGTAGTAGTTTTTGACCATGTGGAACAATACGCTCCGGCCTCAGCGGAAGTGCAACAGATTATCAACCGCATTGCCTGGAGAATTAAACCTCGTTGAGAGATTAAAATATGAAATAGTTGCTGATAAAGCGTTTTAAGACTTCTTAAAGAAACGAGCAACCGGTTTTCAAAATTATAATAATCCAGGCTTCGCCCAACGGCCACCTCAATATGTGGCCCATGAAGTTGTGCCTGGGAATCAAGGTTTTTATTAATGTTTAATTTTTAACTTTTATCAATCATGTTGAACAAACAAATTTTCTTCAGTGGTTTGCTTGCCACCGACCTAAGCGCAAGTGCCCTGGCCCAGAGCCAGGAAAACGAGGTGTACATCGACCAGGTCGGCGATGACAACGCCGGTAGTGTACTCCAGGGTTTTGACCAGGAAGGTTCCTGGGGAACCGCCGGATACGCCCTTAAAAACACCGTAAACCTGCTTCAGGAAGGCAACTTAAACACCGCCGATGTGTTGCAGGGAATGAACGGTGGCTCAGCCACCGAGAACCAAGCTGACGTAAGCCAATACGGAGAGTACAACACGGTAGAATTGGAACAGGGTACCGAAGGTGGAAGTGCTGAAGGCAACCAGGGCACGGTATACCAGGAGGGGAAAGAAAATGAAGCTATCCTGTTTCAGGGTGTTGACGAGGGGTATGCTACCTACAACGAAGCTTACATAGCGCAATATGGCGATGAAAATCAAGGAGCAATCGCCCAGGGATTCGAAAGTGGCGAAGCCGAAGAGAATACCGCCACACTCACGCAGGATGGGTATGCCAATGCTGGTACAATTGTTCAGGGTTTAGGTGGCGTAGCCAAGTACAACGAAGCCTATCTGGAGCAGTATGGCGATGAAAACGTTGGAGCAATTGCTCAAGGGTTTGATGGTGGCGAAGCCGAAGAGAATACCGCTACGCTTTCCCAGGATGGTGCATATAACTTGAGTGCCATTGTCCAGGGTGTTGGATTATACAGTGTAGCCAAGTACAACGAAGCCGAAGTGCTGCAACAGGGCAATTACAACGAAGCCTTCATCAGCCAGGGACTAGAAACTGCCGAGCCTGCGGTTGAAAACTGGGCGATGATTGAGCAGATGGGTGACGAGAACCTTGCTAACATCAATCAGGCCGGTAGCTACGATCTGGCCGATGTATATCAGCAAGGGTACGGCAACAGTGCCGAAGTACTACAGGGTGGCGAAGGATCAGCCGCTGATTTAATTGCCCAATAAGATTCACTGAACCGAAGGAAGCCCGAGACTTCCTTCGGTTTTCTTACTCAACCTTTTCAAAAAGATCTTATCAAACTTTTATCAAACATGTTGAACAAACAAATTTTCTTCAGTGGTTTGCTTGCCACCGCCCTAAGCGCAAGTGCCCTGGCCCAAAGCCAGGATAACGAAGTATACATCGACCAGATTGGCGATAACAACACTGGTGCAGTCAACCAGGGTTTTAACCTGGAGGATGCTCCCAGCCAGGGGTATGCCCTAGACAACTACGCTAAAATACTGCAAGAAGGCATCAACCACACCGCCACTATTTTACAAGGGTTTAATGGTGGTACAGCTAAGTATAATACAGCCGAACTGACTCAAAAAGGCGATGGAAACACCGGAAATATTGAGCAGGGATTTGACAACGGAGTAGCTGAAAACAATATGGCTACCCTCACGCAGGATGGATACGCTAACGAGGCCGATATTGAGCAGGGATATGATGAAGGTGTAGCCCGCTACAATCAGTCCACCGTTACTCAATACGGGACGGGTAACGAGGGATCAACCGAGCAGGGAGGCAATGATGCTGCCGTAGCTGAGTACAACACCATCACCTTATTGCAGGATGGTGAAGACAATGATAGTGAGATTGATCAGGGTGACGAAGGAGGAAAAGCCTTCTACAATGACATTTACGTAGAGCAGTATGGTACCGGAAACGACGCTGATGTTTTTCAGGGAGATGATGAAGGGATCGCTGAGTATAACAATATTATGGTATTGCAGGAGGGCGAGTCTAACATCGCAGATATTGATCAGGGTGATGAAGAAGGAAGCGTTGCTCGCTACAACAACATCACCATGACTCAGTATGGCTACGAAAACGATGGAGATATTGAGCAGGGCGACCAGGGTGGAGTAGCCGAGTATAATACCATCACCTTAATGCAGGATGGCGAAGGTAATGATAGCCAGATTGATCAGGGTGATGAAGAAGGAACAGCCCGCTACAGCTCAATCACCGTGGAGCAGTATGGCAATGATAATGAAAGCGATGTTTTCCAGGGCGACGATGCCGGATTCTCAGAAGAAAATACCGCTGCCTTAGGGCAAGATGGCAAAGAAAATACGGCTACTATTCTTCAGGGAGATGAAGAAGGTCTAGCCAGGTACAACACCGCTGTTTTGACACAAGAGGGCGTAGGAAATCAGGCCATCATTGCTCAGGCTTTTGGTGCAGGAACTGTTTCAGAATATAACGAGGCTACTATTGATCAGAAGGGTGATTACAATGACGCTAATATTGCCCAGGGTTTTGGTGAAGATCTTAGCGCACCAGTCGTGGATAACTGGGCTATGATTGAGCAGGCAGGTAATGAGAATGCATCTACCGTATTTCAGGCAGGCACTGAAGATCTGTCCGATGTATATCAGTATGGAAATACGAATACCGCCAATGTAGGACAAGGCGGATTTGCGGAAGTAATAATTCCTTAGTTGTACTTTCCAGACAGAAGGAAGCCAAGAGCCTCCTTCTGTCTTCTATCCTATAACCAGTCATTCCTAAAACCATGAGAATACTTCATCTAATAACCATAGTGCTTTACCTGGCAGTGGCGCAGCTTCAGGCGCAGGTAATTCCGGCAGCGGTAGACTCCATCAACCCTGACCCTATACCGGCCATTCAACTACCGGATGAAATCGAACTAGCAGCCGGCCAGCATAACCGCACCTTTCTGCAACAGATCGGCGAGGATCATCAGGCTACCCTATGGCAGTCGGGCCAGCAGCAAGAACTTCGCATCTTTCAGGAAGGAGAAGCACAGCAACTACAGCTCTTTCAGCTAGGAAACGATAATCAGTGGCAGGTTACCCAGCAAGGAATCGGCCACGAGTATACTGGCGTGCTGCGCGGTGATGAAAACCAGATCCAGGTACTGCAATCCGGTGCTTACAATAGCCTGCAACAAGACCTGCTGGGCAACGGCATGGACTACCAGATTACTCAGCAGGGAAGTAACCTTGAACTTATACAGATAGAAAATAACGGCCTGGCACCGGCTTATCAGGTGCAGCAGACCGGCGAGGGTATGCGCATTATTATTGAAAACGGGATGCAATCTCTGCCTGAATAAAACCTTTTATTAACCCAACAATTCCCCCATCATGCCTCATTTACGCACCCTTGTATCCCTCCTGAGCCTCTGCCTGTTACTGGCCTGCCAGGAAGACACTATTGATGTGATTACCTTTGCTCAGATTGAAGGGCAGATTACCACCGAAGACGGTAGTGCCCTGACCGGTGCTCAGTTATCTACCATTCCCCCTACCTCCATTACCCTCACCGATAGTAGCGGAGCTTTTTGGATGGAGAGCCTTCCGGCAGGGGAATATACGCTTACGGCTGAGAAAAACGGTTATCAGGATAAGTCACTGAAACTGGTGCTGGACCCCCAGCAAGTGGCAACCCTGGCCATCACCTTAATGCCGTCTGCCAAAAAGCATGGGCAACTGTCCGGTATCCTGCGCGATGCCATTACCCAAAGTCCCGTTACTGGTGCTTCGCTTACGACCAAACCGGCGACCACCGTATTACTCACCGATGCCAACGGGGCCTTCCAGATGGATTCATTAGCCATCGGTACGTACACCTTATATCTGGAAAAAGTAGGCTACCAATCCGACAGTGTAGCGGTGGCAATTACCGAAAGCAAGCCCATCGATATTCAACTCATGCTCACTCCGCAGGTTGGAAACGCCACCAGCGTCCCAGCCACTCCCTTTCCAGCTCAGGATGCCAAAGAACAACCTACCGAGTTAACACTCACCTGGCAGTTAGCCAACCCGCAGCCGGATGCCGCCATTCGTTACGATGTGGTACTGTACCGGGCTGATGATCCTACTGGGCAGACCATAGCGACGAGCCTGGCGGATACCAGTTTTTCGGTGAGCGGACTGGAATACGAAACGACCTACTTCTGGCAGGTCACCGCTCAGGATGCCCAGGGGCAGCGGACCAGCAGTGCCCTATGGAACTTTCGCACCGAAGCCTTTCCCGAAACCGTTTTCCTGTATACCCAGAGGGTAGAAGGCGACTACGAAATTTTCTCGGCCAATACTGAGCGCGACCGCATCATTCGCCTGACTCATCAGGTAGGCTACGACGCTTTCCCCCAGTTCAGCCCCAACCGGCAGTGGGTCGCATACACATCTCAGACCTCCGAAGGTCCTCAACTGTTTGTCATGGACAAGCGAGGCAAGCAAAATCAGCAAATCAGCCAACTCCCGGTAGCGGGTTACCATAACTTCGGCTCCGGCTTCTGCTGGTCGCCTGACGGTGGGCAACTGCTGTACAGCCACTACGACCAACTTTACCGGATTAACCGGGATGGTACCAGCCTCACTCCCATCGCCACGGCCCCCGAAGGGCGGCATTTTAAAGCCGTTGACTGGTCGGGAGTAACGCATAAGATTGTAGCCCAGGTGGTGGGAAGTGATATTAATCAGAGCGAACTTTATATCATGAACGAAGACGGTAGCGACCCGGAGCTTATTTTAGCAGATACGGCTGGTCGTACCGAAAGCCCATCTTTCTCCATAGACGGAAAAGAGATTCTGTATACGCATGATGTTTCCGGCTTTGAGGAAGCCGCCGGTCGGCAGTTGAACACCCAGGTATTCCGACTGCTACTGGAGACCAAAGAGGCTATGCTTATCTCAACTGACAAACCCGAGGGTACCAATGATCTGCAACCCCGCTTTTCACCCAACGGAGCCTACATCATTTTTGAGAGCACCTCAAATCAGCCCGGCACCGAAAAAAGCATCTGGGTGATGGAAAGCGACGGAGCGCAAAGACAATTGCTGGTTGACCAGGCAGAGTCGCCCGATTGGGGCTAAGATTGAAGTGCGGTGAGATCCCCGGCATTTATCTATTGTACCAGAAAAAAACATCCCCAGATGACAAACCAGTTCATAAGTAAAACAACATTAACCCGCCCGACGCCCCTTAATGAGTCCTGTGTCCAGAACAACCTATTATTATACTAAAATTTATTCTATGTCATGTGGAAAAGGAAAAACAAACTGACGCATTACACAACCAATGAACTATTGAGGATAGATGATATCTCCTTATATCCCGCAAGCGAAGAAGATGAACCAAAAATCACTTACTTCAGAGCTTTCTGGCAATGTCTATCCCCAACCGAAATATACAACGCAATAAGTATCCAGATAGTAAGCACCTCTCAAGCCAAGGCTGGATAAATTAACCAAATAAGTACTTTAGAGACGTAACATACTTTTCTTATTCATGGTAGTTTCATACACAATGATTGCCGACCGCCAGATTGACCACCATCACTTTTATAGTGATGCCCAAGATGCTACTGACAACTTTATTAACCTAAGAATTAATAAACGTTCATGAAACCGACTACACAATATACCAAAAGTGGTCGTATCAATATTGCTTACCAGGTATTTGGTTCCGGCCCCATTGATCTGGTGTACATTCCGGGGTGGATTTCCAATATTGACTGGATGTGGGCCTGCCCGGAACTGGTGAGTTTTCTGGAGGAACTTGGCAACTTCGTCAGAGTGATTCTCTTCGACAAACGAGGAACAGGCCTTTCCGATTGCGTGGTGGAGCTTTCTACCCTGGAAGAACGTATGGATGACATACGAGCGGTCATGGATGCGGCAGATTCTCAGAAAGCCATCCTGTTTGGGCATTCCGAGGGGGGATCAGTCTCGGCGTTATTTGCAGCCACTTACCCCAACCGAACCATTTCTCTGATTACATTCGGCATATTTGCCAAACGCAGATACGCCCCCGATTATCCCTGGGCCCCTACTGATCAGGAACGGCAGCAGGTCTATGATATGATCGAGAGCGGCTGGGGCAATGGGAAAATGGACTTAGCCTCACTGGCACCTTCCAAAGCGCATGATAAAACCTTTATGAGTTGGCTGGCTAATTATTTCCGTTTGGGAGCCAGCCCCCGATCGGCTATGGTGCTCACCAAGATGAATACCCAGGTCGATATCATTAACATCTTAGGTGCTATCCGGGTGCCTACATTACTGATGCAACGGACCCACGATATTGATGTAAAAATCGAAGAAGGCCGGTTCATTGCTGAGCGCATCCAGGGAGCAAAACTTGTTGAGTTTGAAGGCAATGACCACCTCTTTTGGGCAGGTAATACAGAAGAGGTATTGGAAGAAATGAAGACATTTATTTTAACTACCGAGCCACAACAAAAGTACGAAGAACAACTTTTTACCATTGTAGCTGCCCAAATCATACCTTCAGAAGCAGCCAGTTCAGACCCTCAGGAGCTCATTAGTCAATTTGTCCAGCAATACCGGGGAAACGTAGTACATTATGATCGGCAAACCTTTATTGCCACTTTTGAAGGCCCCAGTAAAGCAGTGCATTGCACCTTAGATTTGCAGGATGTAATTCAATATTTGCATGTACAGCTGGCTATCGGAATCCACATCAGAGAATGTGTCATCACTCCATCCATAAGCTGTGAGATTGATGAGGTTGCTCAGGCAATATTTCAATACACAAAACCCAATCAAACCCTGGTGACCCAGACTGTCAAGCATCTGCTTTCGGGAGCTGGCCTGAGCTTTACCTCCTGCCTGACGATGATGCAAACGCCCTCCGGTGAATCGCTTTCCCTGTTCGCAGTATCGGATGACTCAAGAGGCGATACCCCAACGGATAGCTTTCCACGAATGCATTTACCCCAAAATGATTCTCTGCTGGAAAATGTATTACAAAGCATTGATATGCATTTGAGCAACGAGTCACTAGGAGTAGACATGCTCTGTAGGGAAATTGGTATTAGTGAGCGACAGTTGCAACGTAAACTCAAAGCTATCACCAATAAGTCACCCAATCAACTGATCTCTTCCGTACGCTTGCATCGTGCAAAGGAACTTCTGCTGACCCAAAAGTATACTATTGCCAAGATTGCTTCTCAAACAGGTTTTTCCAGTCCTTCTTACTTTTCTAAGTGTTTCAAAAAGGAGTTTGGATTAAGTCCTTCGGATTTGTTACAGCAACCTCGCTGATCGGGTATGGCGAAACTGTAATAGCCCTCCAAACCTGTCATACAAGCTTGTCGGCAATGTTAACATATTCGTCAGATTTGTGTTAGCTCAAACGCACTGTTTACCTCTAATGTAGTCAAATGCGTATTAAGTTGGTCTGGTCTTCCCCCGTTTAGGTTAATCCGGGTTTCCCCTATTCTGTTAAGAGACACTCCATTATTATTCGTATTTTCGTTCAAAGCCTATACGGCGAACTACTAATACTCAAAAAATTACTTTTATGAAGTGGACATACGCAATTAGGCAAAAATTCAGGGCAGCTCTTGCTTTAGGAATTGTATTCGTTTTAGTACTTGCTACCCATTTGATGGATAAGAATTATTTCACCAAACTACAAGATACATTCTCTTCGGTCTACGAAGACCGTCTGTTAGCCGAAATATATATTTATGAAATTTCGGCGCAACTTCTCAAGAAAAAAGGGTTGATGGAAGATTATCATCAGACCACAGCAACGGATATCCGTGGTATTCATCAAACCTACAATGATTCTATTAATAGTTTACTAGCCAAGTATGAGAAAACTAAACTCACGGCCGATGAATCAGTCCTTTTTGACGATCTTAAGAAAAACTTCAATGAATTGTTCCTGCTGGAAGCTAACTATAAGGATGATCTTACCTTATCCGGATCTATTGAAGAGCAGCATAAAAAGCTAGCCGGCAATTTAGACGGACTATCTGAAATTCAGTTTTTAGAAGGAAAGAGCCTTATCAGTGATTCCAGGCAAATCATAGCTGCCAGTAAACTTACATTCCAATTAGAACTTTGTGTGCTAATTGTGATCGGATTACTCGTTCAGGCGCTCATCTTTGCCTCAAAATCAACGAGGCCCACCTTCTCTCAAAATACCAGAATGAATTAGTGCTTGTAAAGACCTCGATTCCGGAATTTCAGTAGAATAAAATATGGTAGTGGTAAAGAATGTATGATAATGAATAAAGAGCAATGGAAGCTTTGTTAGATAGTTATGTGCGAAATAACAATCAAACTCAAATGCGCCCATTGCTCAAGTCTGAAAGTATCAAAAAATGGGAAGAAACCGAATGG
>JAVKCN010000016.1:0-4788 GCA_040222715.1 Cyclobacteriaceae bacterium | reverse complement strand
CCTAGAGCTGCCGACTACCCCTTTGCCGGGCGAGATATTCGGCGAGCCGGGGCAAACCATTAATGCCCAATTCGGTAGAAACTATAATTATAACGCCGGGTTCAATGCTTCGCTCAATATACTGGACTGGCCATCGGCACTGCAAACCCGGATAGCCAAAGGAAATGTCGTGTTGGCTCAGGTCGAGGCTAAGGCTTTTGAACAAGCTCTGAAGGAACAGGTAGCATTGTATTACTATACGGCCATCGTTACCCTAGAAGCCCTGGCATTGAATCAAAAAGACTGGGAAATTTCCGATAGCCTGCGCATGCTGATCCAGCAGAAATTTCAGCAGGGTGTCATAGATGCTGCTATCCTTAATCAGGCAAAAATCAACCTTAATAATGTGATGCAAAGCCAGAACAGTAATCAGGTATTGCTGGCTCAGACTTGGGAGCAACTACGAATATTATTGGGGGCGAGCGCTACCGATTCTTTGTGGCTCTCCCAGACATTATCACATGAAATATCTGATTATTTAATTGATCCCAACGTAGCACCTAATCCAAACATTCTGGTGGCTGAAACACAACTGGATCAAGCTTCGCTACAAGTGAAATGGCAGAGCACCGCTTTTTTACCCAAAATTTCATTGTACGGATACGTAGGTAAGCAACAGTTCAGGGATGATTTCGGGCTATCCTTCAAAGGTCAATCCTGGTCAAATTATAGCTATTTGGGGCTTAACTTGAATGTTCCGCTATTTACGGGCTTTGCCAACCGAAACCGGCTGATAACGGCAAAAATAGATCACCAGATTGCCGAAAACCAACGACAAGATGAAGTACGAAAAGCGGCTATTCAGGATCAACTACTGATCAGTGAGTATCAACATCGAATCGACATACTAACATCTGCTTTGGAAAATTATCAGTTATTTGATCAAAACAGAGCACTAGCGTACCAAAAGTTAAGCAAAGGTCTCATCAGTATGGATGCTTACTTGATGACATTTGATGATTACCTACAAGCAGAGAATGCTTATCTGAAAGCACTCTCCACGCTATTTTCCACATATTCATCTATTGTTTCAAGACAGTAAAACAAATAACCATGTATCAATACCGTCGCTTAAAAATCGCACTGATAGCCGTATTGTTCTTGACTGGATGCTCCTCTCGGGAAACTACGACACCGCAACGTGCAGATATAAAGGATGCTGTGTTTGCTAATGGTAATATCATCTTGGACAACGAGTACCTAGTGACTGCCAACACCGAGGCCTATATCACCCAGGCATTGATGGAAGAAGGGGATACGGTTACCAAAGGGACGGAATTGTTTTTGCTTTCTAACGAAATCCAGTCATCTCAATTGGCTAATGCCAAGGCCAACTATGCCAATGCACTGAATAAGTTACAGCCCAACGCCCCCAAAATAGCGCAGCTAAAACTCCAGATTGCGCAGGCCGAAGAACAACTTGCCATAGATCAAAAGAATTATGAACGATATGCCGAGCTGGTAAAAACCCATGCTGTCTCTCAGCAGGAGTTCGAAAGAGTTAAACTGCAGTATGAAAATGCCAAAAGAAATGTGAACATACTGGAAGAGTCCCTGGAAGACTTGAAAAATTCATTACAACTCAATCTCGAGAATGCCAGAACACAGTTAGACATTCAAAAAGAAAACACCGAAGACTACTTCCTGACCAGCGAAATGGACGGCATCGTATTGAACATTTATAAGAATCAGGGTGAACTGGTCAGAAGAGGCGAAGCTGTCGCCAAAATAGGAGGTGGAGAGGTGCTTATCAAACTGTATGTGGCCGAGGAGGATATTGACCGAATTAAAATAGGACAAGAAGTCATCGTTTCGTTGAATACACATGAGGATCAGCTATTTGAAGCTACCATCAGTAGAATTTATCCGGCTTTTGATGAAACAGAACAGTCATTCTTAGTAAAAGCCAGATTCTTCGAAAAGCCTCAGTCGCTTTTTGCCAATACGCAGTTACAGGCGAACATCATTACGACTTCCAAAGACGATGCGTTGATCATCCCAACGGCGTATCTTTTGAGAGGCGATAGTGTATTGCTTGAAGACCAAGGAAGGGTGTCGGTACAGGTAGGAATCCGTAATCCCGAATGGGTTGAAATTCTCAGCGGATTAGATACCGCTCAAATCATTGTTGTACCCAATACTGCAAAGCCATGACCCGGGGAACCAACTTCAAAATTGCCCGGGCACATATCACCTCCCGCCTCAAGCAGACCCTGGTTGCCATGCTTAGTGTTACGTTTGGTATCTCCATGTACATTTTCATGAACAGTTTCATGACTGGGGTCAACGATGCGCAAACCAAACTGGCGTTCAGCACTCTGGCCCATGTACACATTTACAATGATTTGCCGGAGGATAACACGAACCTGGTCAATCGCTATTTCTCGGAAGATGTGGCGGCTAATATTCATAATGCCAAGGTAATTCAGTATACCGAAGGGATTAAGAATTCTGAAAGCATTATACAGGCGCTGAAAGATGAGCTGGAAATTACGGGAATCACGTCTCAATTGAATATTAATGTTTTTTTCAGAAACGGGGCCACCCAGGTGAATGGATTGTTATCAGGGGTCGATGTGGAAAATGAAGACAAACTTTTTAAAACCAGTGACTATATGCTGGAGGGCGAATGGAGCGACCTGCAGTACCGTAGTGACGGAGTGATTATAGGAAGTGGTTTGGCCAAGAAGCTGAGCCTACGTATGAATGACAACGTGGTGATCATGACCGTTGATGGTATCTCCCGTACGTATAAGATCATCGGTATCTTTGAGACTTCGCTGGCAAGTGTAGACAACGCCAAAGCCTACATCAGAATAAATACTGCCCGCCAATTGTTATCCAAAAACCGGGGGTATGTTACGGATATTCAGATCAACATAGAAGATTATAACGATGCCCGGGAGTGGGCTGAGCAGTGGGCTTCGGATGTCTCTTATACCGTAGAACCCTGGCCGGTAGCCAGCGGACAACTGGAGGCGGCCAATCAGCTACGCAATATCATTGCTGTAGCTGTATCCCTGACCATTTTACTGGTGGCTGGTTTTGGCATCTATAACATTATGAACATGACAGTCAATGAAAAAATCAAGGAAATTGCCATTTTGAAGGCGATGGGCTTTGAAGGAAGAGATGTTGTACAGATCTTTATAACCCAATCCATCATCATCGGTATAGCAGGTGGTCTGTTGGGGATGTTACTAGGATATTTGGTCACTGTAGGTGTCAACCAGGTGCCTTTCCATGTGGCCAACTTAGAGACGCTGCCCGTTACGTATCGCAATAAAGATTATCTGCTGGCCTTTGCCTTTGGGCTACTGACTACGTTTATTGCCGGGTATCTACCCGCAAAGAATGCCTCCAAAGTAGATCCTGTAGAAATCATTAGAGGTTAATACGATGAACGATATTGCACTCTCCGCACGAAATATTATAAAATATTTTCAAGAACCCCTGACTTTTCAGGTGCTGAAAGATATCAGCTTTGAGGTCAAAAGAGGAGAATTTCTCTCGTTGATCGGCAAATCGGGTTCCGGTAAGTCTACCCTGCTGTATGTACTGTCTACCATGGATACCGATTTTGAGGGAAGGCTCACCATTAATCAAACCGATCTTACTGGCAAAACACAAAACCAACTGGCAGCCTTTCGCAATGCCCATATTGGTTTCGTCTTTCAGTTTCATTATCTGTTGCCTGAGTTTACTGCTCTTGATAATATCATGTTGCCGGCCTTAAAGCTCGGACAGAAGTCAAAGGAAGAAATTAGAGAGAAAGCCTTGGCTAATTTGCGGTTACTGGGTTTGGAAGAACAGGCATATAAGTCAGCTAATAAGCTGTCGGGTGGTCAGCAGCAGCGGGTAGCGATTGCGCGAGCCTTGATCAATGATCCAGCCATCATTATGGGTGATGAGCCTACTGGCAACCTGGATTCTAAAAATACCCAAATCGTATTTGATATATTCAAGCAGTTAGCCAAAGAACGGGGTCAAACCATCATTGCGGTCACTCACGATGACGAATTTGCCCAAAACAGTGATCGGGTGATTGAGTTAAGCGATGGCAAACTTCTCTAAGGATACTGGGATTGGGTAGACCTATTCTAGGGAATAACCGTTTAGCCGGTCGGCCACTCCGAGGTTGATCTCGCAATCCCTTCAAGCCTTCTTTTTCCCACTGGCCTAACCACCGACTCACCGTATCCCGGTCGACGCTAAACATGGTGGCCAGTTGATTGATCCGATAACCTTCGGCACTCAGCAATATGCTTTGACAACGAATACGAAAGCGATGAGTTGAGCCGTTCCGGAATCCTTCCTTCAGTTGCCATTTCTCTTTTTCGGTAAGTTGGGTGATGTAACGCATACCAATAAGATAGCAAAATCAGGGCTTACCACATAACTTTTGTCCACTTACTTAAAATGTTTGCTGTTTTACACATTTCTCATGCAAAGAAGCTGAAAAACCCTCCGATACTGTATCAGAAATCTATATTTCTGAACGTAGGTTCTAGCAAGGGTTAAATCCCATGTGTTGAGTCGAATATCGTAAAAAATTCAATTGAGATTGAATTTTAAATTTTAAATTCTGTCCCCGAATTAATTAACTGGTGTTACGCAAGGCCTTGAAGATTCAAGGTTTCTTTAATGTCATTAAGATACTTGTAAGCTGTTTTAATTGCTTGTAGATAGAGCTTTCCCTTCAAGGCAAAATGATTGATATTAACCCTCATTTTGATTCGCTCAAGTTTC
>JAVKCN010000015.1:0-117051 GCA_040222715.1 Cyclobacteriaceae bacterium | reverse complement strand
GCAAGAAAGGTGAAGCCGAAGAGAAATCAGGCAGTATCACCTTATCCCAAGGATATCACCCCATCCGCTTAACATTCTTTGAGCAGTGGGGTCCGCAAGTGCTGGAAGTACGCTATGAAGGACCGGGAGTGAAGTTGCAATCGGTTCCTGATAAAGTACTCTTCCTGGAAGCGCCCAAAGAGGCCCCTGCATCTTCTAACAATGAGTTAGTGTACATCAACGTACATGAGGATGATGGCCATACGGCATCCGGATGGAATAACCTGCAAAGCGCACCTGTCTCAGGAGAGCGATGGGAGCTTCAGAACACAAAAGGAGAGCTTACTCAAATTACCCTTCAACTGGAAACAGCCTGGGATGGTGCAAACGCCAAAGGGTATACCAGTGGAGGAAATAACGGAACATATCCCGATGCGGTTACCCAATCGTATTATTGGACGAAGGAAAACGAAATAGTCGGGTTGAGTGGTCTGTCTCCGGACAAATTATACAGCTTCACCTTCTATGCCAGCTCTATGTACGGCGGTGATCGTACCACAGTTTATCGCATTGGTGATAAAGAAGTTAGCCTGAATGCCTCATATAATGAGCAAAAGACGGTAACGATAGAAAACATTCGTCCTTCCATCACTGGTGAATTAGCAATTGAAGTAAGCCGGGCGGCAGGGTCCAGTTACGGTTTCCTCGGAGCGTTGGTAATTGAGAGCAAGCCATCGCTGGCTCCTTCGGTGAAGCAGGAAGTGACGCAGCAGGAAGATGTTGTACTCTCTACGGAGTACACACTTCCGGTAGCAGAAACCATTGAAATGAGTGTTTACCCAAATCCGACCATCGGCATTGTGAATATCAAAGCCAGTGAAGATGCAACGTATTGGGTAAGCAACCTGCAGGGAACCACGCTCAAGTCAGGTACCATGACGCAGGATAAAACGGTAACGCTGGATTTGTCTTCTTACCCTAAAGGAATCTATCTGGTGAAGACCCAAACCGCTTCTGAGTGGGCTACGCACAAAGTGATTATACAGTAAGTAGTTTGAAATTATTCTTTTGCAGAAAGTGCTGGATAAACATTCAGCACTTTTTGCTTTATTGCAGGGGCAAGTATGATCTTTTGCCATGTAACTAACGCGCTGGTGCGCTGGTTATACTGTTGAATGTAGACAACCGGGTCCTATGAAACGCTGGAAAAAGTATTGGGCTACCTTGAAAGAAACAGTGGGTATGCGGTTGCTCATTGATACCTACAAAGGCTTTGTACACGATAATCCTATGCTTTATGGGGCTTCCATTGCCTTCTACATGATTTTTTCTTTACCGGCACTTCTCATTTTCGCGGTGTATATCGCCGGGTATTTTTATGGAGAAGAAGCCGTGAAGGGATCGCTGTACCAGCAAATTGCCACGCATGTAGGAGAGGGTATTGCCAAGCAGGTGCAGAATATTTTACGAAATGCCACCATCAACGAATCGGGTGCAGTAGCAAAAACCATTGGGTTTGCCACACTTATTTTTAGTGCGACCACCGTATTTGTCAATATCCAATTGGCCCTGAACGAAATTTGGGGAGTTCGGGCAAAACCACAACGGGGCTGGCTCAAGCTGATTATTGATCGCCTTTTTTCGTTCGTTATTGTCGTGAGTCTGGGCTTGATTTTAATTGCTATTCAGATCATCGATCTGGCTCTGAATGTATCAGAAGAGTTTATTGCCCGGTTTTTATCCGAATACACAGTATATCTCATTGGGATGGCCAGTTTGGTGATCAGCATTGCCATCGTTACCCTGGTTTTTGCCCTGGTTTTCAAACTGTTGCCTGATGCGCTCATACGCTGGCGCGATGTATGGGTAGGAGCCTTGGTGACAACCGTATTGTTTGTTTTGGGCAAAGAGCTGATTGGAGTATATCTCAAAACCAGCAATTTATCTTCTTCTTACGGTGCGGCTGGCTCACTCGTGGTATTACTGATCTGGATTTACTATTCGGCCATTATTTTCCTGGTAGGGGCTGAATTTACCAAAGCCTATTCGCAACATATAGGAGATGCCATCATTCCTAAGAAGAACGCCGTTCAGGTAATTAAACAGGAAATTGAGCGGGAAACCGAAGAGGAAAAAATATCTTCCTGAAGCTGTGTAAATATGCAACTTTTTCAGGGCCATTTCAGTAATAGGATTGAACACAATTACGATAATGATAACAATTCTTTCTTATGCTTTTTTAGCCTTATACTTAGCCGGAGTGCTATATACCATAGGCATGTTTTTCTATCTGATGGTACAACGGAAGGGCAGCGAAGATATGCCACCCTCTAAGCCCAAAAAGTTGATAAATATTCATCGGCGAGCAGCTTAATATAAAGTACAGGCGGTCTTTTTAAGGCCGCTTTTTTTTTGATTGACGAGTTTTGTCTAGCTTTACAGCGAACAAATCTTACAGTATGTATACCGGTCTTTTACATCTTCATTCTGCACTTCGCTATATTGTCGTCATCCTGCTGGTCATTGCGATCATTAAAGCGTTTACCGGTTGGTTTGGCCAGAAGCCTTTTACGGAAGGTGATCGTAAACTGGGTTTGTTTACCTTGATCTCGGTACACGTTCAATTGCTCATCGGACTTATTCTGTACTTTGTGAGTCCGGTTGTGCAAAGTGCGCTGTCTGATATGGGTTCGGCCATGAAAAACCCTGAGCTTCGCTTTTGGGCCGTAGAACATATTGCCACTATTATTATTGGTATCGTGCTGATCACGGTCGGGTATTCTACCGCCAAGCGTGCTACCAGCGATCTGGTCAAATTCAAGCGTATTGCTCTGTTCTACCTGATTGGGTTTGTATTGATTATGACCGCCATTCCCTGGCCATTCAGCCGCGTACCCCGTCCCTGGTTTTAAATATCAATACAGCCACTTGCTAAACGCCACCAGTGGCTCCGGATATTCCTCGCCAATATGCACTCCCATACCTGCCAGGTCTGATTCGGGAATTTCGCTGGGGTAATGCACCTTTTTTCCAGGAATGTGCGCCAGTTCAGGAATCCAGTGGCGTACATACGCACCCTGAGGATCATACCGTTGTGCCTGGCTCATGATGTTAAAATAGCGGTTTTCGCGTGGATCGTTGCCTACTCCAGCGATATAATTCCAGTTTCCCCAGTTACTGCATACATCATAATCAATCAGCATGGTCTCAAAGTACGATGCACCCCAGGTCCAATTAAGCGCTAAATCCTTCACCAGAAAACTGGCTACATTTTGTCTTCCCCGGTTCGACATAAAGCCGGTAGCATTAATTTCTCGCATATTGGCATCGATGAACGGTACTCCGGTTTCCCCGTTTTTCCATTTCTCAAACAAAGCGGTATCATTGCTTAAAAGCACATCTTTATCCTGAATCCCAGTGAGGCGGAAGATACGATTGCCGTATTTCTTTGCGATAAATCGAAAATAATCCCTCCAAAGCAGCTCAAAAATCAGCCAGTACGTAGATTTGTTTTTAGTGCGCTCTTTTTCGTATCGCTTTATTTCTTCGTAGATAATGCGGGGAGAGAGCGAACCATTAGCCAGCCAAGCTGAAAATTTTGACGAGTAGTCAGCGCCCAACATGCCGTTTCGAGTTTCTTTATAATCTTTCAGGCAATTATGTTCCCACACGTATTCTTTTACGCGAGTGGTTCCGGCTGTTTCGCCCCCACGAAATGGCAGCACCGCTCGTGCATCAAACATCGGCTTAGATAATCCTAATTGATTTAAAGAGGGCATATCTCCCGAAGAAATAGCGGTAATATTACTCAGCGAATTGGGAGCCGGTAGTGATGCTCTGATCTGCGTAGTCTTTTCAGCCTCTTTCCTGAATTGAGAGAAAATATCGGGCACATTGTTAATTGGCCAGGGAATATCGTCAACATGCAATAAGGTAGATTGCCAGAGTAATTCCAGTTCAATTCCCATCGGGATCAGGAGGTTTTCCACCTTTTCTTCAACCGAGGCCTCTTCATAAGTAACTTCTTTGCTGGCTATTACTCTAGTGGCTTGAACTTCTTTCGCCAGCTGTGGAATGATGCGCTCGGGTATGCCCTGCCGAACAATCAGATCTGATCCGACAGCCCGCAGGTTGGTACGCAGGTTATTTACGGACTCTATCAGGAACTGCGCCCGGAAAGCACCCATCTTAGGCATACCCAATGGGGTATCAGAAAAATGCCGGGGATCAAAACAGTAAACCGGATACACAATATCAGATTTTCGAAGTGCCTCAGTAAGAACAATATTGTCACTTAATCGCAAATCATTACGGAACCAGGCAATGGAAGTGATAGACATTTTGTTTAATTTTAATTCTTTACATTTAAACAAGAATAAAAAGAAAACGTTTTTCCCTGCTGAAAATAGTTTAATGATTGCGTGGAAATGGAACGGGGAATTGGGCCTTATCAGCGATTTTTTGCGTAATACCGGCAGAAATGAGACAAGTCACACGGCTCGCATTTTGGACTTCGGGCCAGGCAAATGTAGCGGCCATGCAGAATAAGCCAGTGATGGGCTTTTCCCACATATGCTTTAGGGATATGCCGGATGAGCTGATTCTCAACCTCCAGTGGGGTTTTTGCGGTTTGGGTTACCAGACCCAGGCGTTTGGATACCCGAAACACATGAGTGTCTACCGCCATTGAAGGCTGGTTGAAAATAACGGAAGAGATCACATTGGCCGTTTTACGTCCCACCCCCGGCAGTTTCTGCAACTCCGCCACATCACTGGGGACTTCTGATGCGAAGTCTTCTACCAGCATCTTGGCCATACCAATCAGGTGTTTGGTTTTATTGTTGGGATAGGAGATACTTTTGATGAAGGGAAACAGTTCGTCAAAAGTAGTTACAGCAAGGTGGGCCGGAGTAGGGAACTGCTCAAACAGCGGAGGAGTCACAATATTCACCCGTTTGTCGGTACACTGGGCGCTGAGAATCACCGATACCAACAATTCATACGGGTTACGGTAAACCAGTTCAGTTTCCGGTTCAGGTTTGTGCTCCACGAAGTAAGAGATGAACTCCTGAAATCGTTCTTTTTTGGTCATAAAAAAAGGCGACTACTCGTGAGTCACCCGGAGATCATATGTTTTAGAATACGCCAGAATATTGTTTACGGTCTGGCGGGAAGGCTCTTTTTCAACGGAAGTGTTTTCAAGCAGGCATTTTACCGGATGCACCGTCTGAAACATGTCCATTAATTCGCCGTCTAGGCAAAGCGCTTCTTCGAATCTGTGGGCCTCATCAGCCGACATTTCTTCGTACGTATAACGTACTACATCATCTAGGGTAAATGTTTGGATCATAGGCGATATTATGTTTTTGCATCTTCTTCCTCAAATTAATGAGTGCATAGCGCATGCGCCCTAATGCAGTATTAATACTCACCCCAGTCGCATCAGCAATTTCTTTAAAACTCATGTCCATATAGTGGCGCATGGTAAGCACTTGCCGCTGAGATTCGGGCAATTCTTTAATCAACTGCCTTAATAACGTGTGTGTATCCTTTTTTATTTGAATCGATTCCGCAGAATCTTCAGAAAAATCTAATGTATTAAATACATTGTTACCATCCTCCATAATAATGGTCGGATAACGACGACTTTTGCGGAAATGATCAATAGAGAGATTGTGGGCGATGCGCATAACCCAGGGTAAGAATTTACCTTCTTCGTTATACCTTCCCGATTTGATAGTGTTAACTACCTTGATAAATGTTTCCTGCAGAATGTCCTCTGCAATGCATTCATCTTTGACGATCATATAGATCGCGGTGAAAATTTTGGCTCTGTGCCGATTAACCAGTTGCTCAAACGCTTCTTCGTGCCCTTCTTTGTATAAAGACACAAGCTTACTGTCGCTTACTGTATACTTCTTCATAAATCCAAGTGTTTAGTGAGCGTAGAGGTTTACTGCATATAATACTGGTTTAAGGGTTATTTATTTGGTTTTATCGATACGACAGTCTTCAAAAATAAGTAAGTAGCAAATAACATGCAACTTTTACTTCATAAAGGAATAGATTCGCCTATGCATTCTGATTAAGCAAAAATCCCGACAATAAATTACGCGTATTTTTAAAATTAAGAAAGCATGTAGCCGACATTTTATCAAATTCTCATAATTGAAGATGTGTAAGGTTAGGACTATTTGCGTAAATAAAATAAAAAAAGCACGTTTGCTTTGGCTAAACATACGTGCTTTTTAAACAGTTTGGATTGAAGGAGAGGTCTAAAATTGAATATGGGCCAAAGCCTGCTTGCCTGATTTCTCTAAAGGTACTACCAAATTGCCCTGATGTAATATTTTAGCAAAAGAAGGTACCATTCTGAAACGGTAGTCCTTCTTGTCAAATATTGTTTCCAGGCTAATATCTCCGGTAGACATCAGCCTCACCAGCGAAACATCCGAGGTGTTCTTGATCGCATTGTTGAAGGTTAAGTAGTAAGTGTCTCCGTAATGGGCAAATGCGTAAGAGGTGTATAAGTCCCGCTCTTCGGTTGATTTTTGGCTCTTATCTACAATACGCAGCCACGGTTCGCTCTGATCGCCAATCTTCACTGCCAGTATCTTCCGGTAAATGTCGCCTATTTCCAGATCGGTATCAATGGGGCTTAGTCCACCCAGGCCCAATTTTGGTTTGAGCACCGGGCCCCGCTTATACGATTCGGCAAAGAAAACCACGCTGCCATCATCTTCCACTACCACATTTTTAACAGTATATTCCTCGGCATATTCCTTATCGTCCTTAGCATTAATGTCTTTGGCATCGTTTTCAGGGAAAGCGTACTCGCGAGCCTGCGCTCCCTGAATAACAATGCCACCCTCAATATCATTGGTGTTAGGGTCGGCGTATACGCCCGCCAGCACGGGTTGTTGGGCATTGTTGAGTTGCATACCCAGGTTAATGATAAAGCGATCGTTGGTAGGAATGGCAATGGCTTCTACCTCTCCCTGCTCAGGATGGTACTTGTAAAGCTGATACTCAAAGTCGGTAGCGGATTTTTTGAACTTACTGTTTCCGAAGGATGACACCAGCAGGTAGAGCGTGCCGTCATTGGCCAGTTTATAGCTTTCCAGCAGATTGTACTCGCTGTTAGTTTCCGGAAGGGTTACAAAGCCCGACCAAACTTCATCCAGATTTTCATCCAGCACCAGGCACTGAAAATCAGTCTCGGCATTGCTGAAGAAGTTATAGTTAAAGAACAAGGCTACTTTGCTCTGGTCGGCACTTTCGGTGTGGCTGAAGAAGTAGCTGCGGCGCATTTTGCCGTATTGGGTAGAAAAGTAGCTGCGGAAATAATTGCCTACATCGAAAGTAAAAATGAAGGGATATAAGCGACTGATGTCTTTTTCTTCTCCGTCCCGCTCTAAGTGCTTGTTGTAGCTCTCCAGGTACATGCGGTACATGCCTTCTTCGGTTATTTTATCTTCGTAGGTCAGCATGTGAAGCTGGTTCTGAAAATAAAAGGAATAAAAGTATTCCCGCGACTTATCTTCGGGCCGGAGGACGCGGCTTTCCTGTTGCCCCTGCTCAAAATCGTAATAATTCACCACCTGTTTGTTGCGAAGCCCATTAGAGTAATAGTCCTCGCCCAGGCCGGTGAACACTCCCTGCTCATCTCCACCAATGATGAACAGATCGTAACGGTTATTTACTTTCGTAAACTCGGAAATATGCACATCCTGCGCGATAAGGAGGCAGGCATAGAAAAACAGAGAAAGAAATGTAAAAGTAGTTTTCACGGGATTGGTCAGTCTTTTTAGTTAATGCGGGCAATGAGGCGGAGGTAAACAGTGAAGTAGAAAAATCGCAGAACGCCTGCAAAAGTATACTTGCTTTAAGCAGGAATCGGAAGGTTTTAGTTTTGAAATTCTTATTATAAGTAGGAGGGGTTGCCATAGAAATGTAGTACTTTTGCCGGTCTATGAGTACTGCACAATCTACCCCTATCGATGCACTGGACCCAAGGCAGTTCATCATCATCAAGGGCGCCCGGGTGAATAATCTGAAGGGCGTGGACGTGGCGATTCCGCGTAATAAACTGGTGGTGGTCACGGGCTTATCCGGGTCAGGAAAGTCGTCACTGGCGTTTGATACCCTGTTTGCCGAAGGGCAGCGGATGTACGTGGAAAGTCTGAGTTCGTACGCCCGGCAGTTCCTGGGACGAATGGAGAAACCGGATGTGGAATATATCAGAGGCGTTTCTCCGGCCATTGCCATTGAGCAGAAGGTCAATACCCGAAACCCGCGCTCTACGGTAGGCACTTCTACCGAAATTTATGATTACCTGAAGCTGCTGTACGCCCGGGTGGGCAAAACCTACTCGCCCGTCAGTGGCGAATTGGTGACGCGCGACACGGTAACCAGTGTGGTGGATTTTATCTTTACCCAGGCCGAAGGGACTAAATTAATGGTGCTTTGCCCGCTGATATTGCATCAGGAACGCTCGCTGACCGAGGAACTGAGCGTACTACTGCAAAAGGGTTTTACCCGTATCAAAGTGAATGATGAAGTGCGCTTTATCGAAGAGGTGCTGGAAAATGTGTCGGCTAAAAAGGGCGTGGAGTACCAAATTCTTATTGACCGGGCTTCGGTGCAGCCGGATGATGAGGATTTACAGTTTCGCCTGGCGGACTCAGTGCAAACAGCATTTTTTGAGGGCGAAGGCGTTTGTGAGGTAGAGATAGTCACCTCTGAAGGGTCGGAAGTACATCGGTTCTCCGATAAGTTTGAGCAGGACGGTATCGTGTTTGAAGAGCCGAGCGTCAACCTGTTTAGTTTTAATAATCCCTACGGGGCCTGCCGCACCTGCGAGGGTTTTGGAAAAGTGCTGGGTATAGACGAAGATTTAGTAATACCGGACAAAAGTCTGTCGATCTACGAAGGAGCCATTGCGCCCTGGCGTAGCCATTCCATGAAAAAGTGGGTAGAACCCTTGCTGAAAAACGGTATCCGCTTCGATTTTCCCATCCATCGCCCCTACATCGACCTGACCGACGAACAGAAGCAGTTATTATGGACGGGGAATTCTTACTTTAAAGGCTTAGATGCTTTCTTCAAGCACCTGGGGTCTAAAATGCATAAGATCCAGTATCGGGTCATGCTGTCGCGCTACCGGGGACGCACCACCTGCCCCGATTGTAAGGGTACGCGTTTGCGAAAAGATGCTGCCTACGTCAGGGTCAATGATACGTCTATCACCCAACTGGTATTGATGCCGGTGGAGCGGATGATTACTTTTTTTGAGGAAGTTGCGCTGGACCCGTACGAGGCAAAAGTAGCCGATCGGATTACAAAGGAAATTCAAAGCCGGCTGGAGTATCTGAATAAGGTAGGATTGGGCTATCTCACCCTCAACCGGCTAACCAGCTCCTTATCGGGCGGGGAGTTTCAGCGCATCAAGCTGGCGACCTCGCTGGGGAGTGCGCTGGTGGGCTCCATGTACATCCTGGATGAACCCAGCATCGGATTGCACCCCCGGGATACCAGCCGATTGATCGAGGTGCTGATGACCCTGCGTAACCTGGGCAATACCGTGATTGTGGTGGAACATGAAGAGGAGGTGATGCGCGCCGCCGATCAGATCATCGATATCGGCCCGGATGCGGGACGGCACGGAGGACATCTGGTGTTTCAGGGAAGCCTGGATGATCTGCAAAAAATGAATGGCAGTGCCAATACCCACACTGCCCGCTACCTGAGTGGAGTAGATTTTATCCCTATTCCTAAAAAGCGACGTGCGTTCAAGCACCAGATTGAGATCAGGGGCGCCCGGGAAAATAACCTCAAGCACATTGACGTGGATATTCCGCTGGGCGTGCTGACGGTGGTGACCGGAGTAAGCGGATCGGGGAAGTCCACCCTGATCAAAACGATTTTATACCCGGCCCTGGGCAAAATATTCGGTACGGTGAGTGAGAGCACCGGAAAGTTTGATCGGCTGGAAGGGGATATTAAAAAGCTGACCCAGGTTGAGTTCGTAGACCAGAATCCCATTGGTAAATCCTCTCGCTCTAATCCGGTGACTTACGTAAAAGCTTACGACCATATTCGGCAGTTATATGCCGATCAGCCCCTGGCTATACAGCGAGGCTACAAACCGGCGTTCTTTTCCTTCAATGTGGATGGCGGACGCTGTGAGAATTGCCAGGGCGAAGGAGAGGTAACGGTAGAAATGCAGTTCATGGCCGACATCCACCTGACCTGTGAGGTGTGTAAAGGCAAGCGCTTTAAAAAAGAAATTCTGGAAGTTACGCACCGGGACAAGGACATTTCCGAAGTACTGGAGCTCACCGTAGATGAAAGTATTAACTTCTTTTCCGATCAGCCAGCCCTGGTCAATAAGCTGCAACCCCTGCAGGATGTGGGGTTAGGTTACATTCGTCTGGGGCAGTCATCCAACTCCCTGAGTGGTGGGGAGGCCCAACGGGTGAAGCTGGCTTCTTTCCTGGGAAAAGGGAACAGTAGCCGAAGCACCCAAAGCGACCACCTGCTGTTTATTTTTGATGAGCCCACCACTGGCCTGCACTTCCACGATATTCGCAAGCTCATGGATGCCATCAACGCCCTGATTGAGCAGGGCAATTCGGTGGTGATTATTGAGCACAATATGGAGGTGATCAAGTGTGCCGACTGGATTATTGATCTGGGGCCGGAGGGCGGAGAGCATGGAGGGAATGTGACCTTTGCCGGGCGACCCGAAGAAATGATCCAACTGGAAAATAACCATACGGCCCAATATTTACGCGAAAAATTCTAATTTGCCCCTCATTAGACCGACACATGGCTGGTTTTTTTGGAAATGTAAAATTCTCTCTAACTTTGCCCACCCTTCGCAGTTTTATAGAAGGATGATACAAGAGAAAACTCACAACTTTTAGTATTTACGGTTATGGCATGGTTTCGACGGAAAGATAAGGGTATACAAACGCCAACGGAGGCCAAGAAGGAAGCTCCGGATGGGTTATGGTTTAAAACCCCCAACGGGAAGATTATTCATACCCGCGAGTTAAAAAACAATGCCTATGTGGTGCCGGAAGACGGGTATCACGTCCGCATTGGTTCTAAAGAATACTTCGAGTTGCTGTTCGATGATAATCAGTTCACGGAGCTGGATGCCGAGATGACTTCCGGCGACCCGCTCAACTTTGTGGATAGCAAGCCGTATCCCGACCGGATCAAGGCAACGCAGAAAAAGACGGAACTGAAAGATGCCGTGCGAACAGCGCATGGCATCCTAAACGGTCTTCCACTGGTAATCGCCTGTATGGACTTTGGGTTCATTGGCGGCTCTATGGGATCAGTGGTAGGTGAAAAGATTGCCCGGGCCGTGGACTATGCACTGGAAAACAACATACCTTTTCTGATGATTTCCAAGTCGGGTGGGGCCCGCATGATGGAGGCGGGTTTTTCGCTGATGCAGATGGCCAAAACTTCCGCCAAACTGGCCCGGTTAGATGAAGCCGGTATTCCCTATATCTCCCTGCTAACCGACCCCACTACCGGCGGAGTAACGGCTTCCTACGCTATGCTGGGAGACTTTAACATTGCCGAGCCAGAAGCTCTGATTGGCTTTGCTGGCCCCCGCGTCATTGAGCAGACAATTGGCAAGACTCTGCCGAAAGGCTTTCAGAGTGCCGAATTTTTGCTGGAGCACGGATTTTTAGACTTTATCGTAGACCGCCGTAATATGAAGGCGAAACTGTCTACCCTACTACGCATGTTGGAATAATCGCTATCTGTTCAAGCCAGGCACTTTTTTTGCATAAACCTTAACTGCTCAATACGAGCAACCGTATAAACGTACACTTAAATTTGCCTGAATTTATATATGGGACTCTGGGATACTTTTTTTAATCGGCAGGATCGGAAGCGGGAGCGCGAATACCTCAATCAGTTATTTCGCATAGCCTGGGCCGACGGTAGCCTGGATAAGGTGGAAGTGCAATACATTTATTCCGTGGGAAAAAAACTGGGCTTCCAGAAAGAAGAACTAGAGGAAGTGCGGGATAATTTTGATCCGAATACCCTGTCGTACAAGGCCCCGAACAAACGCGAAGAGCGGTTCTTCATGTTGTTTTACCTGATCAACCTCATTCAGGTAGACGATGAGATCCATCCCGAAGAGATGCGGATTACCGAGAACATTGTGATGAAGTTGGGCTATGCCCCCGATACTGTCGACACCATCCTCAGTGCCATTGAGGTAAATAAAGAAAAAAATATTGAGCCCGAAGAAACCTACGAAAAGCTGAAAGAGCAGTTAGGGTAGGTAGCTATAGTAACTTCTGAGGTAACCGCAAGGTAATGTAAGAATACGAGCCACGCTTTTTCCTGGGGTAAAGAGTGCTTTCGGGTATTTGCACACTTTTCATCTTCTGAGCATCCCCACTCGCTTTGCGCCATTCCTGAGGGCGATCTTAATAGTCTTTTGGGAAGAGTACGGCATCCTTCCTTATATTTGCTCCAACATAAAACTAATATACTACCGCCTTGAGAACCAGTACAGCCATTACGAAATACCTGACGCTTTTTTTAACCCTGGCAACGTCCCTCTTACTACTCCGTTGCGGCCAGCAACCCGCTTGTGAAGCCGTAGACAGTACCGAAGCCCTCAGAATATCCGACTCTCTTTCCCAGGCACTGAACTGGCCAGCTGAACTGAAGATTACCTACTTTGCCGGACCTGACGTAACGCCGAGCCCAGCCTGTTTGGCAGTGGCCCCTACCGGTGAGGTTTTTGCCGGGGTAGATATGATGGGCTCCCTGGGGAAAGACCCGGACAAAGGAGCGATTATTAAGCTGATAGATTGCAACCATGATGGGGTGGCCGACCAGCATACGGAATTTGCTAAGGTGGACAATCCGCGGGGAATTCTGCCCGTAGGCAATAAGCTCTTTGTGTTGCACACCACCTTCTCGAAAGAAACCAATCAGGCCAGCGGTATGGACCTGGTAGTATTTGAAGATAATGACCAGGATGGAGTAGCCGATGGGCCTGCCCAACCGCTTATCCAGAATATCAGCTCGCCTAAATTCTTGCAGGAAAGAGGGACAGATCATGCCACCAACGGTATCCGCATGGGCATTGACGGCTGGATCTACATTGCGGTAGGTGACTTTGGGTTCCACAATGCCGTAGACCGCTCAGGAAAGAAAATGACCATGCTGGGCGGAGGTATCGTTCGCGTACGGCCCGATGGCAAGGAGATGGAAGTGTATACCCACGGCATGCGTAATATCTATGACGTAGCCATTGACCCCTACATGAACATTTTTGCCCGGGGCAATACCAATGATGGGGGCGGCTGGAACATCCGCTTCTCTCATCAGATACAATCCGGAGAATACGGTTACCCGGTGCTATTCAAACATTTCACCAACGAGATTATTCCCGCGCTGGTAGACGTAGGGGGAGGCTCCGGCACCGGCTCGTTGTTTATGGACGATGACCGCTGGCCCGAGCAATACAATAACGTACCCATGATGGCCGATTGGGGAAGAAACCATCTCTACATCCACCGGGTAAATACCGACGAAGCCAGTTTTACGCAGGAGCAGGAAGAGTTTCTCAACCTGCCGCAAATTACCGATCTGGATATTGACGGAGCCGGGCAACTCTTTCTTTCGGCCTGGGACGGTGCCGGTTACAAAGGCGACTCCAGCAAAGGCTTTATTGTGCGTGCGGTACCCCAGGATTGGGAGTACCAGGCGTTTGATAACCCTGAAGAGGCATCGGTAGAAGAACTTAAAACTCTGCTGCAATCGGGCAATGCGGTGGCGCGCCTGCATGCCCAGCAAGCCTTGCTTTCTCGCCCGGAGGCAGAAGCAAGTCAGGTAGCTTGGGAAGTAGCCGCCGATAAAAGTTTATCGCTTGACGTACGGGTAGCCGGAATTTTCACCTACGCACAAATAGCGGGCGAAGGTGGTATTGATAAGCTCGTAAGCCTGACCAGCGAGCCTACGGTGCAGGAGTTTGCCCTCCGGGCTTTGGCCGATAGAAAGGCCTGGCTGGCTGACGTTCCGATGCAGCCATTTATAGATGCTCTTCAAGACTCATCTCCCCGGGTGCAGGTAGCAGCCATTGTTGGGCTGGGGCGACTGGGCCGCAAAGAGGCTGCGGAAGCCCTGCTGGAAATTTCGGTGCCCACCAGCTTTGTAGCGCCCGAAAAAGGGACGGAAGGCCCACATGCCACTCCTAATTCAGCCATTATCCCCGCTCACCTGGCAGTACAGGCATTGGTAAGTCTGGATGCCGTAAATGCCTGCGTGCAAGCCATCGGCACCGATCATTCCACGCTTGCGCTATGGGCATTACGCTATATGCACGACCCACAGGCGGTAGAAGGGTTGATCTATGCCTATAAAGAATATAAAAACGAAGCCCTGCGGGCCGAAATCCTCACTACGCTATCGCGGATATACCAGAAAGAAGCACCCTACGATGGTTCCTGGTGGTGGAGTACCCGACCCGATACCCACGGCCCGTACTACAAAGCCGTGGCCTGGGAATCTTCTCCGGAGATTAAAGACTTTCTAATGGCCGAGAGAAACAAAGCCAATACCGCGGGTAAGCAGTTCTTTGCCGACCTCAACGGCAAGCTCCGCATGGGCATTATCTCCTTTGGGGGCGAAGAAGAAGAGGCGGCATCGCAGGAAGAGGCAAAAGTTGATCTGAGTAAAATCAGCAATGAGAAAGGGCAGATTGGGAAGAACTCTATAGAAGACATCATGCTGGCGCTAGACGATATCAAAGGAGACCCGGCACTGGGCAAGACGCTCTTCACCAAACAGGGCTGCGTCGCCTGCCACAGTCTCAGTACCTCCGAAACCATGAAAGGCCCCTTCATGGGCCAGATTGGCTCCATCATGACCCGGGAACAGATTGCCGAATCTATCCTCAAACCCAATGCATCTATCTCGCAGGGCTTCGCCACGGTACAGATTACCACCAAAGACGGTAAGAACTACGTAGGCTTCGTCTCTCAGGAATCAGCCGAGCAACTGGTCATCCGCAACATTGCCGGCCAGGTATTTACCGTGAAGGCCGAGAACATCGCCACCCGGAAGGAGCTGGACACCTCCATGATGCCCGCCGGACTGGCCAATGCCCTGTCGTACGAAGAATTCGCCTCCCTGGTCACCTTCCTATCCCAGCAAAAAAAATAGCTCGTTAACTCTCACCGATGCTTAGTGAGGACCTTCCTGCCCTGCGGTAAATTTTCCAGAGTACTAGGGGTAGCTCCTCGTGAAACGATAAACTTTCCGGAGCGTTGGTGGCTGCTCCCGGCGAAGCGGTAAACTTTCCGGAGCGTTGGTGGCTGCTCCCGGCGAGGTGGTAAACTTTCCGGAGCATTGGGAGCTGCTCCCGGCGAGGCGGTAAACTGACCGGTGCGCGGGGAGCACCTCCCCGTGCACCGGCGATTATTTTCTTACATAGGAATACCTCTTCCCTAGCGTTATATATTGCTTATTTGGCCAATACATCATAGTAGACTACACAAAGTCATAGATTAAGCACATAAGCATGTTTCGGTTATTTTATGAATGTTTTGCAAAAAAATACAATTTTATCTTTACGTGCCTGCTATTGATGGCATGAAACATCTGGACATTCGTTTTATTCATATATCTCTATGAAACCAAAATGATAGATTTGATTTAGATGATTTTACCATTGAGTAAGTAGCCTGTGAGGCAGGTGTATTTTAAGAAATATTTTGTAACAGAAAATGTGATGAGGATATGGAAAAGCAGGATGTATTTCTTCAGCGGGCGTATATCGCCCTGACCAACGTGCTTAACTCTCCCGAACTGCTGACCGTGATGGCGCAGTATTCTTTTGATGAAAAGAAAATTCGAGATGGGTTGAAAATGCATAAGGATATCGCGCAGCTTACGTTGCAGCGGGAACAGGCCCAGGAAGCACAGTATCAGGCAACCCAGGTACTCACCCAGGCGAAAGTGGAATTGATGGGGAGCTTCCGAATGCATCAGGAGACTGCTCGACTGGCCTACCAGCGCGATGCCGCCCAATACCAGGATACCCTTCGGCTGACCGGACCTATTCCCCGCAGTACTACCGATTGTCTACGGCATATCAAGCGGTTTTACGCTCATATTCCTGTAGCCATGATGGAGAAGTATGTGGTGCCTCAGAAAGAATTAACCGATGCCAGTCGTTTGGTAGATCGGATACTGGAATTACTTGCTCTGCAAATTAAAGCGAAGAGCTTGCCCCAGCAATTGAGCGATACCCGCCAGCAAACGCTGGACAAACTGCAAGCCTGGATGTACCGTTTTGATAAAATAGCTCAACTCGCCTTCGATGATAACCCCCAGCAGCGTGAAGCCCTGGGGCAGACCGTGCGGCGGTAGTTATACTAAATGCTCTATTCATCAGTATGCGAATAAGACAGCCATATCCATATTGGCAACTAGTAGTTTTTGTCATGCTAATTGCCTGTGATTATGAACCGGAAGGAGTTAATCCAGTACAAATAGATCCACTTTCGGCAGAAGATATTGGTTTGACAATGCGTATCAATGACGGAGAGGATACAGTGTATGCGCGCAGTGAAAATCAATATATAAGGTATACTCTAGAGGTTCGTAGAGGCGATATACAAAATATTAAGTTCTCAATAAATGATATCAAAGTACACGATACCTATGGTGATTATGCTGTAGAGGGTTCGTTCAGACTTAGAAGCGAAAGTATACCTGATGGATACTATACGTTAGAAGCAGAAGTGCTTGTGGATATTAACACTGGTAGTTGGGCTGAAGAGCAAAAAGCAGTAAGTGAACGGATATTAATAGTCTATCAACAACCTATAGTTGTGCGTATAAAGATACCTCAGCCACCTAAAATTACCGCCATTGAGCCTTATGAAGGAAGCCTCAGAATAGAATGGGAGCCCTATACCCGAGAAGATTTTGTGTCTTATCAACTATATAATAGCTCTGATCAACTAATCGTGATTGATGATCCTACAGTTACGGAGTATATCGATAATGAATTCATTGGAGGCAGGAAATACTATCAGGTATCTACCGTGTACGATGATTATAAGGATTCGCACTACTTTCCGCAACTGAGTAGCGGTGATGTGCTATACGAAGACTCTTTTCCTGAGTTCTACTCCGTACAGAATACCGACACTACAATCGCTCTGTCTTGGTCGAAGACCAAATATCCGGCAAATCTGCACCATTACTCTATTTATCGATTGGAAAAAGACTCGTATGGGTATAGCACACAGGAGGAGCTTGTAAAGAAAACCGAAAACCCAGATGATACTACGTGCATAGATTCAGCCCCTTTTAGCAGCACGGTGAGCTACCGTTTGTATATAAATCGGAATGAAGATAGCAATTATACCGCACCGGCTGACGAAACAGAGAAGCAGATAGTCGGAACGAAAGGGGAACCATTTACCCGTATTTGGTATCGGCCAGCCACTAAGAGAATCTACATGCTGGACCAAAATGGACACTATGATGTTACTCTTCAATCCCTTGACGAGAGCAGCTTTGAAGTGAACCGCACGGTAGACTTTGACGGGGTTTGGTCGTTCACAATATCTGAAGATGCCAGCATTGCTTATCGACAATACGGCTTTGATATATCAGCCATCAACCTTTCCGATTTCTCAGTGGTAAAAACCTTCAGTAAGACGCAGTTGGTCGGCGGAAGTGTTCAGTCAAGCAGTAAGTCTATAATGCGAGTGAGTAATACCAATCGCTTAGTTATGGACGCGTATACAACCGAATTTCTTCAGGATATTGTCATTGTTGATATGGATAGTGCTCATCTGCACAGTCGTCATACCTTCGATGGGGTATTTAAGTCTTTAGTGCTTTCTCCCAATGGAGAGTACTTTGCCCGCAATCAGACTGTCTATAAAATTACCACTGATAGCATTCAAGAAGTAGGTCAGTTTCCGTTCATCGGCGATTATACCGTTATGAACGTTCCCGACGAATATGGGAAGTTTATGGTAGTAGATGATCAGCGAATACGTGTATTCAACTGGTCAGATGTTGCGGCTCAAAACACCAAGCAGTTAGCTCACACGCTCATCAACCCTGCTATTGACCCTAAAACGGGTTACGTAGGCGGGGTGAGTAAGGCTTATCCGGAACAGTATCTTATTTACGACTATAATTCGGGCCAGCTTGTACGGCAAGTCAGTGTATACAATTCAACGAATTACAAGTACTATTTCTATAATAGCACCCTGTTTAGCAGTGGCGGTTACTACCTTCCTCTCACATTGTAAAGAAATACCATGCGATCCATCTACTTGTTTATTCTTTGGCTGTTGGTAGCCCTGCCTGCACTTGGCCAGTACACTTCATTTCGGGCTAGAGTTGGCTACGGAAGTTACGATATGTCAGACTTAAAGCTTCTTCATCAAGATTTAATGTCTATCTACAATGTGCCAATTAAAGCTACCAGTGCTTTCCCTGCCTATTACAACTGGCAAATTCAATTTATGAACCATTCGCGGGATGGTCTCAACGGACTAGGTTTTGTATGGGGCCACGTATCTACCGGAGGTAGACTAGCGTACAGCGACTATTCTGGCGAATTACGCTCTGATCAATTAGTAAGGGCAGAAAACATTGGGGGAATGTACGAGCGGATTATCCCAGTTACTGAAAACTGGTCAGTAGTACCTGCTGTCCAATTGCTTCTTACGTTTACCTCTATGAAAAGCGAAGAGCTCAACCGGGTTTACGATTATTCTTCAATTAATTCTATTCAGTTCGACGCCATTGGCGGAGGAATCACTCCTGAAGTAGGAGTCCGGTACCGATTGGGCTCGTTACTAGTAAATGCCCACATCGGTTACCATTTAGCTACTAGCAGAGAACTATACCGTAAAGGAACTGGCGCCACTTATCTATTTCGTAGCAATGGAGTCCGTATTAAACCACAGTGGGACGGGCTAAGAGGCGGAATTACTTTAGGAAAGACATTTGGAGAAATTAATGATACTCCATTTATTAACTTAAATGAAGATAACAGCCGTCTTATTTACAAAGGCGGATTGGTACCAGGGTTTTACTTAGGGACGCATCGCTTTGCGAAGCCAAAGCAAATACTCCCACTAATTCAAAGGTACCATGATGAGCAGCTTATATTATATTATAAGGAGTACCGTAGCAATTATATTTTAGCAAATATCGTTGCCACGATAGGCGGAGCCATGATTGGATGGCCCATGGGGTCTTCCTTTGGTGGGGGAGAGTTTAATCAGCCAATGTTTGTGGCAGGCATATCATTCGTTACAATCGGGATGCTTATTCAAGAGGGGGCAAGTAGCAAAGCAAGGAAGATAGCTCAACGCTATAACTTTTTATTGCGATAGTAGATAATTACAATACCCCCTTTTTTCTTCGTTTCAGCTCCCGCTCTACCAGGATCAGCTCCCGGCTGCTTTGTCCGCGTACGGAGGTGTTTTCTTCGGCCCGGCGAAACAGGTAGGGCATCACCGATTCCAGGGGGCCGTAGGGCAGGTATTTGGCCACGTTGTATCCGGCGGCCGAGAGGTTGAAGGAGATGTTATCGCTCATGCCGTAGAGCTGGGCGAAATACACCCGGGGGTCACCGGGCTTCATGGAGTGCTTCTCCATCAGCAAGGTCAGGTAGTAGTTGCTGTACTCATTGTGCGAGCCCGATACCAGGGAAATGCGCTGCTTGTGGTTGAGGCAAAACAGTTGCGCCCGGTTGTAGTGCTCGTCCGTATCTTTTTTGGTCGGCTGGATAGGGTCGGGGTAACCCAGTTCCTCCGCCCGCTCCCGTTCTTTTTCCATATAAGCCCCCCGTACCAGTTTGGCTCCCAGATAATACTGGTGGGTTACGGCCTGCTGGTAGGCTTTACGGAGATTATCCAGCATGTCGAGCCGGTACATCTGGTAGGTATTGTAGACAATCACCCGATCCTGGTTATAGCGCTTCATCATCTCATCGGCCAGGTCGTCAATCACCTCCTGAATCCAGGATTCCTCTCCGTCGATAAACAGGCCCGTCTCGGCTTCGTGGGCCGCCTGGCATAGTCGGTTCAGGCGTTCTTTCCCTCGAGTATAGGCGGATTCCTGCTCCGCAGAGAGCTGTTTTCCCGCCTGTACGCGGGCCAGTAGCTTGGCGCTGACAATACCGGTGAGCTTAAACGCACAGAAGGGCATGTGGGGAGCATTCTTCGCCGCGGTGATGGTTCGCAGGGTTTCTTCGGTGGTGTGGTCAAAGCCCTCCTCAGTTTTCTCAACCTCTACCGAATAGTCCAGGATGGTTTTCACATTGTGGGAGGCCAGCATATGAATGGTGCCGGAGCAACCGGCAATGGTCTCTCCCCCGCAGAATTGCTGGAATAGTGTGTTTTTTAGTACATTACGGATAGGCAACTTTAATTTTAAGGCTAATTTTGTAACCTTTGTGCCTACGTTGGTCATCACCGGATAGTTGATGGCCTTGAAGAGCCAGTAGGTCTTCTGAAGATCCTGGTTGGATTTGTAGGAAAAAGCTATTTCGGTATTATCAAACGAAACCGGAAGCGCTTCGGTGAATACATATTCCATAATTGGTTATATACAAAGGTAGCATTGCGCGTAAAGAACGCAGTCTATATAATTTCTCACAATAGATAAACTATCACAGTAGGTATATTTGTTTAATACGCTATGGAACTTAAGGAATTACATCAGTGGAATATAGGTAAAACGGACCCGCTCGTTATTGCCGGACCTTGCAGTGCCGAAACCGAAGAGCAACTGTTCGAAACAGTGAAGGCCGTGAAAGAGCAGGGCGTGACCCTGATGCGGGCGGGAGTATGGAAACCCCGTACCCGACCCAATACCTTTGAGGGCATTGGCCAGGAAGCTTTGCAGTGGATCAAAGACATTAAGAAAGAGCTGAATGTGCAATTTGCTGTAGAGGTGGCGAACGCCATGCACGTGGAAGAAGCCCTGCACTACGGAATTGATGTGCTCTGGGTAGGAGCCCGCAGCACCGTGAGCCCGTTTATTGTGCAGGAGATTGCCGACGCCGTACGTGGCTGCGATGTGCCGGTGCTGGTCAAAAACCCTATTAACCCGGATCTAGCCCTGTGGATGGGAGCATTGGAACGCCTGCACCAGGCTGGAGTGGCCAAGCTGGGAGCCATTCACCGAGGATTCTCTACGTACCAGAAAACTCGGTTCCGCAATGTGCCTACCTGGCAGTTGCCCATTGAGATGAAGCGGCAATTACCCAATCTTCCGATGATCTGCGACCCCAGCCATATTATTGGTAAGCGGGAAGGCGTGGCCGAGATCTCGCAGATTGCCATGGACCTGAACTTTGACGGACTGATCATAGAAACCCACCGCGACCCGGAAAATGCCTGGAGCGATGCCCGCCAGCAGGTCACCCCGCAGGCACTGGGAGAGATTATTCGAGGACTGCAAATTCGCAAGCCTTCTTCCGAGGATATTGAATACGTGACCCATCTGGAAGATTTGCGTACCCAGATTGACCATGCTGACCGGGAAATGGTAGAACTATTGGCTCATCGCCTGGATCTGGTCTCTCAGATCGGAGCGTGGAAGAAAAAGAACAACGTGGCTGCTTTTCAGCTTGATCGCTGGAACGATGTGTTTGAGTCGCGGAAGGACTGGGCCAAAGACCTGAATCTGCGCAAAAAATTTATCGTGGATCTGTTTAACCTGATGCACGTAGAATCTATCCGAAAGCAAACCGAAGTGATGGATAATATCCAGAACGAAAACGAAACGGAATCGGGCTTGCGGGTAGAATCCTAGTCCGCCTCTTTCTCTCGTGCTTATATCATATCTCTGTTCAGTATTCAGTCTGTAGAACAATCAACCATGCCTGCCGAGAACGTAACGATTACCAAAGACATTGCTGCCACTCTTTCTAAATTTCTGGAAGAGGGAAGCTTTTCCCGCCTGGCTGTGGTGGTAGATGAAAATACCGCTGCCCACTGCTATCCGCTGATTCAGGATGTGCTACCCGCAGCGCATACAGTGATTGAGGTAAAAAGCGGTGAATTACAAAAGAACCTGGATACCTGTTCCATTATCTGGAACCATCTGACCGAAGCGCATTTCGACCGTAAATCCCTGCTGATTAACCTCGGTGGAGGGGTGATCGGTGATATGGGAGGTTTTTGTGCGGCAACCTATAAGCGGGGGATGCCCTTCATCAACCTGCCGACCACTTTATTAGCCCAGGTAGATGCTTCGGTGGGCGGTAAACTCGGCATCGACTTTCAGGGGTTCAAGAACCACATCGGGCTGTTTCAGGAGCCGAAGCAGGTCTTCATCGATCCGGTGTTTCTGCAAACGTTACCGGAACGGGAGCTTCGCTCTGGCTTTGCCGAGGTCATCAAGCATGCATTGATTGCCGATGCGGCATATTGGAATACGTTGCGAAGCGCGCCTTTTGCCCGTCAGAACTGGAGTGCTCATATTGGGCATTCGGTGCAGGTGAAATCCCGGGTCGTTGACAAAGACTTTCTGGAAGGGGGCTTACGGAAAGTCCTGAACTTCGGGCATACCATCGGGCATGCGGTAGAAAGCTATTTTCTGGAGACGGACCGTCCCTTATTACACGGAGAAGCCATTGCTGTGGGCATGATTGCCGAAACCTTCCTTTCGGTCCGGCATACCGGCCTTTCGCCGGAGGAAGCCGAAGAAATCAACGACTTCATTATCGCTGTTTTCGGTCAGCCTGAAATTCCGACGGAAGCAGTAGAAGATATTGTGCAGTTGACTAAGCAGGATAAGAAAAACGATCAGCAAACGATTCGCTGCACCCTGCTGGAGCGCATAGGGCTGGCCAATTATGATGTGCCGATCCTAGAGAAGGACGTTCAGGAAGCCTTAACCTACTATCAGGGGCTCTGATCGGGCAAAAAAAAAGCCGAACAGGGGGGTAACCTCCATTCGGCTTCTATGATTGGAATATAATTACTACTTCTTAGTCAGTTTTTTGCTGTATTTCTCCAGCTCTTCTACGGCAGTATCTGCCAGATCTTTGATACGCTCAGCACTCTCTTCCCAGGCATCTTCCAGATCATATAAAACATCGTTGGCTGATTTGTTCAGTTTCTTTCGAGTCTTCTGACCGCTGTTGGGAGCTACTAGCAATCCTGCCATGGTTCCGGCAATGGCTCCTACTAAAAAAGCAATGAGGGTTTTTTCTGAATTATCCATGCATGAAAAAGTTTCGGTGGAATAAAAAATTAGGTTAATCGTCAAGGTACAAAAAAAATAACCAGAACTTCAACCGTACTCTCACCAATTTTTTTGAGATATTTGTATTGGCTGAGGCGAGGCATTGGGTTAGTGAGATTATTGTAGACATAAAAACGAATTTCTTTTGCAATATATACAGATTAAGCAGGCAGATAGTACCCTTTCAACCACGGTAACCCTGCCTTCTTCCAAGAGCGAGAGCAACCGGGCCCTGATCATTCAGGCCCTGACGGATGAAGAAATTACCCTGAAAAACCTGTCTGAAGCACGGGATACCCAAACCATGCAGAAGCTACTCCAGTCCATCGAGCCAGAGTTGGATGTACTGGATGCCGGAACTACCATGCGTTTCCTGATTGCCTATTGTGCCGTGAATAGTCTGGGCAAAGTCATCAAGGGCACCCCCCGGATGCACCAGCGGCCCGTGCGTATTCTGGTGGATGCTTTACGGGAGATTGGAGCGGATATTCAGTATATGCAGGAAGAAGGTTACCCGCCCGTACATGTGCGGGGCATGACGCTGGATCAGGAGATGAAATACGTGCGGATGCGAGGCGATGTGAGTAGCCAGTACATCTCCGCCCTGCTAATGATCGCTCCTAAATTTGACCATGGGCTGTTACTGGAGCTAATGGGTAAAGTCGGTAGTCGTCCTTATATCACCATGACCCTGGGATTGATGCAGCAATTCGGAGTGCCCCATACCTGGGAGAACGAACAGGCTATTCGCATAGAACCGGGAGTTTACCAGTCAGCCAGCTATACGATTGAATCAGACTGGTCGGGTGCGAGCTACTGGTATAGTATGGTGGCATTGGCTGGTCAGGCTGAGGTAAAACTGATGGGGTTGCGTCAGGATTCTTTTCAGGGCGATCAGGCGATCGTACGCATTATGGAAAATCTGGGAGTTAGCTCAACATTTGAGTCGGACGGAGTGCGGCTGACCCGGCAGGAGGGTGCAAAAGATTTTTCTTTTGATTTCAGTGACTGCCCGGATCTGGCCCAAACCGTGGCCGTCACCTGTGCGGCCAAAGGGGTACGTTGTACCATGACGGGGTTGGAGAGTTTGCGTATCAAAGAAACCGATCGTATTCTGGCCCTGCAACAGGAGCTAGCCAAGATTGGAGCTTTTCTGGAGGAGAAAGACGGTACCTGGGAGCTGATTCCTTCGGAGGGAGATATTGCGCGGGATAATTTGATTATTGATACCTACGATGATCACCGGATGGCGATGGCGTTTGCCCCACTGGCGATGTGTACTCCCCTCACCCTGGAGAACCCGGATGTGGTTAAGAAATCATACCCCCGCTTCTGGGAAGATTTACAAAAAGCAGGAGTCTCCGTTGAAGTTACCGGACAGGAGTCAGGTTATTAGCTTGCTGGGTGGTTACCACGAGGTTGGTAGGAGCCTCTATTTTAGAATAGGTAGGGCATGTCTTGTAAGAGCAACTGCTGACTGCTGCCAAGAAGAAGATAGCCAGGGTAAATTTTAACACTTTCATACGACCTTTCATTTGTGGATACGTGTAAATTACAATCTAATTTGGTAAATATCTTTATTGCTCCAGGATAATTCACCAACCCTAGACAGTTTTTTGAAGACTAAAAGTTCCGATAACCCTCAAAAAAGCCTGTTTGTGAATACAACGCAAAAATTTTCATCTTCGTTTAGTCTCGCCAGTCAACTTGCAAAATAATCATCTTTTTTGGCAATAAGGCTCGCCTATCTGACAATTTATGCCCATACCTTCGTGCCTTCCGTACAGTTCTGGCAAATATCAATTTGCTGGCGCGATTGTAAAAGCTGGGTCCGGAATTGCCGGTAGGCTTCGCTGTGCCATACTTCCCGGAATGATTTTTCCTGCACACTTCCCAGCACGTGGTGGGCATCTTTATCAAAACAGCAGGGCACAATACGCCCGTCCCAAGTCATTACGCAGGAGTGCCACATCTTCCAGCAGTGATCTAGCAGTTTGTTTTTAATGGCAAAGCTGCCGTCAGCCTGTTGCCGGTAGCGGGCGTATTTCTCCTGGGTTGGTATCAGCGGAGAGCCTTGTTCGTAGTCATAGATTTGAGCTGTCTTAAACCGGACCTCATCTACCCCGATCTGCCGGGCTAGCTGCTGCACTTCTTCAATCTGATGCTCGTTGGGGCGCACGACCAGAAACTGAAAAATAACCTGTGGGGTGCGGGAGCGAAGCTGCTTCTTCCAACGCACAATGTTCGCTGCCCCTTCCAGCACCTTCGTTAGCTTACCGCCAATTCGATATGATTCGTATGTTTCCTGCGTGGTACCGTCAATAGAAATAATCAGGCGATCCAGTCCGGAAGCTACGGTTTTACGAGCCGCTTCATCGTGCAGAAAATGAGCGTTGGTGGAGGTAGCCGTGTAGATATTTTTTTGAGACGCATATTGAACCAGCTCCAGAAATTGCGGATGCAGATAAGGTTCGCCCTGAAAATAAAGCAGCAGATAAATGAGCGTATCCGCTAGTTCGTCAATAACATCTCGGTACAGTTCAATGGGTAGTCGTCCGGTAGGGCGGGTAAAAGAACGCAAACCACTGGGGCACTCGGGGCAGCGCAGATTGCAGGAGGTGGTTGGTTCTACCGACAGACTGATAGGCAAACCCGAGATATTAGGTTGGCCAGTAAAACGCGAGTGGTAATAACTGCCCAGAATGCGCGATGCATTGGCAATTCGCTTAGGCGAGAGTTTGGATACAATATTATAGCTGTCGGCAATACGATTATTCACCGACGCAGTTTACAGAAAAAAGTAGGCAGAGTCTATACTTTACCGACTTTTTCGGGTGAGACCATCGTAGCTGGCGGGGACTGCTTCTTCTTTTGTTCCACCAGTAAGCCGTGCAGTACTTCGGTAGAGAGACCGTGTAGAGTCAGGCGAAAGCCCGCATTAAGCACAGAAAGCGGAATCATGGGGTGTTTATTGTTAAGCGCGACCAGCTTTTCGGGGCAGTTCAGGATGGTAGCCGCGTACAAGCCAATCGTTTCATCCAGTTGCAGGGAATTGGATGCTCGCCAGAAATCCCGGTTGGTCAGGAAAAACTGGTACACTGGGGTGAAAATTTCAATCGCTGTACTCAGATCCAGAAAGTTCGTCCAGCCGTCGCGGAATGATTCGAAGGGAAAGTCTTCGGTAGAGATAGCGGAGAAATCGGGGTTTTCCACTGGCACAATCTGCACCTTCTCCTGCTGCATCAGCTTATTCAGCTTGATCACGAAATTATATAGGTTGAGATCGTGCTGGAGAAAGAGGTTATCCTTCACTTCGGCCAGCCGGGTAGGTTTGAGGGGCGTGGTTTCGAGGGATATGCCGGGCACATTGTCGGCAATGAACCGAAGCACCTCCGAACCCAGATTAAAGTGGCGCAGAATCAGGTAATTGGCCTCCGGGGTCACCCAGTACTTCATGCCCCAGTACAAACTGAGGTGCAGCAGCTTAGGCGAGGTAAGCACTTTAGGCCAGAAGACCTTCAGCAACTGCAACACTCCGATAGCCAGTCGGGCGAACAAGCGGACAAAGGGGTGTAAGAACTGCCGCGACTTCGATTGTGAATCGTACAGAAAAGCGGCCTTCGCATGCTGATCAAATGGAATGCTGCGGTCGTAAAATAAGGCCTGCCAGGGGCTGGGATCTTGGGGATCATGCTCCAACCGATCAAAATAGTCAATAGATGAACGCATCGCTTAGAAGTTTCCTAGTTCTCGTAATTGTAATTCATACAATTTTGCGACCACTTTTGCCGTCTTCACAATCCGTTGGGCAATGGGCATAGTCAGTAATTCGGATTGAATGGCTTTTTCAAAGCGCTCGAAGTGGTTATCATTAGCATCGCTGCTTTCGTGATAGAGTAAAAACGATACCTGATCTTCCCGAAGGTTCAATTGCTCCTGAATCGCTCTTCCCCAACTCCCAGCCATCCGGTTACCCAGCCCCTCAATAATGAACATGCCTCCGAGCAGGTCAAAGGGGTTGGGCTGACTGGCTCGGTGAAACATAAAGGCGCTCAACGCTTCGCTTCCTACGTTTTTCTCACCTGATATAATATCTTCCAGCTTTCCGCCCACATTCTGGTAGTTTTTCTCCAGCAACTGGTAATCCCGGTGCTCATCGCGGGCATGCCGAATAAAGGAAGAGCGTACTTCAAAGAATTCCATGCTCACGTGCGATGCCGCACGGGCAATCCATTGTGAACCATCCACCACCTGCTGGCGGAGATTCAGTAGTAACTCCCGGTATTCCTCCAGCGATAGGTTTCCTTGGTGGATTTTAGCCACGATGGGCACCTGCCGGAGGTTTGTTTCGAAGGTGATCCACACGTTGGTCAGTTGGCGCACCAGCCACGCCTGGGTTTCCCCGCCGCTGGTGCGAATGGTAGGAGCCTGAATGGCTTTGGTATATGCGCGAGTTGGTGCTTTCGGAGCACCTACCACCGTCAATTGCATAAAGGAAGTCAGAAAACGTCCGCTCTCCGGTACCATGCACAGAATTTTCTGCCCCGCCTGTAGTGGCCGCTCCCGTAGCAATTCTTCCAGCATAATAAATATTGAGGCTGAGCCGGTATTGCCTTTAGTATACAGATTGGTAAACCATTTTTCCTCGGGAATCACCACTCCGCCCTTTTCCATCAGGTTCAGGATAGGTTCTTTAAAGTAATGAGATGAATAATGGCAGAGCAGGTAGTCAATGGCATCGGGCTTGATATTTCCCTCATCTACTAACTCAAAAAAACGCCGCACGCCCAGTTTTACAATATTGTCTACGAGTTTGATGTCCTGTTTTAGGTTAATAGCTCCAGCCCTATCTGCCTGGGCAAAGTCGGCATAGTCCAGCCACGAAGAGAAAGCAGTATCATCTTTATTGTAGCCAGCGTACATACAAGGATCAAAAAGGTGAGCATAGGAGCGGATGTCAATCCAGTCGATCGCGAGTGATAGTCCTTGGGGGGCCGGTTGGGGTTGGAGGAGCAGTGCGCCTGCTCCGTCCGAAAGCATCCATCGTAAGAAATCGGTTTCTAATGAGAGATGCTCATTTTTTGATAGCTGTCCCTCGAAGCGGGAGGCCTTGAACATCCGGCTGGCAAATTCTCCGGCACAAACCAGCGCGTTTTTTTTCTCGCCCAGGAGCACCTGCATCCAGGCATTCTTAATTGCCATCATTCCGCTGCCGCAAACGCCGTGCAGAGTAGCAATCTCGCAACTATCCAGTCCGCTTTCGGCGTGTACCATGCTGGCAAAACCGGGTACTGGTAGGTCGCCCTGGGTAGTAGCGGCGGCCAGGAAGTCTATGGAGGAAGGAGAAATAGTGGCCGAGCTAAGACAGGCATCAATGGCCCGAGCCGCCATGTTGGCTAATGAATGGGTTGCCTGTTGCTGACGATCCAGGGCGTAGTGGCGAGACTGAATACCGTTTTGCCGAAGCATGCGCTGCCGGGTACGGGAAGGCTGGCCGTGGATTTTTCCCAGATATTCTTCAATGTCTTCGTTACTGATGGGTTCGCCCGGCAGGAATGCTCCGGCGCTGGTAATATAGGCTTTGGCTTGGTTCATCATGGTGTTTTGGTACGAAAGAGTTGATCGAAATAAGGCAGAAAGAAACCGTAGTTTCCCCGCACCCGGCGGTGGTGCTGGCTATGGCGAAAAGAGAACTTAAGCCAGTGATCCGGCGATTTTTCAGGTGCCAGATCATAATCCCAGTGCCCTAATGTATTGAGAAGAATACTAAGCACCGGCAGCGAGAGCAGGGCCAGGTACTGAAATGAAAATAGGCTGAGTGGAAGGTAGATCACCGTGCCCAGCAAGAAAGCCTCAAACCAGTGAAAGCTGTAGGTTGCGTAGGGAGTAGGCGTAGTAGACTGATGGTGCTGATAATGTACCCGGCGAAACAACCAGGGATGATGCAATAAACGGTGACAGGCATAAAAGTGCAACTCATTCCAGAAGAATAGAACCAGTATTTCAGGAATCAGCGTATACACCTGCAACGACCAGTTGATATGAATAATCTGATGGGCATAGGCAACCTGCACCGGAATGGCCAGCAATGCGAAGACTACAATAGAAACCAGCGAACGGCGAATCTCTTTTCTAATCTGTCGGTTTGTCACCGGAGTGGTGTGCATGGATTGCCCTTGTTGGCGGTGAGAGAGCCACTTTGCTAATCCGCTGGCCAGCCCGGCTGAGATAAAGTACAACAATCCGAAGAAAAGGAGAGTTAGCAGAAAGGTTCTTTCCCAGGAAAGAAATAGCAAGGAATCAACCGAAGCCGTCATGCGTGGTATGACAAATTTTAAGAAGGTAACGTCAAATGCATAGATATATTTGTACCTATGTAAAGGATAATTGTATAAACGGATGATGATACTTATTGCCGATAGCGGCTCAACTAAAACGGATTGGCGCCTGATTGATGAAAGCGGGAAAATTTCTCAGGCCAAAACGGTGGGGTTTAATCCTTATCATCAATCGTCAGAAGATATTGCCCGGCAGTTACAAGAGGAATTAGTGCCTCAGGTTACCAAAGAAGTAGCAGGTAAAGCCTTAAAAATCTACTTCTACGGAGCGGGCTGTGCTACTGAAGCGGCCTGTCAAATGGTTGAGAGAGCACTGCAAGCGGTTTTTCCGGATAGTCAGAATGAAGTGCATAACGATTTGCTGGCCGCCGCCCGGGCACTCTGTGGGCATCAGGCCGGAATTGCCTGCATCATCGGTACTGGAGCTAACTCTTGTTTGTACGACGGTGAAACAATCGTAGACAACGTGCCGCCGCTGGGCTATATTCTGGGCGATGAGGGCAGTGCCACCTGGATTGGTAAACAGTTGCTGAACGGGTATTTCAAAAGGGCGATGCCGGAAGTCTTACGCGCTCCGTTTGAGAAGCGTTTTTCGCCATCAGTCGGAGAAGTGCTGGATCATGTCTATCGGCAGCCTCAGGCGAATCGGTATTTGGCGCAGTTCTCCCGTTTTGCGTTTCATCACGTAAAACATCCGTGGGTGGCTCGCATGATATACGAAGGCTTTAGCCAGTTTCTGGAGAAAAATGTGGCGCAGTACGAAAATTATCAGCAGCTGGGCGTACACTTCACGGGTGGGGTAGCGTTTTACTATGCCAACCTGCTTCGGCAGGCGGCGAATGATCGGGGCATCCGCATCCAGAATATTCTGGAGAGCCCGATTGCCGGACTTACCCTTTATCATCAGCCTGACTGATTTTTTTCTGATTTATCCGATCCTTTTTTTTGCAACCGGAGTTATGTTTCTGTCAAACCATTAATCATCATTTACTATGTCAATGTCAACCACCGAGTCTGTCTCCTTATATGATCACCTGGAAAAGATGCCACTGGGGGAACTGTTGGCCGGAATTAACAACGAAGATAAAAAAGTGGCTTTTGCCGTAGAGAATGTTATTCCACAAGTGCAGAAACTCGTGGAAGGTACGGTGGCCCGGATGAAAAAAGGCGGACGATTGTTCTACATCGGAGCAGGAACCAGCGGGCGACTGGGCATTGTAGATGCTTCCGAGTGCCCCCCCACCTACGGCGTACCCCACGACTGGGTGATCGGCATTATGGCCGGAGGCGACTCAGCCATCCGCAAGGCAGTGGAGTTTGCCGAAGATGATCCGGAGCAGGCCTGGAAAGATCTACAGGAGTATAATATAAATGAGAATGATATACTGGTGGGTATCGCCGCTTCGGGCCGAACTCCGTATGTGATTGGAGGGGTGAAAACTGCCCGGGCCAAAGGCATTCTGACCGGTTGTATCACCTGTAATCAGGGTTCGGCGTTGGCTGCTGAGGTGGAAGTGCCCATTGAGGTAGTGGTGGGGCCGGAGTTTGTCACAGGCAGCACGCGGATGAAAGCGGGTACCGCCCAAAAATTAGTGTTAAACATGCTCTCTACCGCTACCATGATCGGCTTGGGACGAGTGAAAGGAAACCGCATGGTGGATATGCAACTGAGCAATAATAAACTGGTTGACCGGGGAGAGCGCATGATCATGGAGGAACTGGGGGTGGAACGGGAACAAGCAAAACAGCTCCTGGAACAGCACGGCTCGGTGCGGAAAGCGGTAGAGGCGTACCAAAAATAGCAATGTATGCACAAGATTGAACCTTTTTACCGCTGGCATACCGACTACGATGTGGCGTCGGATGAGCGGTCACCATTCTTTGGCAAAGAGTATAATTACGATCTGTATTCCAATACCATCTACGGATACTACATTGATCCGGGCTGGGATTTTATGGGGTCAGAAACGCTCTATATCAAAATCTTATATACTGACTATGATCGGAGTTTTGTCATTATTGAGATGATCGGGGAGTGGAATGATGCACTCCATAATGACATCATGCATCTTAAGCGCAGTATCATCGACCACCTACAGAAATACGGCATCAACAAATTTATCCTGATTGGAGAAAATGTGATGAACTTCCACGGTTCAGATGACTGCTATTACGAAGAGTGGTTTGAAGATGTGGAGGATGGTTGGGTGGCTCTGGTCGGGTTTCGCGATTTCGTGCTTTCCGAGATGACTCAATACAACATTGATTCTTACCTGAACTTCGGAGGCAATTTGCAGATCGATAACTGGCGCACCATGAAGCCCCACACTTTTTACCAGGTAGTCAATGGGTTAATCACTCGCCGCCTGTCGTGGCCATCGTAACGAGGGCCGTTTCGGCAATGGTATAGCGCTTTCCAGTGGCTACCTCCCGGCATAATGCCCGGGTGCGCCGTACTTTTTCCTTCAGAAATGCCCGTCCCTGAAACAGAAATTGCTCCTGTTCTGCTACCGAGGCCAGCGGAGTGCTTCCAGCAGGTAATTGCTGCCGTTGCAAGGCCCGGAGCAGTGCCGCATCAGCATGTACGGTGGCTTTAGGATTTTTGGCGTAAGTCCGCAATGGAACCAGTACTTCTTCAGAAACCATAACTTCTGTTAAAACAGGTTTCAGCAACTGCCGGAAACAGGCTTTCCATTCCGTCCCGTGCGGGCGAATGCGGAACCCATGCTGTTGAAAAGCCACCAGATGGGCTACCTCATGCAGGTAGGTCAGTAAAAAAGCCTCGGGGGGCAAGTTGTGGTTGACAGAAATCTGATGCTGAACCAACCCGCTGGGAAACTTCCGGTAGCGGTAATCTCCCCATTTACTCTGTCGATCTTTCGACCACTTCAACCTAAACTGATACTTTTTCCACAACGCCAGACAGTAGGCTTCTGCTGCTTTCGGAACGAAGTTATGAAAAGGGCTGGTCAGGCTGGGGGAGTGGTGTTGGGGCATATTGTTCAAAGATAATTGCTTTTACTCATTTTTTCTATGGTTTCTGCAAGTGTACAGCATGAAGCTAACATCAATGTCAGCACCAAAATATGCATATTGAGTACTCACTTCAACCGAGTAAAGGTACTTTTTGACTATCTGTAAATTCACTTAACTTGTTGGGCGTAAGTAGGTGGAATGACCTCTGCTGGGTAATCAGGGTGCAAATCTGGTAAACGATCGTGAAAAATACTTTGAACATCAACATCAGACACGCGGTGATGGGTGATCTGTCTGCAATGCATAAACTATTTGTAGACACCATCCGGAGCACCTGCCAGCCGGATTATCATCCAGACCAGATCGATGTCTGGACCTTATCAGTGGAAAATAAAGATCGTTGGCAGGAAGCATTGACTCACCAATACTTTTTGGTGGCAGAAATCCAGGATACAATGGTTGGATTTGCTTCTTTGGAGCAGGGGGACTACTTGGATTTCATGTACGTGCATCATGATTATTTGAGAAAGGGTATTGCCGATAGGCTGTATCAGGCATTAGAGCAGGAGGCCACCGGGCTGGGTAAAACCTCCATAACATCAAATGTGAGCAAAACAGCCCGTCCCTTTTTCGAGAAGAAAGGGTTTCATGTGGTGAAAGAAAATAAGCACCTGATTCGGGGAATTGAGATTACCAATTATCGCATGATCAAGGAATTATAATAAACCATATGCTCTGTAAACCTAATACAACTGTTCATGAACCGTTTTTACTTCTGTCTTTGCTTTTTGTCCTGTTACTGAGTTGTCAACCGGTGGAGCAGGAAGGGACGGTGCTACCTGCGCTGAGCGTGTCAGCCAATTCCCGGTATCTGGTGGATGAAAGCGGTGAACCTTTTTTCTGGCTGGGCGGAACGACCTGGGGGATGTCAGAATGGCTCACGCGAGAGGGTGTTGATGCGTATCTGGATCATCGGAAAGTGCAGGGGTTCAACGTGGTGCAACTCTGCCTGTTCTGGGGTAAGCGGGAAGATGATCCGGTAACGTTTACCACCAACCCACCCAATGCGTATGGCTTTCGGGCTTTTATGGAAACCAATGGAAAACCTGCCCCCAACCAACCGCATGTTGTGGAAGGAGGAAGCCCGGAGTTGCCCAATGATTATTGGGATCATGTGGATTACATACTGCAGGCGGCTGAGGAGAGAGGGATCATGGTGGCGATACTGCCAGTATGGGGGCGACGTTACGTAAATGCCACCCATCAGGGGTTCTCGGAGGAAGTATTTTCCAGGGAGAGTATGCGTTCCTACGGTGCCTTTTTAGGAAAGCGTTTTCGGGCTTACACGCATATTATCTGGGTGATGGGCGGAGACGTGAAGGCAGATCATGGAGGCGATTTTCGGGGGTATTACCGGGCTATGGCCGAAGGAATTGTTGGAGGAGTTACCGGAGAAACAGCGCACTGGAATGAGGCATCACCCTGGTGGGATAGTGCCCTGATGACCTATCACCCTGATGGTGCGCCTATGGTGAACTCCTCGGAATGGTTTCACCAAGATGCCTGGCTGGATTTCAACATGATTGAAACATTTACCCACACCGATGCGGTATACCAGGCCGTACAACAGGATTATCAGTTAAGCAATCCGGTAAAACCTACGGTGATGGGGGAGCCAGGCTATGAAGGCTTTTCTACCCCAAACGGAGCAATTACAGGAGTACAGATGAGAAGACAGGCTTGCCAAAGTATGTTGGGAGGGGCAGCTGGGTTTACCTACGGAGGCTTTCGTGATACGTTGGGACATGGACCTTTATTCAGTCCTTTTACTGGCTGGAAGGAATTACTGGACATGGAAGGGGCAATGAGTATGAACTTTATTAAATCCTTTTGCCTCGACCACCACTGGCCTGACTGGACGCCAGTGCATGATGTGGTTTCTTCGAACTTGGGCGAAGGAGAATTGCAAAAAGTAGCCGTTATGGCAGAAGCGAATCAGGAGTGTATTGTGTACTTTCCTGATACGAGTGGCGCATTACTTAACCTGAAAACGCGGTTCAAAGCATCAGACATACTAACGATGCAGTGGTATAATCCGGCTGACGGAACTTATACGGATGCAGCGGAAGTACCCGTCTCCAAAGCAGGACTGAATGCCAAGCCTCCCGTTGGATGTTCCGATGCTTTGCTTGTGTTGAAACCCCTATTGTCTCATTACAATAGTCTGTAGAGTTTTAAGCGGCAATGCAGCCGTAGTTGAATAATGTATGGTACTGTGGTGAATTTTGATGAGTTTCGGGGGAAATGCCGAACTCGGTAAAAAATCGGTTCAGCAAATGTTCATTGAAGTATCGGGTTTTGATGCTGGATAAAGAGAATGGTTTTCTTTCTTGCCCTGCTTGAGGCCAAGCGTATGCTACTTTGGCTAATGATACGGCCGTCAAACTGGCGTTGATATGAGTATGTATGCTCTGCTCACTACGCGCTTGGCATTCGGTAAGACCGGTATGTTGCTTAGCGTCGCGGTACAGAAACTCGATTTGGAAGCGCAAGGGATAGCATTCCAGTACTTTAGCACCCTCCATAGTAGGGTCTGTGCAAAAAAAGGCTTCGGCTCTCACCGAGCCATCTTTTTTAGTGATCTGCACGATGACACACTTCACTAGCCGATCCAATGCTTTCACATAGACTTTGCCTTGATAAGCCATCATATTACCTTCTTGCAGACAGGGGGTAAAGTGAGCCTTATCCAAAGCAAGCCGCTCTACGCGTCCCTGATACTTAGGGGGCCTGCCTCTGCGCTTGGTCTTTGGCCCTAGATGAGGATACTGCAATACCGCGTTACTAGGTAACTTACTAATGAAAGTGAAACCCTGTCCAGTCACTGCATCAACGAAAGGTCTGCGCCAGAAGTAGCCATCGGCTACTACCTTGTCAGAGACAGCTTTCAATTGATCAGTTTGCTCTATCACTAGGCTGGCGTAATAGTCCAGTAGTGAATCATATTTTTGTTGACCAATGGTTTGCTTGGCGTACAGGTGCAGGGCCGTACGACTCTCTAATCCCACACTGGCAAAGCCGCTAATCTCCAGGCCGTACTTAGTAGTGTTGGCGCAGCCAGACCAGAAGTAGCCCGTACCTGGGGTATGCTTTCCGCTTTTAGGCAGGTAACTAGGATCAAAAGCAATGATGCGTTCCTCTTCGGGCATAGATAAGATCAACCCCTTGTTGAACCGCTCAAAGGCAAAGCTCTTTTCATAGCGTACCCGGTAGGTCGCCTCGTTGAAAGAACTATAGCGAGATAGGTTCTCAAAATTGTGGCGGCCACGGATGGTCAACAGTAAAGGCATCAGCTGAATCATAAAGTCTCGTTGCCATTTGCCTATGTCAGGCATTTTGTCCAATATTAGTGCTGTGAGTGTTTCTACATTCATAGGTGGAAGTGCTCGTTTAAGGTCTCGCAACCTCAAAACTATGCTTCCGCCTTTTTAATTTATTCCCCAGTCAAAACTCTACGGACTATTGTCATTAAGAAAATCAGGTAGCTTATTGATCAGGGGGGATTATAGCAAAGAGAAGATGCAACTCCATCACATTGAGCATACCCTTTTCAATGAGTGGTAGAAGGCAGAAATGGCGGACAAAGTTCGTGTAAGGTTTGTGGTGTAGCTGGCATGTCAGGCGAGATAATATATTACTTCTATAGTAAAAAACGGTTAGGTCCTTGATGTTCTACAATACATTTTCAGGGTTTTTGGCAAGCATAATAATAAAATATTTTGCCCAGAAGGGGATTTGTAAATTTTGCATTGCGCAAAATAGTAGTAGATAATACCTATGATATTGCCAGATACAGATTCACATATATAGCCTTAAAATGAAGGAGGTGCATTAACTGATAAGTAAGTATACTGATACGCTGAGAAAAATTGCTTGCAATCAAGATTGGGGAGAGTAATAAAATAATGCATTAATTACATTATTTTAATAAACAATGTAACAAAAATAATATATACGGTTAGTGGAACGAAGCATATTTGATGAAATTTGTAATCTCACAAACAGTACTTACTTATGAAACTTGTCATTACCTCTTTTATCATACTGTGCTTCTCTCTTTCTCATGCGCAAACAATTAACCGAAACTGGAGTAGCGAACTGCATGAGGAAATCAATCAATTCAAATCATGCGAGAATACTTCCAACATTGGTGTTAATTCGTGCAATGCCTTTATCGGCCAGACCCTGAAAACCATTTACAGAGTTAACGATTTTTATACATCTACAAAAGGCCGATACATGCTGGTGAGCGAAATACAGGATTATTTACAAAGCGACAATCGCTGGACGCTGCTGGGAAAAGGATACGATCAGGAAGTGCTTGCCAAAGCCCAAAAACTAGCCAATGAAAACAAAGCAGTGGTAGCGGTTTATATCAATAAATCTAATATCGGACATCTCGCTTACATTCTTCCCGGGGAGTTACAATCTTCTGGTTCCTGGGGAGTTCGCGTACCGAATTCTGCAGCTTTTTTCACGACCCAGCCGGAAAAATCTTATTTGAATAAAGGATTATCGTATTCTTTTCCCCGTACAGCAATCACTGAGGTACACCTATATGCCCGAAAATACTAATGAGTTATATTTGACAGTGTCGTCGTTTTAGAGCAGAGAGAATCTTTACAAAATGATTTTCTAAACGAATCTGCTAAAACGGATAATAGTTTTTGACAGAGTAATCAGCACCGAAGGAGGGATCTTCTTCGGTTTTTGTATATAGGGGTTTCTCTATCCAGAGTTTGTGTGGCTGGCAAAAGTAATTTCGCGTTTAAGTAAGATCGTTGTAGAAGAAACTCTATGGGGGAATATGCAAAAGACGATGGGAGAAGAAAGGAACGAATGTTTACCGATATCATTCAGGCATGTACCAGACTAATACCAAAAATCTGAGAGGATAAATGAAAGAGAAGCTTTCCTGATGAAAAAAATTATACCCCAACGCTGCCCGCTAATGACTAAGCTATTATTTTTATACCTGGTGAATTTGTGTCGAATAGGGCATACATATAATAGCAATACTTATGAATAAGGTAATTCTGGGGATAGTCGGGTTGGTTATGATTGGGATCTTTGTGTACGCATTGCAGGGGGGAGAATCGGAAGAGGAGTACATTGAACGCATTGTGCGGGAGCGGGAGCAAATCCGTAATTTTTTGCGGGGATCTGATGAATCTCCTTTTGCTCCGGACAGCATTCCATTTCAGGAGTTGAGCTACTACGAACCCAATCCCACCTACCGGGTGACTGCCCGCCTGGAGCGAATTGATGATCATAAGCTACTTGTTTTGCCTACGAGCAGTGGGGAAGATGAGAAGTATATTCGCTATGGTTATGCTCAATTTGAACTTGGGGGACAACCCCAGCGGCTGCTGGTACTGCAACCCTTTGAGCAACAGCAACCCCCTATATTATTTCTGGCGTTTGCTGATGCCACCAGTGGGGAAGAAACGTACGGTGGAGGGCGTTACCTGAATATAGAAATGCCCAGCCGCACCGGGCAAAAAACACTGGAGATGGACTTTAATCTCGCCTATAATCCGTATTGCGCCTATAATCCTACCTTCAGTTGCCCGTTGCCCCCTCAGGAAAATGTGATGGATGTTCCGATTGAAGCGGGGGAGAAAGCATTTGATTATTAGTAGATCAGGTTGGCGGGAGGTTGTAAGCCGGAGGCATTGGGCAGTTGTATAAAATAGAGTTACAGGTTATAAGTGACGGTTAGCAAACCTTACAGTTGTAAACTGTAACGTTTCAACAAACTGCCTGCCAACCGTCTCCTGTCTCCAGCCTCCTGCTTACCGCATCTCTATTCATTCCCGATATTCCCGTTCCCTCGCTTGCGTTGCTTTTGCATAGGATTTTCTCCAGAAGTGCCTCGGGCGTTTTGCTGCTCTTTAAATACCTCAAAGCGACTGGGTACATTGCGTTTGGGGAAGTAATTGTTGGTTTCATCCGTATCTGCTGTTTCGCGGTAAGGGTCTAGCACCACCTGAGTGACCTGCTTTTCTTTCGCAAATACTTTGGTCACCTGTTCGGCATTGCGGCGCCATATCTCAGCTGGAATTCGCTCCAGTTCGGTGCTGCCGTCTTCGTACGTCCATTCCAGGATGATAGGCATTACCAGTCCTCCCGTGTTTTTAAAGGTGATCTCGTAGAAATTTTTATTGGACTCAATCAACTGCCGTTCCTTATCATCCAGGCTGGATACAAAAGCATTGTAGGCTTTTTCATCTTCAGGAGTAATAGCAAAAGGATCGTATCTATTATAAAAGTCTAACAGTGCAGGATCAGCCTCAATGGCCGTGGTAGCAACATCGTCTTTGTTATACATCTGGCTGATGTGTTGCTCTTCTTCTTCATACTGCTGTTTGGCAATAGGTTTTTCAATTTCGGGATTCTGGGTGTTGATCTGATAGTATTTCACCTGATCAATACCAATATCGGTGTGGTCTACGGTGTAGAACCAGCCGCGCCAGAACCAGTCCAGATCAGTGCCGGAGGCATCCTCCATTGTTCGGAAAAAGTCACCGGGTTCGGGGTGCTTGAAGGCCCAGCGTTCAGCATAAGTTTTAAAGGCATAGTCGAACAGTTCTCGACCCATTACTGTTTCGCGCAGAATATTCAGGGCCGTGGCGGGCTTGGCGTAGGCATTCCAGCCGAATTGCTGCACTTGCTCCGAGTTGGTCATAATCGGACTGATCTGCGATTTGTCTCCGCTCATATAGGGCACAATTTTAAAGGCTGGTCCCCGCCGGGATGGGTAGTTACGGTCCCATTCCTGCTCGGTAAGGTACTGTACAAACGTATTCAGCCCTTCATCCATCCAGGTCCACTGTCGCTCGTCAGAGTTCACAATCATGGGGAAAAAATTATGTCCTACTTCGTGAATAATCACTCCAATCATACCATACTTAACCCGCTCCGAGTATGTACCATCCGCAGCCGGACGCCCGTAGTTAAAGCAGATCATCGGATATTCCATGCCATTCGAGGCTTCCACTGAGATTGCCTTTGGATAGGGGTAAGGAATCGTGTGCTTGGAATATGTTTTCAAAGTATGCGCTACGACTTCAGTAGAATACTGTTCCCAAAGCGGATTACCTTCTTTTGGGTAGTAGGACATGGCCATCACGGTACGTCCATCAATATCAACGCCCATGGCATCCCAGATATACTTGCGAGAACTGCCGAAGGCGAAATCACGAACGCTGTCAGCGTGGTAAATCCAGGTTTTGGTGTCTTTGGCGTGTCGTTTTTCTTTCTGCTCTACTTCATCCTGCGTTACAATAACTACTGGTTTATCAGCGGTCTTGGATTTTTCATACAGTTCGCGTTGCTCGGCAGTGAGTACAGCTTCCGGGTTTTGCAGTGTTCCGGTAGAAGCCACAATGTGGTCGGAAGGCACGGTGATCTCTACTTCGTAATCACCAAAGGTAAGGGCAAACTCGCCCCGACCTAAGAATTGCTTATGCTGCCACCCATTGTGGTCGTCGTATACAGCCATTCTTGGGAACCACTGGGTAATGGTGTACAGATAGTTACCATCCTCGGGGAAGTATTCATAGCCACCGCGACCGCCCATCAGGTTGCGGTCATTGATATTGTAATACCAATCTACTGAGAAAGTGATGTCTTCACCGGGTTTCAGAGGCTTAGGGATATCCACTCGCATCATGGTGCGGTTGATGGTGTAGGGTAGATCATTGCCATCAGCATCCTGCACTGCCTGAATTTTATGGCCACCGTCAAAATCATAGCCAATGATTGCCTCCAAATTGTCTAAGTTCATCTTGTCAGAGATGCTATTCGTATTCGTTTTGTAGGTATCCGAATCTTTGGCGCGCATGTTCTGATCTAACTGCACCCATAGATAATCCAGCACATCGGGCGAATTATTATAGTAGGTAATGGTTTCTGATCCGGTAAGTCGCTGCGTATCATCATCCAGCGTACACTGGATTTTATAATCAGCGCGTTGCTGCCAGTATTGGTGCCCCGGAGCACCTGATCCGGCGCGGTACACATTGGGGGTGGGTAATAGGGCAGGTCCCAACTGCTCAAATTTGTCGGTATGCTTATCTTGCTGAGCCCAGGTTAGTGCAGGCATAAATAAGCAGATCAGGCTCAGGCAGGCAACAAAGTATCTCATAAGTATTAATAGATAGGTAATGTATCGATAACAGGGTAGCAAATTTACACAAATTCTGTATGAAATGTTCCCCTCGTCAGAAATGGTTTGAAAAAACACGCTATGCGAAAAACGATTTAAGCAATCTTAATTTCTGCTTTTATGTGTTTTTCCAAAATAAACAGATGTTTGTGCTGCATTATACCCAATAAATTGCATGCTCAGGGTGTTAAGTTGGGCGAGCTACCAGAACTTGGCTTCCATCATCAGGATCAGGGCGATTCCCGCTACGGCTGACGAAAGTACCAGTTTCCAATCGCGGCGGGCTACATTTAAGATCGTAACAAAAATGGAAGCGGTAACCAATACGGTAATCACAATCACGATCTGACCCAGTTCCAGCCCCAGGTTGAAGGCCAGTAGGGGAACCGCAATGTTCTCTTCCCGGCCCAGCAGGCTGCGGAGGTAATTAGAAAATCCCATACCATGAATCAGGCCAAAAAACAGGGCGTAGCCATAGTTAAGCTGTACTCCGGTCTGAGACAGGTTTTTCTGGCTGCGGACAATATTGCTTACGGCGGTGATGAATATCGTAACCGGAATTAAAAACTCGATGAGGCCGACATTCACCTGAATGATATTGAGGGTAGCCAGAGCCAGGGTAATAGAATGGCCAATAGTGAAGGCCGTTACCAGGATTAATACTTTACGCCAGTCGCGCAGCATGTATAAGGCGCATAAGGCGACTACAAACAGGATATGATCGTAGCCCTGGATATCCAGAATGTGGGTGAGGCCCAGGTTGAAGTAGAGCGAAAATGAGGACATGGATAGGAATTAGGCTGCAAAGAAATAAAAAAAATCTTCTTTTTTCGTAAATGCGGCGAGAGATTATGAACAGATGAAGAAGCTGTGCCGGTTTTACCTTTATAGCACCAACGTACCTGTCAGCGCAGGCTCATGCTTTCTTTTTTGTGACCCTTCCTCATACTCGACGCTCAGACATTGCGCGTAGTCCGAAGTAATCCAGCCAAAATATTGAAGAGGGAATAAGAAAAGTTTGGGTTTTTTTTCTCGAAATGCGGGGAAGTAGGAGGTCACTACCCCCAAACAAGGGGAATTCCCTAACGAGGCACCATGATATCTGCTGTTTTATTAATGCTGTGTGGTTTTTTCTGATTAATTTATAGCCTGACGCCAGCTTCTTTTTGTAGAAGATGCACGTAATGTAGTATAGTAAATACCATGCTAAAAAAGGTGATAAAATAAACTGTAATATTGGAAAGATTACGCATAATCTGCTATATTATTAGTATATTTCTAAATTAGTTATTGAATATAGCCTACAGACTAACCACCCTTTTTTAAGCGACACCGTTCTGATGCACTAGGAGTATTTGTAGTAAATGAGAGGATGTATGAGCAGTTTCGTTCGTACCTTATGTTTGATAATCAGTATCTCGTTCACGATTTCGTCGGGAATGGCCCAGGTATTCCATCGGGGCTTCCGTATGACGAATAATCGCGCCAAACGCGTATCCATTCCTTTTGAGTTGCAGAGTAACCTGATCATCATTCCCGTGCGGGTAAACAACGGTGAAGAATTAAAATTTATCCTGGATACGGGAGTACGCACGGCCATACTGACCAATGGCTTGTACGTAGAGGGGCTTCCTGATATCAACGACCGGATGATCACCCTGATGGGCGCGGGTAATGAAGGTGAAGTCAGCGCTTATGTGAGCAATGGTATTTCGTTTGCTCTACCCGAAGGCGTAGCGGCCGAAGGAAACGCCATGCTGGTACTGAAAGAAGACTATTTACGATTAGACAGTTATCTGGGCACCCGGGTACACGGTATTCTGGGTTATGAGATCTTCAGTCGTTTTGTAGTAGAGATAGATTACATGCGGCAGGAAGTGGTGCTGCATAAACCCGAATATTTCAAACCCCGCCGTCGGTTTACCAGGGTTCCCATCACCATAGAAGATACCAAGCCCTATATCGATGGAATAAAGCTGTCAGTGAATGATTCTACCACGGTAGATATCAAACTGATGATTGATACCGGAGCCAGCCACTCACTCATGCTCAATACAGCCAGCAACGACTCTATTAAGGTGCCTGACCCGCACCTTTCCGGGTATCTGGGGCGGGGGCTTAGTGGTGAAATCTTCGGGCATATGGCCCGGGTACCCGGATTGTCTATCCAGGATTTTGATCTCGAAGGCGTAATTTCTTCTTTCCCGGAAGAAGGCGATTTTTTGCAAGTAGCCCACTCCCGAGCCGAACATAATGGGAATATTGGAGGGTCGGTGCTGAAGCGGTTCCGGGTAATTTTTGATTATGCTAATGAGGCCATGTATCTGCACAAAAACCGCTACTTCCGGCAACCCTTCGATTACAACATGAGTGGTATGGAGTTAATCGCCGTGGGGCCGCTGTTGGAAACCTTTCTGGTGAGTAAAGTCATTGACGGTTCACCGGCTGACAAGGTTGGTATTCAGGAAGGTGATATGGTGCTCTCGGTAAATGGATTGCAGTTCCCGGAACTGAACCTGGGGCTGTTTAGCAGCATGATGAGCCGCCGACCGGGCAAGCGAGTGCGCATGAAGATTTATCGTAGTGGTATTCTATTCAAAAAGAAGTTTCGCCTGGAACGTATACTATAGCACCACCGTCTTACGCGAATATTTTCAGCATCTCTTATCAAACGAAATTCCTGTTACATTTCAAACAGAAAATCCCGGACAAAACGATGGAAATCTATTGTTTAGGATAGGAAGCCATTTTTTAGCGTTTAACATCGAAAAAAGAATACAAAGGGGATATAGAAAACCAATGGATCCTTTTCAGAAGTAGTGTTTGATGAGCTATGATAAAGCAATGAACAATTGCCAGTTGTGCCTTCCCCCAAAAGTATAATACACTGATGAACTTTTGCCCATAAAGTAGCCGTTTTTACAGAACAGTTACTTTTTTGATTTCTGGAAGACGCTTCGTATATATACAGAAAACAAACCTGATTAAACCACGTTCTCGAGGATATGATAGGCTACCGATTTACCGAATATACCCCTGGTCCTCAGCAAGAGGGACAGAGCACATTTGACCAGCTCCTGAAAATCTTTATGGAACTGATGGTGGTTACCTCCGGAGATGTGTCTGAAACATTGCAGTGGATGACCAGTCTGGATAACCAGTACGGCATTACCAACGAAGATTACGGAATGGGCGATTTTATCCAGGACCTGAAGGATAAAGGATACATTACCGATGAAAACCCGAAAGGGGAGTTTGAAATTACTGCCAAAACCGAACGCAGTATCAGGAAAAGCGCCCTGGAAGAGATTTTTGGCAAACTGAAAAAGTCGGGCAAGGGCGAGCATAAAACCCCTTACAGCGGGTTTGGCGACGAACCCAGTACCGACCGCCGTGATTACCAGTTTGGCGATACGCTGGAGCAGATTGCCATGACCGACTCCATTCGCAATGCCCAGATCAACCACGGTATTGGGGATTTTACGCTCACCGAAGGCGATCTGGAGGTCAATGATACCGAGTACAAAACGCAGACCTCCACGGTGCTGATGATTGATATCTCGCACTCCATGATTCTGTACGGCGAAGACCGGATCACTCCGGCCAAGAAAGTGGCCATGGCGCTGGCGGAGTTAATTACCACCAAATACCGCAAGGATACGCTGGACATTATCGTGTTTGGCAACGACGCCTGGCAGATTCAGATCAAAGATTTACCCTACTTACAGGTAGGGCCTTACCACACCAATACGGTGGCGGGGCTGGAACTATCCATGGATATTCTCCGACGGCGTAAAACCCAGAACAAGCAAATATTCATGATTACGGACGGAAAACCTACCTGCCTGAAGCAGGGCATTAAATACTATAAAAACAGTTTTGGGCTGGATAGCAAGATACTGAACAAAACACTCAACCTTGGCGCCCAGTGCCGTCGTCTGGGCATTCCGGTGACCACCTTTATGATTGCTTCCGATCCTTACCTCAAACAATTTGTTCAGAAATTTACGCAGGTAAACAGCGGAAACGCTTACTACAGCAGCCTGAAAGGATTAGGAAACCTGATCTTTGAAGATTATCGCCGTAACCGACGCAAAAACTTCAAACAATAACGCACTCAATCGTTTTATTTATATTCATTGGCCGATGACGTCACGCGCCAGAGTGCAGTGATTTTCCGACTGATTTGGCCAGCACAGTATCACAATGTTGGAATGAGCATCATAGCCAGACGATTACTATCAATCATTCACTTCCGCGTTGTAGCGACTTTCGCACAGCGATTTTAATCATTCATTTCTTTACGCTTCATGAAATACCAAGAGATACCTTCTGAAAAACTGGTGAATATTCACACACTGGGCGAGCTTAAAGCCAGTGGTTACCAGTCGAAGTCAGTAAAACAAGAGTTGCGGGATAACCTCATTCACAAACTTCAAAATCGGGAAAAAGTGTTTGACGGCATTTGGGGCTACGAAGAGTCCGTTATTCCGGATACTGAGCGAGCGATTTTGTCCATGCACAATATCATTTTTCTGGGATTACGCGGTCAGGCAAAAACCAGAATGGCCCGGATGATGGTAGACCTGATGGATGAGTACATGCCGGTGATTAAAGACACCGAGCTAAACGATGACCCGCTGCAACCTTTGTCGCACTACGGCAAAATGATGGTAAAAGAACACGGAGACAAAACGCCCATTGCCTGGGTGCATCGCTCCGAACGCTACACCGAAAAACTGGCCACACCTGATGTGTCTGTAGCCGATTTGATTGGAGATACTGATCCCATCAAAGCCGCCTCGCTGAAACTCCCGTACTCCGACGAGCGGGTGATTCACTATGGCCTGATACCTCGTTCGCATCGAGGTATTTTTGTGATCAATGAGTTGCCCGACTTGCAAGCCCGAATTCAGGTTGCCCTCTTCAATATTTTGCAGGAAGGAGATATTCAAATCCGCGGGTTTCGGGTGCGGCTGCCGCTGGATATTCAATTTGTCTTCACGGCCAACCCGGAGGATTATACCAACCGCGGTAGCATTGTTACTCCATTAAAAGACCGGATTGATAGCCAGATTATCACCCACTATCCGCGTTCAATTGAGATTAGCCGTAAGATTACCGAGCAGGAGGCACATATTAAAGAGCCTCAGAAAAAAATTGCCTTGACAGACCTGGCAAAAGACCTGATAGAACAGATTTCCTTTGAAGCCCGCGATAGCGAATACGTAGATGAAAAAAGCGGAGTATCCGCTCGTCTGACCATTTCAGCCTACGAGAACCTGCTCAGCTCTGCCGAACGCCGATTACTGATTAATAATGAAAAGCAAACGGTGATTCGGGTATCCGATTTTATCGGAGTGATTCCCTCCATTACCGGAAAGGTAGAACTGGTATACGAAGGGGAGCAGGAAGGACCGGGTATAGTGGCCCACAATCTGGTGGGAAAAGCCATCCGTACGCAGTTTGTTGGCTATTTCCCAAATCCTGAAGACAAGCGCAAGCAGAAGGAGAAAAATCCTTACCGTAAGATTGTGAACTGGTTTGGGGAAGGGAATGAGATAGACATACTCAACGATCTTAGTAATAGCGAGTACAAGAAACTACTAAAAAATGTCCCAGGATTAGAAGATCTGGTAGGGGAATACCATAAAGGACTTGATGAGCAGGAGAAATTTTTTATGATGGAGTTTGCTTTACATGGCTTGGCGGAGTATAGCCAGGTAAGTAAGAAGCAACTGACGGTGGGCACCCAATTCAAAGATTTGCTAAGCAGTATGTTCTCCATGTCGGATTATGATGAGGAGGATGAGGATTAAAACAATAGTAGGCCGTTGGCAGGAGGCCGGGTCCGCTCCACAGTTGATAAAATTTGTTACCCATAAACTGTGATGTAACCTACGCCTACCGCCAACCGCCTACTGACAATTCATACAATGATGTCATTGCAGGAAATTCAGAGGTTAGTCGGGCAGGGTGAAGGAGAAAATATTGAGTTTAAGCGAAAAGTCGCGCATCCTGATAAAATTGTCCGGGAGATTGTAGCATTTGCCAATACTACCGGAGGGCATTTGTTAATCGGGGTGGACGATGATGGGAGCATTCCGGGTATTAAGTTTGCCGAAGAGGAAATTTTTGTGCTGGAGCGTGCCATTCAGCGCTGGTGTCGCCCTCAGATTGACTACCATTATCAGGTGATTCCCCTGAACCAGAAACGAGCGGTGGTGCATTACTTCATTAAGGAAAGTCCCCAGAAACCATATCTGGTGCTGAGTAGTGCTTTATCTTTCTCTGAAAATGGTGCAGCCGACCATCCTCCATTTACGCCCTCCCCTCAGAAACCTCAACATCGACGCAAAGGCACTGCTTATGTGCGCCATCAGGACAAAAGTCTGCAAGCCAGTACGGAGGTATGGCAAATCCTGAAGCAGAGCCGTAATGCCCGGGATATTCGCTTTACCTACGGTGATAAAGAGCAACTGCTAATGCAGCACCTCGAGCAGCATCAAAAAATTACTTTACGTGAATTTAGCCTGTTGGCAAAACTTCCTCGCCGGGTTGCATCCCGCACCCTGGTGCGCCTGGTATTGGCTAATGTGCTGAAAGTCATACCGAAAGAGAAAGAAGACGTGTTCATTCTCAACTTTTCCTGAATTATTCTTTAACTTTGTTGCCCTCCAGTAAATAAGGTAGTATCCTGCGAAGTATAGGCAGACATTAGCTTGAATTTATGACACGAAGTAAGAAGAGCGTTACGAACGCTAAAAAAATATTTGTACTCGATACATCTGTAATTTTGTATTCGCACGATGCGATCATGAATTTTGAAGAGCACGATGTGGGTATCCCCATTACAGTGCTGGAAGAGCTGGATCAGTTCAAAAAAGGGAGTGATACCCGGAATTTTGAGGCACGGGAGTTTATCCGCATGTTAGATGCCCTTTCAGCTGAACACACACTGACCGACTGGATTCCGCTGAATGGAAAATCCAAAGGTAGTTTCAAGGTAGTATTGAGCAATGAGAGCGAGGTGGATGCTGAACTTATATTTGATGAACGAAAAGCCGATCACAAAATCCTGAACGCCGCCCTCACCCTGCGCGAAGCCTATCCTGACCGTAACATCATCTTGGTTACGAAGGATATTAATCTGCGCCTGAAGGCCAAGTCTCTCAACCTGGTGGCTCAGGATTATGAAACCGGCAAAGTCAAACACGTAGATGATCTGGATCGGGGCACGACTGTATTGGAACGGGTGAACAGTCAGAAAATTTCAGATATGTACCGGGATGGCTTCTGTGAAGTGGAAGATATTCGGGGACTGAAAAACGTAAAATCCAACCAGTATTATATTCTGAAAAGCTCCAAGAACTCAGCGCTGAGTTACTACAACCCCGAGACTCAGAAGATGGAAAAGGTGGATAAACGAACTGCCTACGGAATCCGCCCCAAAAATGCCGAGCAAACCTTTGCCTTGCATGCCATTATGAACCCCAATGTGCGGTTGGTGACCGTTCAGGGAGTAGCCGGTACCGGCAAGACGTTGCTGGCTCTGGCTGGTGCGTTGGAACAGCGGCGTGACTTCAAGCAGGTTTATCTGGCGCGCCCTATTGTTCCCTTGAGTAATAAAGACATTGGGTATCTGCCAGGCGATATTAAGTCCAAGCTTAATCCTTATATGGAGCCGCTGTGGGATAATCTCAAGTTCATTCAGAACCAGTTTTCTGAGAGCGATAAGGACTTTACCCGTATCACTGAGATGGTCAATAACGAGAAGCTGGTAATTACCCCGTTGGCGTATATTCGTGGGCGTAGTTTATCCAATATCTTCTTCATCGTGGATGAGGCCCAAAACCTGACTCCGCACGAAGTGAAAACCATCATCACCCGGGCGGGAGAGAACTGTAAGATTGTGTTTACCGGAGATATCTATCAGATTGACACTCCCTACCTGGATTCTCAAAGTAACGGTCTGTCGTACCTTATTGATCGGGTTGCCCAACATCCGCTCTACGCCCACGTAACCCTGGTACGTGGTGAAAGGTCTGAGTTAGCCAATCTGGCCAACGAATTGTTGTAGAAGCGATCATACTCAATGAGTTTCTGCAACTGGCCGTTGCCAGATTTATCGTAGGTAGTTGAGAGAAGTCTGCCCAATTGTTGGTGTGCGATTTTAAGGATTATAGCAAACTTTTTCCATAGCCGGCGGTTTTATTCGGTAGCAGTACAATGTATTTTTTATGCTTTATAAAAGCTGGTGCTGCAGTTGTCAATTTTTTTAAATTCAACACCCATCGCCATGATTCCGAAATTTTTATCAGTAAAAGACCATATTCTTGATAAAACCGTATACGATGCGGTTGAAGAAAAAGTGGGGGTAATTCAGGACGTGTTCATGAATCCGGAGACCAACCAGCCCATGTTTGTCGTGCTATCTGAAGGAGGGTTTCTGGGGATTGGCAGTGATACCTATGCTTTACTCTGGCCTATGTTGAAGTTTAATACCAATTCGGGTTCAGTTTTACTGGAAGCACGTCGGGATAAACTCACCAATGCACCAAAGCTGGATCTGGATAAATTGAGAAACTATGACCGGGAGGAAGTAGGGCGTTTACTGGAATATTATGGCTACCGTGATTTTCTGACCAGAGAAGACGTAAGTCAGGAGGATTACCAGGCTGAACAAACTGCCGACCATCCCCACGAAGGTTATGAAGGTTCGGCAAAAGTGACTGAAGAAGGGCCGGAAAGCCAGCCCGCTGACGAGATGGACTATGAGAAAATGAAAGGGCTGAAATAGAAATAAGCGCACGCAATCATCAGGCACAAAAAAAGCGATGGGAATACCATCGCTTTTCTTTTATGATAATGTGTGTCGTTATTTTGAAGAATGCTGACGACGCTCTTTGATACGAGCCGCTTTTCCCTGACGTCCTCGCAGGTAATACAGGCGGGCACGCCGAACTTTACCTCGCCGAACAACTTCAATTTTTTCGATGCTGGGAGATAAAAAAGGAAAGATACGCTCAACACCTACACTGTTTGATACTTTACGTACCGTGAAGGTTTCACCACTGGTGTTGCCATTCTTTCGTTGAATAACCACACCCTGGAATTGCTGAATACGTTCCTTATTTCCCTCCGTAATTTTTACGTGGACATTAACAGTATCTCCGGCCTGAAAGTCAGGGTGGTTAGCCCGCTTATCCTGCGCGGTTTCTTGTTCCACAAATGCTAGTAGATCGCTCATGATATCGTTCGTTGAAAATAGTCTTCCCCAGAAAAGGACTGCAAATATAGGAAACGCTATGCGAGAATCAAAGTTCCTATTTAAAGAAAGTTTTTTATAAGAAAGTGAAATACCAGACTTTCGTGTTTGCAGAGCAAAATTACATCAATTATTATCTGAGATAAGTATCCAACCAAATTAAAGTATCATTTTTCCAGACGTCACCGCGAGGCTCTGCAAAGCGGTCTGCCGTGGCGTAAGATCGCCTCACATTCGTTCGCGATGACGTATTGATTATACTTATTTCTGGTCGGGTACTTAACTGATAAAACTGTTGTAAAGAATCACTCATATGACCCATCCTGAAATAAGTATTATAGGGTTCATACAAAGTAAAAAAGGCTCCCTTAAGAAGCCTTTTTTATTAAATACTAATTATTTATTCTTACTCTTCGTTGGCTATTTTTACCGAAATGGTCATATAGTCATTTGATTCGAAGCCTGGCTCAATTTCTTCTACCATGAATACACCGAAACGAGTTTCATCACCTTCGCTAAAGCTGAAAGCATAAATTGCTCCTTCATCAATCTGATTGAGAATACCGGCCTCATTAGCGTTTCCTGCTGTTTCAAACAAAGCCGCAACCTCATCGCTTCGGATAAGCGCGTCAAAATCATCGGCTGTAAGGTCCGTTACTTCGCGGAACATGGTTTCGTTAAGAGTTCCCCAGTTTGCTCCAGAAGCGCTCAGGTCATATACACTGGTTGGATACTCTGCCGGAGAAGCAATAGATGCCAAACCAGTATTACCGTAATAATAACCAAAGTGAATATCAGCCGAAGAAACATCGGTACCAGCAACTACATCGTCTACCGAATAAGTTTCTCCGTCCGTAGCGCTGAAGAATGTCTCAGAAGTACGTTCGCCCGCTTGTTGTCCAACCGGAGCGGCTAGCAATACAGCTGAGTACTCCGTTGCATCTATCGATACGTCTACTGTAACGTCGAAGTTTTCACTGTCAACTGATGCGCTATCAGCATCCATTAACTCGTATTCTACCGTAAAATCTTCCATTGCATCAGCAGGAACAGTGAAATTGGTCTGAATAGGGTTAGCAGATGTCTCACTCAGCGGAAGTGCCGATATGATTGCACTATCGCCAATGTAAGCAATTAAAGAGATACCGGTAGCACCGTCTAGATCATAGGCAACACTAACAGTAACAGCATCACCTGGCTCTGCAGTAATACCGGTAGTGTCTGAGTTGTCTACCTGAAATCCGGTAATTGTAGGATTAGTGATTGGGAGAATATCCTCGCCGTCTTCACCGCAACTGGTAAGAAATAGAAAACCTCCTACAGTAAAAAGCCATAAAAATGAATACAATAATTTCTTCATAATTGTCTGTGTTTGTTTAATGGAAAATAGTTTGTGGTTTATAAAGATTTAATTTTTGTGCATGGCGCCTTGTATCAGTTTGCTGAGTTCTTTGCGGGTCATTAATCCTGATTTTCGCCAGAGAATTTTTCCTTTCTGAAATAAAATCAGTGTAGGAACTCCCTGAATACCGTATTTCAAAGCAGCCTGCTGGTTTTTGTCAACATCTACTTTGATTACTTTGAGCTCACCCTTAAAATTGTTTGCAACGTCGCTTACTACCGGACTCAGCGCCTGACAGGGCCCACACCAGGTAGCATAAAAATCGACCAATACTGGTATCTCAGATTGCGTAATTAATTCGTTAAAAGTTCTTTTTTTAGCGCCCATAAGGATCGAATTATCTGTACATAAACTATACCACACACATAAGGTTACGCGGACTACTTGTAAGAAATAATGTATTTATGAAAGCCATCTCGCGTTGGTATTAAAAAAAATGCCCAGAAAATAGATGCCTATTACTTCAAAAAATCATATTTAGCAATAGTTACCGTATATAACTGCACTCCCAGCAAACTGTTTTGTTTCTCTTAAAAGGATTACATAGGCTGTGAGGCTATTAAGTAGTTATACAGATAGCCATGTAAGAAAATGCCCGAAGTATCAAATTTTATGAAAAGAAGCTTTGTTTTTTTGTATTTACGGACATCCAGTATCTTTATCCAATCCGAAGAGTTTGTCTAACCTTAATCTCCGACCCTGGAGGATATCTATGAGTGGGAGCTATTCACGCAGGTGGATGTTCAGGGAATCAACGGGGTGGCAATGGGCGCTACTCTACCGCGCAGGTGCAGGACGAAAATGATGATTACCAGCATGTAACTCAATATGATATCCACACGAACCCTGGTTTCATTACCTGGCAAGAAAAAGGCTGTTTGGAGGTTTATGTGGATAATCAGGGCACCGAAGCGTGAGGGAAAGAGGTCTGTGCCTTCACCTATGAGTAGTTGGGAAATAGCTGATCAAATAGCAGTGCCCATTATTTTGCTTCGCTCTTCCGCGTAGATCAGCATCAATAGGCATTTTGGGATGGAGCTACGGAGGTTACATGACCTTACGCAATATATTGTTGGGGAAAGAGGTGTTTGAAGCCGGAGTTTATGTAAGCCCCGTCACGAACTGGCAGTTTTATGATACAATTTACACCAATCACTATCTTCAAATCCTGCTATTCAATACGGAAAGACCAAGGTAAATACTTACCCCTGATCCTAGCCAAAAGGCAATCTGTTGCTAACTCATGGTACCGGAGATGATCATGTTCACTTTTAAAATACCGTTGCGATGCAGGATACTTTGGCTGCCGCAAATAAGCCCTTTGAGTCTTTACTACTATCGAAATCGGAGCCACAGTACTAGTTGGAAAGGAGCCTCGGTTGCATCTGTTTAGAATGATTATCCGGTTTATTGAAAAAAAACTGTAGGTGGCTGATTAGATTGACCTTAGCGGAATGAGTATTGGGAAGATGACTTTACTTATTGCCGTTTTTTACGTATATTTTCTAGGAAATATTTTTTAGTGAGGTATGTAAGAAAACCCTTAAGATAACGGAGTGGTAATCACCCTTTTCTTTAAATTTTAGAGTACTTTTGTGCTATTCAGTTGCGTTATTTGTACAACAATCTTTTATTAAAATATTTACCATTTAATAGGTTAGGTCATGGAAAGTTTTCTGGCAATTTTCAGACAAGTGCTCTTCTACGGAACCTTCGTATGCATTGGAGTGGGCATTTTAATACTACTGTATCTATTTGCAAAGTTAGTGACCACCAAAGATTATAAAGCGAAATACGACTTTATCAACCAGAACGAAAAGAAGCTGCTTTGGTATGGTAGTATTGCCTTTATTTCGGCAGGAGCCTGCTACGTTACTTCTATTCTGGCTACTGAGTGGATGTTCGTGTTTGTTGGCCTGTTTGTTTCTATCATGTTCGGCCTGATTATCGGAGTAGTACTCTTTAATTATTTAGAATACTATTATCCTACTTTTATTGAAGAACGGTTGCATAAGTTACGTTACAAACCTCGTTTTTCTAAAGCTGGCAACGAAATGAAGTTGTTGAGTGAAGAAGAAGAAGATGTATATCTGGATGAAGGACAACAAGCCGAAGAAAACATCTTTTCAGTGGATTACGATGTTTGGGTTGACGAAGCCTCGGATGAGACTGTGATTGAGAAATACAAAGGCCACTTGCATGCTGAGAAATCGCCTACCTGCGGCTATTATACCTTACGTGTGGTGCGCGAAGAACTCATCGAGTCACCTACCGAAGAGAAGGAAGGTATTCTGATCAAGCACTATGAGTGCAGTTATACCAAGTACAAGACCCAAAAAGTATTCAACATCGCCAAACTGAAGAAAAACCCTAAAGAAGCGGGTAAAACATTAGTTTCAGTCTAGGAACTGTTAGCAGGAGGTAGTATTTCTTCTGCCTCCTGCCAATGGCTTCCCATTTTCAAGCGCTCCCCATCTTCCCCCCATCAACCGTTAGGTTCACCCCTGAAATATACGCGGCTGCCGGAGAGGCCAGAAATGCTACTGCGTAACCAATCTCGGCAGGCTCGGCAAAACGCCCTACCGGAATCTGCTCCTTCATACTTTTCTCAATCTCTTCCGTAGTTTTTCCCTGACTCGTCGCCCGGTTTTTAATCAGATCACGAATACGACCCGTTTCTGTTGATCCCGGCAGTACATTATTCACCGTAATGCTGAACGATCCCAGTTCTTTGGAAAGCGTTTTTGCCCAGTTGCCCACCGCACCCCGAATCGTATTGGATACTCCTAAGCCGGGAATAGGCGCCTTCACCGAGGTAGAAATGATATTAATGATCCGTCCATAACCTGCCGACTTCATCTTGGGCAACACGGCTTGTACCAGGATCTGGTTACTGATCACATGCATTTCAAACCCTTTACGAAACGCATCCAGGCTGGCTTCGTGGGCTGGCCCAGCGGGAGGACCACCGGTATTGTTTACCAGAATATGAATTTCTGACTGTTTGCTCATGTAATCTTGTATCACAGCTTTCAGATACTCTGGCTGTTGGAAGTCTGCACAGAGATAATCGTGGGTTTGCCCATCGGAAGTTGGCAACTCGGTGAGAGTCTGCTTTAGCTTTGCTTCATTACGGGCAACCAGCGTCACACTGGCCCCAAGGGCCGCGATTTCCAGGGCGCAGGCTTTGCCAATACCGTCCGTACTTCCACAAATAATTGCTTTTTTGTCCTTTAAGGTAAGATTCATCATTTTTGTGCCATCTTTTTTGCTTCGGGTGAAGTTATAAAAATATGAATGATCTGCACAATCAGGCCCAAACCTACGATCAGGAAGATGAACTGCGCGATTTTCGCAACCGGTTTCATATTCCTACGGATGCCCAGGGTAAAGAATTAATTTATTTTTGCGGTAACTCGCTGGGGCTTCAGCCAAAGGCGGTAGCGGCGGCGGTAGAGAAAGAATTGCAAAATTGGCGAACCAAAGGGGTAGAAGGACACTTCGCTGAACCTGATCCCTGGTGGACGTACCATAAGCAACTGAAGAAACCGCTGGCCCATTTGGCAGGTGCGAAAGCACATGAGGTGGTGGCTATGAATAACCTGACCACCAACCTCCACTTGTTGATGGCGTCCTTCTACCAACCAACTCCCGAGCGGTACAAAATTCTGATTGAGGCAGGAGCTTTTCCCTCCGACCATTATGCTGTAGAAAGCCAAATCCGCTGGCATGGTCTTGATCCTGAACGGGCACTGGTAGAGTTGAAACCCCGTATGGGGGAAGAGCTATTGTATACAGAAGATGTGCTGCAAGCCATTGATCAGCATCGTGACTCATTAGCTCTGGTATTGCTACCGGGTATTCAGTATTATACCGGACAGTTCTTTGAATTAGAGGCCATGGCGGTGGCGGCCCATCAGGCTGGAGCAAAAGTTGGATATGATCTGGCGCATGCCATCGGGAATGTACCTTTACAGTTGCACAACTGGGACGTAGACTTTGCAGTATGGTGTAGCTACAAATACCTGAATGCTGGCCCGGGAAATACCGGGGGCGCTTTTGTACACGAACGCTACGCCGATGATCCCGACATGCTACGCCTTGCGGGATGGTGGGGGCACCGGGAAGAAGAACGCTTTCAGATGAAGCCGGGCTTTAAGCCAATGTACGGAGTGGATGGCTGGCAACTCAGCAACGCTAACATTTTGCCCCTGGCGGCGCAACGGGCGGCGTTGGAGGTTATTGACCAGGCAGGTATGGACCGACTACGTGCCAAAAGCCTGAAACTCACTGGTTTTCTGGAAGAATGTATCCAAAACCTAGACCCGAAGGGCCATTATGTAACCATTATAACTCCTACGAATGGGGAGGAACGAGGCTGTCAGTTATCACTGGTATTCTCCCGACAGGGTAAACAGGTCTTTGAAAATCTAACCCAATCTGGTATCATTGCCGACTGGCGGGAACCGGGCGTCATCCGCGTGGCTCCTACGCCACTGTACAACACCTTTACCGAAGTATATCAGTTCTGCGAGATCCTTCGCCAGACCCTTCCATTATGAACCAAGCTACCATGACTATTTTAGGAGCGGGCCTGTCCGGGGCACTGCTCAGTACCTTATTGGCCCAAAAGAACTACCGGGTACAACTCTACGAAAAGCGCCCTGACCCTCGTAAGAGTGGGGTGGAGGTAGGAAGGTCTATCAATCTGGCGCTGAGCTATCGGGGATGGAAAGCCCTGGAACAGGCTGGGCTGCGGGAAAAGGTTCAGGCGCAGGCCATTGCCATGCGGGGGCGGATGATGCACAGCGTACAGGGCGAATTGTCTTTTCAACCCTATGGTACGGACAATCAGGCAATTTATTCGGTGTCTCGGGGAGGGCTGAACCAGTTGCTGGTAGAAGAAGCCGAACAGGCCGGAGCCGAGTTGCATTTCGAGCATCGCTGCGAAGAGATTTACCTGGAACGAGGAGCGGCGCGTATCTTGAATCTGGAAGACAAAAGCTCCTTTATTTCCGAGCCGGATCTGCTGATTGGTGCGGATGGGGCATACTCCACCTTGCGGACCGCCATGCAAAAAACGCCCCGCTACAATTACAGTCAGTCATATATTGAGCATGGTTATAAAGAGTTGACCATTCCGGCAAAAGCGGGAGAGCACGCCCTGGCCTCGCATGCCCTGCACATCTGGCCTCGCGGTGGATACATGCTGATTGCGTTGCCCAACTACGACCGAAGTTTCACCTGCACGCTGTTTCTGCCTTACGAAGGAAGGGAATCCTTTGCTGAACTGGACAGCCCGTCGAAGGTAACACGCTTTTTTGAAGAACGCTTCCCGGATGCCCTGGCGGTGATGCCTCAACTGACAGAAGAGTTTTTTCAGAACCCTACTTCCGACCTGGTGACGATACAATGCTTCCCCTGGTCGCGGTATGGCAAGAGCGTGCTGATGGGAGATGCGGCCCATGCTATTGTGCCATTTTACGGGCAGGGCATGAATGCCGGATTTGAAGACGCTCGTATTTTTATGGATCTGCTGGGAAATTACCGGAACGATTATGCCGGGTTGGTCTCGCACTTCCAGGATTTACGAAAACCAGATGCGGATGCGGTAGCCGAACTGGCGCTGCATAACTTCATTGAGATGCGCGATCTGGTGGCCGATCGGGAATTTCTGGAGCGGAAAAAGATAGAAGCCGAACTCCACCGCCGCTACCCTGAGCGGTGGGTGCCATTGTACACCATGGTTACGTTTACCGATATGCGGTATTCGGAGGCTCTGCGTATCGGGCAGTTGCAGGACAAAATCATGCGCCGTATTATGAAGCACTACGATTATGCTACTGAGCTTTCCGATCAGGACTATGAACGGATTGTAGGTTTACTACACGATGACGAGGGTTTGTAAATAGACAAGGTGCCTACCCTGCTTCGAGTGTATCTGCGCTCGTTTTGCAGCCAACTACTTTGTAGAGAGTAGCATTGCTTTTGGTAAAGATGTACAATTCACCTGTACTATCGATACCGAAGCGCAGATCAACGCGTTTGTTTTCGGTCAGGGTTTCCAGATCAGTTTGCTTTCCGTCGAATTCTACGCCTAAGCTGTAGACCTGAGCCTGCTGACCCAATTCCATCTCATCTACTTCTGCGTAAAATATTTTACCTCGGGGAATATCTCCGAACACGTATTTGCCCTTCAGTTGCGGTACTTTGGTACCGGCATAAGCGAATCCGCCGGAGATGGCATTGCCTTCGTCATGGTCATACTGGGCTACTGGATAAACGTATCCTGAGTCGTCATCAGGGAGGGGATAGACTATTTCGGGGTTGGCCAATGGGTCAAACAGGAAGGTGCCTTCCCGGTTGGGCCAGCCGTAGTCGGCTCCGGCAATGCCTAAGTTTACCTCTTCTACGCTATGCTGCCCAATATTGGTGATAAACATTTTACCCGAACCGCCCTGATCCCAGGAGATGCGGTGGGGGTTGCGGAACCCTCGGGTCCATACTTCATCCACGGCATCCGGGCTATTAATGAAGGGGTTATCCTTCGGAATGCCGTACTGGCCATTGGTGCTGTTGTTGCCCGCGGGGTCAATGCGGATGACGCTGCCCCAGATACGCTGGGCATCATTATCACTTACGAAGGGGTATCTGATGCCGGAGCCCCCGTCACCCACGCTGATATACAGCAGGCCGTAGTCAGCATCGCCGGGTTTGGCCAGCGGATTGAAGGTGAGTTCCTGCATACCGTGGGAGGTACCGTACATCTCGATCCTTAGCAATTCCCGATGCGTTCCGGAGAAGGTCCCTGCCTGGGGATCATCCGCCTTCCACTCTAATACAACCCACTGTAGTCGGGCCTTAATGCTATCGGGCAGGGCAAAGTCAGCCGCCGCGCTGCTATCGGGTTCAGTGTGGGAGGTGTAGAACAGGCCGTTCTTTTCAAACTCGGGGTGGAAATCGAAACTGCCAAAGCCGGTAGCATAGCCAGGGTTCTCCATAAAGTCGGGTTGCTCGGCAGCCAGGTCCAGATATACCACTGAGCTGTCGCCCTTGATCTCGTAAAGTTTACCGCGCAGGTCGTGCATGAAGAGCCGCTCGCCAGCCTTGCCTTTTATTGCCTGAAGTTTATTGATGCGGGCCAGAGGGGCTTCTTCCGCACTGGAGGGCAGGGTAAGTACTTTTTCCAGCACCAGCGCCAGGTTAGAGGAGGGGATTTTCTCGGGAATAGGGTCCAGTATTCCACCGGGGCGGTTATTCTGGCTTCTCTGTTGTCCCTGAGAAAATTTGTGGATAAAGCCCAGGATATGCTCAATCTGCTCTTCTTCCAGCATGGTGAAGGCGGGCATGTATTGCTTGTAGGTGGCAAACAGCTCCTGTGCCCGGTCGTCGCCACTATCAATCACTTTGGGAGCATTGTTGATAAAGGATACCAGCCAATCTTTTTCTACTTCGGTAGTTACCCCGCTCAGGTTGGGACCAATGCTGTTTTCGTCAAAGTTATGGCAGGAGGCACAGTACATGTTGAATAACTCCTGCCCGTGTTGCACCGATAATTCATCCCGCACAAATGAGGCTTCTTCCGTGGGGGTTTCGCCCGAGGTGTCACCAGAAGCTTCCTCGGACTTGGGAGTGCAGGCAATAAAATAACAGGAGAGGGAGGCAAGTAAAATAAGCGAACGAAAGAAGATTCTTGGCATAATAACGTAGGTGTTGCGGTTTTAAAGATACAACAACCAAACGAAAATTCTGAGTTCATTTAAAATAATACGGATTAGCGCCCCCCCCTCTGACTCATGAAATGCCTACCACCCTGGAGTAAATTTCCATAGTTCAATAGCCGGGGTGCCATCTTTCGCTACTCCAACATAGGCTTTGTCTTCAAAAATGAGAGTGAATCTGGGATTTGCCGATACGGCAGCACTCGTAGATTCTTCCAGTACGATCTCTTTTGACGGATCAAACTCGTAGAACGTATCTCTTCCGTAGTATAGTCTATTGTTTAAAGTAAATATATGGTCAATCTCAAACCGGTCTACCATGACATCGGTTTCCAATGTGCTGGCTGCCTTTGTATCATACACTACTTGTTTATCGAGCCCAAATATGTACCCCTTGCCATGCAGGTAAGCGGCTACCGGAGCGGGATTTGCGTAATGAATGGATGACGGAAGATCAGCCAATTGCATCCAGGTGTCGGATGAGGGCTGGTATTTCCAGAAGTCGGCCGGGGCTATCTGCTCGTTTGTATCAGAGTAATAGTAGCCTAGTCCGGTAAAGAGATGATTGCCATCCGAAAAAGATATTAAGTAGTGTTTTCCAGCTCCGGGAAAACTTTGGCGAACTTCCAGCGACAGCGTAGCCGGATCAAAGCGATAAAGTTCAGTATCGGCTAAAATGTAGGCATCTCCCTCTATAATAAATGCATTCAGATAGAAGAATGAATTAGAAAGAAAATCTATGGTTGCAGGGGCCGACCAGGAATCAGTATCCTGATCGTAGGGATGTACTTTATCTCCCGCAATGACGTATCCTTTGCCGTTAACCACAAACCCTACCGTTTTATAGTATCCCCCCACATCAACATCCTGTTTTTTTGCCCAGGTGCCGCTGGGGATAATCGTAAGAGGATCGGGGTGCGCATTGGCCAGCGGGTTTCCATCAGTATCAAATACCTCTATGGTTGTCTCACCGGGGGGCAGGCTGGCCGGAACTTCAACCCCAATTTCCCGATACCCATCGTTAAGCCAGGTCCATGCTTGCTTAGCCTCTATGCCTCCAATCTTATAGGTATTCCCCTGACTAGAGTTAAAAACATTGACAACCACCGTTTTACCGGCTCTTACCTCATGATGTCTTAGGGTGAAGCTGTAGAGGTAGTTGAAATTTGCCGCTTCGGTGCTGCGTACTCCATTCACCTCTACCTGAACTACTACATTTCCGGGGGTGTTTTCAGGCATGATAAAGGTTAGCTGGGTCTCAGATGCGGCGGTTACTTCGGCGGCTTCTCCTTCTACAAATACTTTTACCTGATCCGGGTTAGAGCTGAAGTATTGTCCGGTAAGGGTTACTTCAGTATCCTGTATACCCTCGGCTGGGCTGATGCTTTCTATCAGCGGGGTCTGCGTTTGGAAGGAAGTTACCATACTGGTATACGTATCCGACTGGGTACTGACGAAGGCTTTATAGGAGTAGGCCGTGCCTGCCTGTAAGCCGGAGATGGTTGCCGAAATAGCGCCTTCTTCTACCGGGGTATCGAGAATGACTTTTTGGGTGGCCGGGTTATCCAGGAAGGGTTCACCGTTGGCTTGCCAGATAAAACCAAATTCTATAATCTCTGCTGTTCCTTTCTCTAAAATTTTGGCCTGTAAGGTGGCGGCGTTGTTGGTAATCTGGGTGGCGTTAACAATCTCGAGATTGGGTAATACAACGGGTTCTTCTTTTTCGCACCCAATAAGGACGAAGAGGGCGCCCAGCAATAGATAGCAATTTTTTCGTAGCACTACGGTAAATGGTAAGTTGGATAATAAGAAATATAGGGAGTGAGTCTGGTACTATGCCTTTACGACCAGGCCCAGGGCTTCCAGGTGTTGAGGCTGCTCTTCAAGCGCTACGCGGGCAATACGGTAAAAGCGACGCATCCATTGTTCCAACTCGGTCATTGCTTCCTGCTTTTGCTGGGTAAGTACCTGTAACTGGCTTTTGGTCTGTTGCCGAAGAATATCCAGCGTTTCAATATGATCTACCAACTTTCGAGCTTCGTTCAGCGTTGCCTGAGGCATATTATATTTCGCCAGGGTATCAGTATAGGGAAGGGCATTAGAATAGAATTGCTGGGCCTGCTCCAGCCAGTGGATGAGGGGTAGTTTGCGGCTACCATTCAGATTCAGTTTATCCCATGCGGTCGCCTGATCTTTAAATGCTACCTGGGCCAGGGTGCGATGTTCTCCGTAGAGGAAATCGGCTTTGGCAAAAGCTTCCTGAAAGAGCCGGGTCGCTTCTTTAGAATCCGCTTTCAGTTGCTGGTGTTGTTGCCGCAGTTGTATGGCCCGTTGCCCAATCTTCTTACCTTCTTTAACCTTAGCCTCATTGAGGGTATGCTGCTCCAGTTGCTGCAATATTTCCGGGAAAGCCAGCGCATTGTGCGTGGCAATCTTAAACTGTCGGATCAGCGTGGCCTCATTTTTCATAACACACAGGGTTGTTTGCCGAAAGCGAGCAAAAACCATAGCGAACAGCCCGTAAAAAAAGACAAACTGATCGTGTTATGGGTGCATGCAAGAATTTAAACCAGTCTGTCTTAAAAAAATAGCTTATAGGCTTCAAAATACCTGTTTAACCGCATACTTGTAGGTAAAAAACATGTAGGAATCAGGCGGGAGAAGGAATCCTCTCCTGTCGGAATTATTTTTCAGCCCGTCATTGTACATCCTCCGGGTGTCGTCGCACCAATGCACCCCGGTTTTCTTTTTCCGACAGGCGTCGTGAGACCATTCCCGCCCTGCTTTGTTGTTTCGCCGGGTGTCGCAGCCATATTTCCTGCCTGCTTTGGCTTCTGAAAGAAGATTAATGAGCAATGTAAGCCAAAGGGTATAAAGCGATATTACCTTGCTAATTGGTCTTGAATCTCGATATGAGGAGCTTGGTCAGTATATGATCTTGTGATTATCGGGAAAGTCTTTTCAACGCTAATGCTCCTCAATCGTGAGAAAAATTATCGGGCCGGTAAGGGAAAGTCTGTTGGGCGAAATCCGTTATAATGTAACAGACAGTTCGGGTCTTCAAGAAACACAATTCTTCGGAAAGTCAGATACCGGCGTAGGTCATGCACCATCATTCCTCCGCCCCCAATGGCGGCAGTTCGGTGCGACCACTGTACGATTCTCCGTTCCAGCTCCTGAATGCGGTTTTTGGCGGCGGCGGCATTGCTGATGAAACGGTCAATATTTCGGTGCACTTCCGCATCGTTATACATAAAATTTCGCAGCCAGTACCGCATGGTAGAAAATTCTCCTTCCGCGAATCCAGCTTCAATCATAGCCCGGGAACCAGGGCGAAAGTTTCGCCATGGCCAATTGGGCGGTACTCGGCGCCCTCTTAGCGTGCTATTTTCATTGGGTAGCCGCGGCACCAATTGTACGATGGCATCGGAGGTGGGGGCCCACATCTCCCAAAAAGAGAAATAGGCAGGAAGTTGGGGAAACTTGGTGCGTAAGTAGGCCCGGCCAATAATTTCAATCTGATCGTCAGTCAGCTTCCCGTTGGGGCTCAGGCAGATACGCACTCCCCGGTTGTTGGCATACTGACCGCCTTCCTCGTGCACCGGCACCGGAATAGTATCGCTGGCTCGGTGGAAGAATATGGTAGATCTGCCCGCCCCACTGGCGATAATGCTACGGTTCAGTAGGGGATCGGTAAAAGAAGGATCTATCAGGCGGCGATTGCGCATAATTTTAAGCACCTCAATCACCAGTTGCTTTACCTGCTGAGCCCTTCTTCGGGAAAGATCCAGGTTTAATCTTTGACTACCGCTGGAGCTGGCCAAACCGGTAATCTCAATGGGGTGGCCATGCCGGAATTGCAGTATCAGGAAGCGCATAAAGTCCGGGCCTGCTAAAAAACTGATGTGCTCGGGCCGGGGCTGGTCATCATTGATATCAAAATTCCAGAGCCAGAAGACAGGTCCCGGATCTTGTTCTATCCTACCCCGGGAGTGGGCATCGGCCCAGATTCTTTCTTCCGTTTGACTCATAAAATTAGGATTTACGATAGTAGCATGATTGCCTGAAGCGCTTCTCCTACATATTAGTGTTGTTTTCAGATGAATTGTCATCTACTGAGCCATCTTTTTCCTGATGGGTGCGCCAAAACCAGACGGTACCTAACGTCTTATACGCTGGAGCCCGGGTGCATTAAGGGCGGCGTGGAAGGGTGCTGACGGTATTTGAGAAGGTGGTGAAGAAGTCCTGGCCGGAGCTTCGGCCTATTCGTATCTTTCATCTTCCTCATCGTCCTCCTCCTCAACTTCTTCGAACGCTTCTTCCTCCTCCACCTCGGTGGGTAGGTCGTACGGTCGGTTGCTGACGAGGTGGTTCTGTTCCGGTTTGGAGAGTCTCAGGTCCTTAATTACCCGCTGGGGGGTGGGGCGGTGCAAGGAGAATGCCACCAGGGCTACAGTGTACACGGCAGCAAACAACTGCTCGCCCGTCAGGTACAGGCCCAGGGCCGCCAGGCTGTTGGCAATCATGAACAAAAAATATTTCTCCCGGATTCGGTGGTAAAAAAACTCCAGCTTGCGCTGAAGCGACCAGTCGGCTTCTACCTGCTGCATGCCGCGGCGATACCACCAGAAAGCCAGTCCGAGTACCAGTCCGGTGCCTAAGATCAGTGCCAGGTGCAGGGCAGAAAATTGTTGGGTGGGGAGCAGCCCACCCTGGGCTTCATATTGTAAATAGGCATAACAAAACCCCAGCAGGGGCAGGGCAATCAGTATGTAAAAAACAATATTGAGGATGTGGAAATAATCGTAAGCATTTTGTAAATATTTTTTGGAAGAAGACATACGCGAAGAGAACAAATTTTGGACGAAATTAACAAATCCGGTACAAAATGGCGTATATTCGTACGTACCATTTGCATTTTTACCGGTAATCCTTATATAGTAGGCAAATCCTGATTTTCTATGCAGTATACGCATCGGCCCCGGCTTTGGATGAGCTTTCTTTCTATTGTATGGTTTTGGCTTTTAGGTTGTAGTACCACCATCAACCGGCAGGGAGAACAAGTATCTATCGAGCAGTTCGATTCCCTGCGTAGTACCTATTACAGTCTGAACGACAGCCTGAATTATGCCTGGACTACACTGAAGCAAAGCGATGATCAGAAGCTCGCCTATCTGGATCAGTTGCTTCAGGAGGTAAGTAAGAGCGATCTGGTAAGCCGCGATACGCTCGACACCCTTCAGCAGATGGTAGAAGAGCTTCGGCAGATCACCTTCGATTCGGTGACCATGGCCAACGCGCAGCAGATCCGTCAGTACGATAGCCTGACGGTGCTGGTCAGTGACTCGCTCATCACCCTCACCGATCGTTACCCTGACGATGGGGAACACCCCCGCGTGATGTACCTGACTGATAAGATCATCAGTGAGAACAGCAGTGTGATGCTCTATCGCTTACGGTACGATCATTTCAGCCGGGATTTTAACCGCTTTATTGAGGAAAACAAAGAATTAATGTCTACGCTGGACAGCACCGGCCGTCCGGTATTTAAACGTCCGATGTTTAAACTCGTAAACGAACCCGAAGACGTTGAAGCACCTAAGTAATGATGAAAATTAAGCAGTCGGAGTTTGTGACCAGCAGCACCCTGATCGAGCAATGCCCTACCAGCAAGCTGCCTGAGTTCGCCTTCATTGGCCGGTCTAATGTGGGCAAGTCGTCCCTCATTAATATGTTGACGGAGCGGAAAAAGCTGGCCAAGACTTCCAATACTCCCGGAAAAACCCAGACCATCAATCATTTCCTGATTAATCAGGAGTGGCACCTGGTGGATTTACCGGGCTATGGCTACGCCAAAGTAAGCAAAACCCTCCGCAACGACTGGGGCCACATGATTGAAGCCTATCTGCTCAATCGCCCTCAGTTGGTCAATCTGTTCGTACTTATCGACTCCCGCCTCCCGCCCCAGGCCATTGACCTGGCATTTGTAGACTGGTTAGGGCAGCAGGGCGTTCCGTTTGCCATTATCTTCACCAAGGCGGATAAGCAAAATGAGAAGAAAACCCGGAAATCTATCCGCGCCTTTGAGGCAGCGATGCTGGAAACCTGGGCCGAATTGCCTCCCAGGCTGGTTAGCTCGGCGGTGACCAAGGAGGGCCGGGAAGAAATTTTACAGTATCTGTCTACCTTGCTGACAACAACCCAATAGCTTTTTATTATATTCGCCCCCGTTTTCACAACAGTGCCCGGCGCTGGTCGTTAGCTAATAAAACTAAATTGATACTATGGAATTAAGCGAAATTGCCTCTATTACAGGAAAGGGAGGATTATTTCAGGTGTTGAAACCTACCCGTACGGGAATGATTGTAGAAACACTGGATGAGCAGAAGAAGAAACTGGTAATTGGTGTGAACCAAAGAGTATCGGTACTGAAAGAAGTATCCATCTACACCACCAGTGCCGAGGGGGCCGTTCCTCTGGAAGATGTTTTTCAAAAGATCTTCCAGGAATTTGGCGATGATCCCGGAGTAGATACTTCTGACGGAGAAGAACTAAAAGCCTTTCTTAAACACGTGGTGCCCGATTATGATGAAGACCGGGTGTATGTTTCCGATATGAAGAAGCTGGTGAACTGGTACGGTCTATTACTAAAATATGCCCCGGAAGTACTTACACCGGAAGATGCCAAAAAAGAGGAAAAGCCAGCGGAGTCAGCATCAGCGGAAACTCCCAAAGAAGAAGCTGAGGCAACTGCCGAGTCGCCCGCGGAAGAGGCCACCGCAACTGATAAAAAAGAAGAGTAATCAATGAATGAAGAATGATTAATGAATGATGAGTAATGGGTTAGTCATCATTCATTAATCATTCTTCATTATCAAAGTTATTATCCCTAAGCCATTGAATAGGCGCGTTGGCCATTGAAGTGGTAAAGCTGTTCAGTTTTGATAAAGTCGAATCCGGCTTCGCTTATCCGCTGTAGCAGATCGATGATCTGTTGGTGCGAAGCCGTTTCTCCCTCGGGGGCTACAAATCGGCATCGCCAGTGGTCGGAACGGAAAGTTTCGGGAACACCTTCGGGATATACTTTTACGCCCCGGTTGGTGATTGCTTGCAGGGATAACCCCTGGCCATTCAGGGCGGTCATTCGTTCACCGAGGACATTCGAGTCGCGGCCATTTTCGTTCCAATCCACAAATACATCCACTCCAACCAGTTCTTTCTTCAAGTTTGGTTTGGGCGGCGAGACCTGATGAAGCTTTTGCCCTTCTACCGGATGATAGTCGGCCGCTTTCAAGCGTTTGGGCTTCTGCCCCAGGTTTTTAATAATTTCCTCAGCAAAAGCCTGCGTGCCGACCAGTTCTTTGCTCAATCCAATCCGGTAAATGTCAGCCGTATGGATGCCGGATTCCAGCGTATAGAGCCAGGCATTGTTAATGCGGGTGGCCACGTCTGGTTGCCCAATATGTACCAGCATCATGATGGCCGCGTTAATCAGTCCTGAGGGATTGGCTACATCTTTTCCGGCAATGTTGGGGGCCGAGCCGTGGATGGCTTCAAACATGGCGCAGCCTTCGCCTACATTAGACGATCCTCCCAGACCAACCGAACCCGCAATCTGGGCGGCAATGTCAGAAATAATATCACCATAAAGGTTTAGGGTAACCACCACATCCAGCGTTTCGGGCTTATCTGCCAGGATGGCCGAGCCGATATCGATGATCATGTGCTCTTTCTCAATATCCGGGTACTCTTCTCCGATTTCATCAAAGACCCGGTGAAACAAACCGTCGGTCAGCTTCATGATATTATCTTTGGAAAAGCAGGTTACTTTCTTGCGGTTATAGGCTTTGGCGTACTCAAAGGCATACCGCACAATTTTCTCGCAACCGGGTCGGCTGACCAGTTTCAGGCATTGTACTACTTCTTCGGTTTGCTGGTGCTCAATACCTGCGTATAAGTCCTCTTCGTTTTCGCGGACAATGACCATATCGATGGTATCGTGTCGGGTGGCCACATAAGGGCTGTACGAACGGCAGGGGCGCACATTGGCGTACAAACCCAACGTTTTCCGGGTAGTTACGTTCAACGATTTGTAACCGCCACCCTGGGGAGTAGTAATTGGAGCTTTTAGAAAAACTTTGGTACTACGCAAAGAATCCCAGGCGGCGGGTTCAATACCCGAACTAACACCGCTTCGGTAGACCTTTTCCCCAATTTCAATAACCTCGGGTTCTATGGCTGCTTCAGAAGCTTCCAAAATAGCAAGTGTGGCCTTCATAATCTCTGGGCCTATGCCGTCACCGTGGGCTACGGTGATTTTTCGTTTTTCTGACATACAATGTGGTTTTACGAATGTGTTTAAAAAAATAAAATCAATTCTGAGTTTTGGTGGGGGCGTTCGGGCAAAGAAAGGTAACGTGGTATTTTCAAAAGATGTTTATGAAAAAACCCTCTATTTGTTACACTTGATGCCGACCCGCAGGATCATTCTCTCTGAGTTTTTGAGAATAGTACCCCACCTGTTATATTTGGGCTTGAAAAAGCGTACGTCCACGGCTGTCTTTTACGGTCGTGGACGTGCAGTTTAGGTTTAAAGATGATACTATGGCAAACTTTAAGTATATCAGTATTGCAACCACAGAGGGTATTATGACCCTCACCATTGACCGCGCCGATAAGCTGAATGCTTTGAACAAGACGACCCTGGAGGAAATCGGTGAGGCTATTCAGGAAGTGTACGATGATAGTGAGATAAAAGGAGTGATTATCACCGGCGCTGGTGAGAAAGCGTTTGTGGCGGGCGCCGACATTAGCGAGGTGGCCGATTTGAACGAGGTGAACGGACGGAAGTTTTCTGAGATTGGGCAGGAAGTGTTTGCTTCCATTGAGAAGTGTGATAAGCCGATTGTGGCGGCAGTGAATGGGTTTGCCCTGGGTGGAGGTTGCGAACTGGCCATGGCATGCCATATACGGATCGCCTCAAAGAGTGCGGTATTCGGACAACCTGAAGTTAATTTAGGACTGATTCCCGGATTTGGAGGCACCCAGCGACTCACCAACCTGATTGGCCGGGGCCGTGCTCTGGAAATGATGATGACTGCTGATACGATCTCGGCTGAACGGGCTCACGAAATAGGGCTGGTCAACCAGATTGTAGAAGACAAAGCCGCGTTGATTGAGTATTGTGAACGATTGCTACAGAAAATCATCTCCAAAGCACCCCTCGCCATCGGCATGATTGTAGACTGCGTGAATGCCGCCTACGAAGCCGAAGAAAACGGGTACCAGACCGAAGCCAATAGTTTTGCCGCCTGCTGCAAGTCACGCGATTTTGTGGAAGGAACGCAGGCATTCTTAGAAAAACGCGCACCAAAATTTATCGGCGAGTAACAATTCTACGCTTTCTATTACCTCTCTCAAGAGAAGGTATGATCCTTGCGGCTTAGACGGTTGAGAAAGCCAATGTATGAATCCACTCAAAAAACTGGCGGGGCAAACCGCACTGTATGGTGTTAGTACAATCCTGGGGCGCATCCTTAATTATGCCCTGGTTCCTATCCATACCGCAATATTTGCATTGGAAAATTATGGGATCATCACCGAGCTTTACGCCTATGTTGCTTTCTTCAACATTCTCTATACCTTCGGTATGGAAACGGCTTATTTTCGCTTTACCGCCCGGGTGCAGGGCGACGAGCGGGCGGAACGGCAGGTTTATTATGCTGTTTTCACTACAATATTTCTGATCAGTACCCTTTCCTCAGCCTTACTATTATTAAATGCGGATACCATTGCCGCTTCGCTAGGCTACGCCGGACTGGGCTATATCGTACGCTGGCTGGCCATCATCCTGTGGATTGATGCGGTGGTAGCAGTTCCTTATGCCAGACTTCGTCACGAAAATCGTCCCCTTCGGTTTACAATTACCAAGATATCGGCAATTGTACTGCAGGTAGTGCTGAACCTGTTTTTTCTTTTCCTGCTACCCAAAATTCATACAACCACTACGTGGCTGGATGCACTTTATCAGCTTGATCTGGGAGTAGGCTATGTATTCCTGGCCAACCTGATCGGTAATGCCATTATTCCTTTTATGCTTTGGCGGTATTTGATTCAGGTGCGATTTCGGTTGGATGCCGCTGTATTGCGCCCAATGCTGGTCTACGCTTTTCCCATCTTCCTGATGGGAGTTGGGGGTATGATTAATGAGAATATTGAGAAGATACTGTTGAATGATCTGCTGCCCGTTGATTTTTATCCGGATAAAACCCCACAACAGGCACTGGGCGCCTATGGGGCATGCTACAAGCTCAGTATTTTTATGATGCTGGCGATTCAGGCTTTCCGGTATGCGGGCGAACCTTTCTTTTTTTCTAACGCAGAAGATAAAGAAGCCCCTCAGCTATTTGCCCAGGTGATGCATTATTTCACCATATTCAGTATTTTAATTTTGGTAGGAGTCAGTGTCAACGTGGATCTTCTGGGGCACCTACTGATACCAAATTCAATCTACTGGGATGCATTGTACGTAGTGCCATTCTTACTATTTGCGAAATTGTTGTATGGGATCTACATCAACTTATCTATCTGGTTTAAACTAACGGATAAAACCTATTTTGGCACCGTCACCAGTGTCATTGGAGCCGTGATAACGCTGGCCGGAAATTTTCTATTAATTCCAGTATTAGGCTATCTGGGCAGTGCGGTAGCCAGCATTACCTGTTTTATGGTGATGTGTCTGGTCTGTTATTATTATGGCAGAAAATATTATCCTATTCCGTATAATTTCACACCTTCCTTTTGGTATCTGCTGGCGGCTTTGCTCATCATCTACGGGACATTTAAGCTAGAGCTATCGAGTGAACTGTTAAAGAATATGATAAATATTGGCATTACCCTTGTGTTTGCCACCGTAGTTTTTCTGATTGAGCGAAGCCAGTTACAACAACAGCGAAAAAACGTACCTAACTGAATCTAACCTTATGATCCACGTAAAAATCGTTAACCAATCTGACCATCCACTACCCACCTACCAAACCGAACATGCTGCCGGGATGGACGTATATGCCAGCCTGAAAGAACCAGTGACTTTGCAACCACTGGAGCGTTCATTGATCAGCACCGGGTTTTTTATAGAACTACCCGTAGGCTACGAAGCCCAGGTACGACCTCGTAGTGGATTAGCCTACAAACATGGTCTGACTGTGCTCAACAGCCCCGGAACCATTGATGCCGACTATCGGGGAGAAGTAAAAGTGCTACTGGTTAATCTATCCAACGAAGCTTATACCGTGCAACCCGGAGAGCGGATTGCTCAGGTGGTAGTAGCAAAACACGAACAGGTAACCTGGAAAGAAGTTGAAACCCTAAGTGAAACCACCCGCGGTACCGGAGGCTACGGTAGTACCGGTTTACAATGAACAGTGTGCAGTTAACAATCTGAAATTGCACATTGTATTTTGCTCACTGCCCATTGTTTTAAGGTGTACTAAATCAATTCATTTCTGTTTTTTTAGAGATGCCTATAACAGTACCTTGGTGATTTTTAACAGCAAACCAATATATCGTGAGAATCATTGTTCCGATGGCGGGAATGGGTAAGCGCATGCGCCCTCATACGCTAACCATTCCCAAGCCGCTTATTCCCATTGCCGGGAAACCGATTGTCCATCGTCTGGTAGAAGATATTGCCAAAGTAGTAGCACAACCGATTGAGGAGGTAGGCTTTGTGATCGGGAGAAGCTTTGGTGAAGAAGTGGAAACGAGCCTGCTCAACGTTGCCGCTTCAATTGGAGCTCAAGGAAAGATTTACTACCAGGATGAGGCTTTGGGCACTGCTCATGCACTCTACTGTGCCAAAGATCTGCTGGACGGAAACGTGATTGTTGCTTATGCCGACACCCTATTTCGAGCAGATTTTACCTTAGATGCAAAGCAGGATGGGATTGTCTGGGTACAGAAAGTGGCTGACCCTTCAGCCTTTGGAGTGGTGCAGGTAAATGATAAAAATACCATTATAGATTTTGTCGAGAAGCCAGCGACGTATATTTCAGACCTAGCCATCATTGGAATTTACTACTTCCGGGATGGAGCTTTCTTACGAAGTGAATTACAGTACCTGATTGACAATGATATTAAAAACTCCGGCGAATTTCAGATCACCAATGCGCTGGAAAATATGAAGAATAAGGGAGTGCGGTTTGTACCGGGACAGGTTGATGAATGGCTGGATTGTGGTAATAAAGATGCGACAGTGCATACTAATCAACGATATTTGCAGTATATTCAGGACGATCTGAAAGTTCCCGATTCGGTAAGTACCGAGAATTCTATCATCATTCCACCCGTCTATCTGGGTGAGCATGTTAAGATGCATAATTCAGTCATTGGTCCCTACGTTTCTATTGGCGATAATACGGAAGTAAGCAATTCACGTATTCAAAATTCTATCGTTCAGACCAATACTGTTGTAGCAAATGCCAATCTGGAGAATTCTATGTTAGGAAATTTTGTTACCTTAAAACTAAGTTCGTCTGATTTAAGCATTGGCGATTATAATTCAGTGGTTGAAAATATGCACTAATACCTTTAAGGTTGCCATACTACTGCCTTGAACTTTATCGTTGCTAGTACGTGTATGGGTTACAGAAAAAGATGAACGAATTGTGTATTCATCATTTGGTAATAAGTCGTGAACCGGATGATCAGTGGCCAAGAAGGCTTGTGTTATGAAAATACCTCAGATAAAGCGAAGTATTTGGTTAGTTTACGTACTGCTTTTTTCTTTCATATCGAGTGCTTATGCCCAGCGGGATAAGTCTACCCGGGAAGATCGGAAAGTACGGGAGGCCACGTATTATTTTACCGAAGGGGTAAAGTATTACATTCTGGAGGACATGGAGAAAGCGCTGGCATTATTTGAGAAATCACTGGAAAGTGACCCTGATAACGACGCGGCCCATTTTAAAATTGCGGATATATTCTCCCGACAGGGCGTCTTGGATAAAGCCTTAGAGCATGCCAACCAGGCTATTGAACTGGACCCTGATAATAAGTACTACTATCTTACCAAAGCCGAGGTGCTTACCCAGCAGTCTGATTTTGAAGGGGCAGCGTTGGTATACGAAACCATGATTGATCGGTTAGACGGTACCGATGATTACCTGTTTGATTTGGCAGCCATTTATCTCTATCAGCAAAGCTTTGATCAGGCGATAGAAACCTACGACAAAATTGAGCAGAAATACGGTATGCTTCCTGAAGTAATTACCGCCAAACAACGGATTTACCTGCAACAAAACAGGCTGGATAAAGCCATAGCAGAAGGAGAACGGTTAATCGCAGCGTTTCCGGGAGAAGGGGATTATGTAATCGCGTTATCCGAAATTTTTATCTCAAATGGCAAAGACCGGGAAGCTATTCCCTACTTAGAATCCCTGCTGGAGATTGCACCAGACAACCCGGAGGCGCAGTTGCTACTGGCGAAAATTTACCAGAACATGGGAGATGATGCCAAAGCTGAGGAGCACATGGGGGTGGCGTTTACCAACCCTAATCTGAATCTGAAATTAAAGCTGGAACTGGTTGCCAAGTATATTCAGGAGCTACCCAATGCCAAAACCCAGCAATTGGTCAGTACCTTAACTGATAAGATTCTGGCATCGCACCCCGATGAAGCCGAGGCCTACATTTTGAAAGGTGACTTCCTGAATGCCATTGATAGCGTAAGTCAGGCTCGAGATTATTATCTGGAATCTACCAAATACGATGATACCAACTTTGATGTATGGCAAAATCTGCTGACGCTTGAATTTCAAACATTACAGGAAACCGACAGTGTGATCAAGCATTCGGAAGAAGCCCTGGAAATGTTTCCTAATCAGGGTATTGTTTACTTCTACAATGGTGCAGCGCATGCGGCCAAACAAAATTACGACGAAGCCGCTTATTCTCTGGACCAGGCCAGGCGCTTGTCCAATAACGAAGAACTTAGTCTCTACTGTAATATCTACCTGGGCGATGTTTACAATGGGCTGGAAGAATATGATAAATCAGAAGAGGCTTACGAGGCGGTGCTCAAAGCGGACCCTAGCAACGACTATGTGCTTAATAACTACAGCTATTTCTTAGCCTTACGTCAGGAAAAATTGCCCTATGCCAAACAACTTTCTACCCGCTTACTTGAACTAAATCCTAACAATGCTAATTATCTGGATACGCACGCCTGGGTCTTATACATGTTGGGTGAGTACAAGCAAGCCAAAAAATACATTGAGCAGGCATTGGAGCAAGGGGCTGGTAGTGGAGAAGTAGTTGAGCACTATGGAGATGTTCTTTTTAAACTTGGAGATGTAGACCAGGCCGTGCAACAGTGGATGAAAGCCAAAGGCATGAATGATGCTTCCGAACTTATTGATAAAAAAATTGCCGATCGAAAACTATACGAGTAACCTTACCCGGCTGACTGTTGGGCTGTCTTTTTTGTTGTTGTTGGCAGGTTGTAGTAAGAAAATTGCCGGAGTCGATAGAGGGGGGATGAAGGCCGATGAACTTCAGATCGAGGATGTTGATTTTGAGTATCTGACTGCCAGTAGCAAAATTAAGTTTCGCAACGAGGGGCAGAGTGTGAGCGCTACCGCGAATATCCGAATGAAGAAAGACAGTGTGATCTGGATTTCGGTCACTCCGGGTTTTGGTATTGAGGCTGCCCGAGCGGTGATTGATCGGGATTCTCTGGCATTTATCAACCGCCTGGACAAAGAATATCGCAGCTATAACTTTCAGGAGCTTAGTGAAAAATATAATTTTACGATTAATTACGACCTGTTGCAGGCGGTATTATTGGGTGATATGCCCCGATCAATTGTAGCGGATGATGAAGTCTGGCAAGAAGCAAATCACTTTGTGGTTCGGCAGGCAGAAGGGCCAGTAACAATTGATAATTTTATCGACCGGCAGCTTATGAAAGTAGAACGTATTGCAATGGTGGAGGAGAGTGCAAATGGTTCGCCCAGAAACAAGGCGGAAAAGAATACACTCAATTTGCAATACGGCGATTTTAAGCAGTTGGATGAAGAGATATTACCGTTCAGTAATTTGGTTTCCTTGGATTATCGGCAACATGGCCAAAAACGTAGGACACAAATTGACATTGAGCACAAAAAAGTTTCGATTGTTGACGAAGCCTTGCGTTTCCCTTTTTCGGTTCCTTCCAAGTATGCCCGCAGGTAGCAGCACCTACTGTAAGCGTGTATTGTTAGGACTCTGTATTGCTCTGCTGGTGTTCACTACACCAGGCTGGGCGCAGCAGTCTCCGGTCAGCCGTGAGCAATTGGAGAAAGAGAAAAAAGAAAACCTTCAGCGCATCAAAGAGGCGCAGCGAATTCTCTCCGAAACATCTACCCGCCGGGAAAGCAGCATCGGACAGCTCAATGCCATTAATCAGCAAATTGGTGCCCGTGAGTCGCTCATTCAGTCCATCAGTCAGGAGCTGGATTTACTGGAGATGCAGATTACGGAACTTGGCAGCGTAATTAGTGCGCTGGAAGAGGATCTGGTCAACCTGAAACAGGAGTACGCCTACATGGTATATGCGGCCAGCAAAACCAATAATAGCTACGATCGGCTTACCTTTCTTTTTTCTGCCGAAACCTTCAACCAGCTTTTTCGGCGCATCAAATACATGCAGCAATATTCCGAAGCCCGGAAAAATCAGGTAGAGCAAATCCAGAAAGTGCGGGAAACACTGATCAACCAGCGGGAGGTGATTGAAAGTAAGCGCCTGGAGCGCCAGGTACTGCTCGATCAGCAACTCATCGCCAATCAGGACCTGATTGCCCTGAAAACCAAACAGCGGGCCTTGATCCGGGATTTGGGCCAGCGGGAGGCGGAACTTAAAGAGGAAGTAGACTCCCGCCGGAGCGATGTACAGCGTTTGGAGCGATTAATTGCCACCCTGATTAAGAAGGAGATCGAAGAGAGTGCGACTAATAAAACCGAAAATGCAGTAGCCCTCAACACGTCTAAAGAAGCACTGTCTACTACGTTTGCCAGTAAAAAAGCGCAATTGCAGTGGCCGGTCAATACCGGATTTATCTCGCAACGGTTTGGCAACAATCCCCACCCGGTAATGAAAAATATTCTGGTCCCTAATGATGGCGTGGATATTCAAACCAACCAGGATGCCCAGGTAACTGCCGTGTTCGATGGAGTGGTCATTGCCATCACCCCTATTCCCGGCCCAGGGAACAATAAAGCAGTGATCATGCAGCATGGCGAATATTTCACAGTGTATTCCCGCCTGAAAGATGTGAATGTGCGGAAAGGACAGGCAGTACGGGCTGAACAACCCGTAGGAATGGTATATACCGATGCCGATGGTATTTCCGCCCTTCAGTTTCAGATCTGGCATAACCAGCAGAAACTAAATCCTGAACCCTGGTTACAGCGTCGTTAGCCAAGGGGGAATTCTTTACGCATCCATATGTTTTTTCTGAAAAAGAATCCTGAAAAGATGAACTTTTCAACACGATTTTTTCATTGCTTAGAGAGTTATCATTGGGCTAAAGTGTAACGAATTAGTCGGTAGAAAACAGAAAGTGTACTTATTTATTCATTATATTTACCTCTTAGCTACATAGTAGTTTACTAAAATTGAAATTGATATGGTTACGAACTTTGCATTTATCGGAGGTTTAGGAGGTTGGGAAATCCTCTTGATTGTTTTAGTATTACTTATTTTCTTTGGGGCCAAACGTATACCGGAATTGGCAAAAGGGCTAGGTCGTGGTATCCGCGAGTTTAAGGACGCTACTAAAGAAATCAAGGACGAAATTGAAGAAGGCACTCGAAACACCACAACCACTACCAAATCGTAAACCCCTGGAGTTTACTTCATTTCACGACATTCAACAGTTGTTGCAGGAAAAATCAATTTCCTGCCAAGGTATTGTTGAGCACTACCTCACGAATATTCGAGAGCAGGAGCACCTTGGTGCTTTTGTAGAAGTATACGAAGAGGAAGCCCGGTTGCAGGCAGTCGCAGTGGATCAGAAACTTTCAGAGGGTACAGCTGGTCGTCTGGCCGGTATGGTCATTGGACTAAAAGACGTGCTCTGCCATCGTGATCATGAGATGCAGGCCGGAAGCCAGATTCTGGAAAGCTTTCGCTCTCAGTTTACCGCCACTGCTGTACAACGCCTCCTCGACGAGGACGCGATTATCATTGGAAGACAAAATTGCGATGAGTTTGCGATGGGCTCTTCTACGGAAAACTCCTCATTTTTTCCTACCCGTAATGCTGCTGACCCCGGACGGGTTCCTGGCGGCTCTTCCGGGGGATCAGCCGTAGCAGTGCAGGCGCATATGTGCACGGCCTCGCTTGGATCAGACACTGGAGGGTCAATTCGCCAGCCAGCCGCCTTTTGTGGCTTGGTAGGGATGAAACCAACGTATTCCCGCATTTCCCGCTACGGGCTCATTGCCTACGCTTCTTCCTTCGATGTGATTGGTACCCTTACTCATACTGTGGAAGATGCTGCTTTGCTGACGGAGATTATGGCTGGAGAAGACGAATACGATAGCACTGTTTCTCAGCAACCTGTGCCCTCCTACTTAAATAACCTGAACTCAGACGCAGCACCGCGTAAGATTGCTTATCTGCAAAATACCCTCGTACATGCCGGTATTCATCCGGAGGTGAGAGAAAAAACGGAGCAGGCTTTACAACAACTGCGTCAGGATGGACACCGCGTGGAAGCGGTGGATTTTCCCTTGTTAGAATATGTATTGCCTACCTACTACATTCTGACCATGGCCGAGGCCAGTTCCAACTTATCCCGGTTCGATGGAGTGCGGTACGGGTATCGTAGTCCCAACAGTAAAACCATGGAAGCTATGTACAAGAAAACCCGAACCGAAGCGTTTGGAGAGGAGGTACAACGGCGTATTATGTTGGGAACGTTCGTGCTAAGTGCAAGTTACTACGACGCATATTATACCAAAGCACAAAAAGTGCGTCGGCTCTTGCAAGATGCCACGTGTAAGTTATTACAGGAGTATGATTTTATTGTACTACCAACGACCCCAACTCCCGCCTTTAAACTCGGCGAACGGGCGAATCCTATAGAGATGTATCTGGCTGATTTATTTACAGTTCAGGCCTCTATTGCCGGAGTGCCGGCGATTTCTATCCCGGTAGGAAATAGTGAGGAAGGTTTACCCATTGGGTTGCAGGTGATCGGAGACGCTTTTAAAGAAACAGAGCTTCTGGCTTTTGCCCGGTATTTTATGGATAACCACGCGGCAAACTAACATAGTAAGTAAATACCACTTTATTTAGTCAACTTTTTTCATTAAATTGTACAGAATTTGTTTGTATAAAGTACTTTGGTACCACTGATGAGTTAAATAAAAAACAGGTAATGACGAGAATAGCGGGACTCTTTTCTTTTGGATTGATGGCTACTTTAATGATGCCCTCTTGCGGGGGAGCGGCGGCAGGGGCTGATCCTATCGATTCAGTGGTTTTGTATCAGCCTGCATATGATTTTGAGTATGTGCCGGATGCCTCTTACGATTTGGTGGAAGATCGGGTTGCCTGTATTGAGTCGGATATTCCACTTACCTATAATCATAGGGTAAAATCATTCATCGACTACTTTACTGTCCGCGACCGGGAGTATACCCGCATGGTTATTCGCCGCAAAGATATTTACTTCCCCATTTTCGATAAGTATCTGGAGAAGTATAACTTACCCAAAGACCTGAAATATCTGTCTATTGTTGAATCCGGCCTGAAGCCCGAGGCACGCTCTCGGGTAGGTGCCGTAGGGTTATGGCAATTTATGCCCAGTACGGGCCGTATGTTTGGCTTAAAACAGGATTGGTACGTAGACGAACGGCAAAGCCCGGAGAAATCTACAGAAGCCGCATGTAAGTATCTGAAACAGCTTTACAACATGTTTGGCGACTGGGAATTGGCGCTGGCGGCCTACAATACCGGGCCGGGAAATGTGCGGAAAGCCATTCGGCGATCAGGATATAAAAAAGGTTTTTGGGAAATTTATAACTATTTGCCTCGGGAGACGCGCTCTTATGTGCCTCAGTTCGTTGCCATTGCCTATACACTCAATTACATTGATGAGCATAACCTTCGGGAAGAAACACCAGATTATCTTGTAGACGCAGATACAATACTGGTGAGTCAGTTTGCCAGCTTAAAGGTGCTGGCTGAGCAGTTAAATGTGTGTGAAGAAGATTTAGCCCGTCTGAATCCTGAATTACGGCAGGCGGCTGTACCCGAAAATGCCAGCAATTATCCGTTGCGGGTTCCAGTCGATATGGTTGATTTCTTAGCGGCCAATAGCGCTGCTATCTTAGATTCTGCCGGAAGTGATATAATCAAAAAGCAATTTGTTGCGCAGGTACAAAAAACCAGCAGTAGTACTTACGGGAAATCCAAAATAACATATCGGGTACGACAGGGTGACGTTTTGGGTAAGATTGCAGAGCGACACGGAGTAGGGCTATCACAGGTTCGACAATGGAATAACATTCGGGGTAGCCGAATCTACGCCGGGCAACGGTTGACGCTCTATGTTAAATCCTCTCAGGTAGCTTCAGCTTCTTCTACGTCTCCTCAGCCCATTCCTTCGGGAAAATACCACCTGGTGCAACCCGGCGATTCACTTTGGGAGATTTCCCGAAAGTACGAGGGGCTTACCGTGATGAAAATCAAAGAGCTCAATAATCTGAGTAATAATAGCATTAAGCCGGGGCAGAAACTGATTATTGGCCGTTAATCTAATTTTTGGTTAGATTAAAGTACCAAAATCCTGATTACTTCGTATAATTGAACGAAGTACCTATAATCTATACAAACCTTTGGTCTTACACACATATTTACGCTCGTTCCTTTTTTCTATCTTGATCACTGCCCTTTTTATTGCCTGTGAGGGTGGAGGAAGTGATTCTAAGGATAGTACTTTGCCTTCCGCACGGGGTGCTGCAGGAGAAGTAATTCTGGTCATGGATTCATCGTCATGGCAGGGAGCATTGGGAGACGAGTTACGCGAGGTATTCATGAAAGCGGTGCCTGGCCTTCCTCAAAGCGAGCCTTATTTTGATTTGCGCTACGTTAATCCCTTCAAATTGAACGACGTATTGCGCAGTGCCAAAAATATGATCTTCGTAACGACCTTGGATAATAGCAGCCAGACCGGGCAGCGAATGCGCGGCTTTTTTACCGAGAACTCCCTCAACCGCATCCAGAGTGACCCCAATTTCTTTAGCTACCCGGTGAATAATGTATATGCCCGGGGGCAGAAAAATTTGTACCTTTTTGGAGTGAGTGAAGAAGTTTTGCTGGATAATCTGAAAGCAAACCGCGATCAGGTACGTCAGTATTTTACCGACGCAGAGCGAGCCAGGATTACGCAGGCATTATACAATAGTGGAGAACGGAAGGGACTTGAACGGCAGCTATTACAAAAGCATAACGTGTATCTACGTGTTCCCTCGGGCTATGACTTGGTTCCGATGGAAGACACTGTAGAGCAGTTTGTATGGATTCGACAATTGGGACAATCTGGTGAGGCAGATAAGAGCATTATTATTACCTACAAAGAATACACCTCCGAAGCATTATTTGAGCCGGATAGCATCATGCGATTTCGCCAGGAACGTTTAGGGAAATATATTGCCGATGAAGATCCACCGGCCAATATGACCACTCAGGAGCTTGAACCTATTACTTATGATACCCTGAATTTTGAAGGGAAATTTGCCGTTGAGGCCCGAGGCTTATGGAAGCTAAGTAATAATACCATGGGTGGGCCCTTCCTCGGATATGCATTCGTAGACGAAACCTTAAACCGGTTCTACTATATAGAAGGCTACGTGTACTTGCCAGGAAAAAACAAGCGAACCCAAATACAGGAAATAGAAACGATCCTTCGTACTTTTCAGACTGAAACCGAATACCGAGAGAAGCAGCCTTCGAGTTAAGAGAGGTGAAGTGGATCTTGGTTTTTTTATGGCATAGTACCATTATAATAGGTCTCACGATCTTATCACAAATCGGTGGTGTTGTTTATTTACTGTGTCTACTACTTACCAAATATGTTTTTTATTGGTCTGCTCGAGGGCAGATTTTGCTCTTTCTTGCCTTATATTCATTAACAACATTTCTCGTTGTTCCTAAAATAGCACCTCTTTTCGGGCGCGAACCTTTACCTGTTTTCGGAAACCCATTACGCCCGCTTAATCTAATATCGTGTGTTTTAAATCGCTATTATGTGCATCCACAATTGAAGAAAGTAATAATGGAAAAGGCCGCAATTATTGCCAAACATTATCCTGGTACTAAAACCTACTATCTGGCTGCAAACTTTCCTTTTGTTGATGGATTTCCATTGATTCCGCATTTATCGCATAATGATGGGAAGAAGTTGGATCTTACATTTTACTATCAGTCAATAGAGACAAAGGAGTATGTTACTGCTTCTCCTTCTTGGATAGGGTATGGTGCTTATGAATCTCCAAAACCTAAAGAGGTTAACTGGCCAAAACGGTGTGAAGAGCAAGATTATTGGCAGTATGGTGCTATCCAGGTATTAGCACCTTTTACGAGTAATAGAAGGTATGAAGTGGAAGTCGTTCGTACCCGAATGTTATTACAGGAGATGGAAAAAACAGAGAGTATTCAAAAAATATTTTTAGAACCTCATCTGGTTGAAAGATGGAAGCTTTCTGCATTGAACAAGATCCGTTTTCATGGTTGCCATGCGGTACGACATGATGACCACATTCATCTGCAAATACGCTAGCTTTTAATGGCAATAGGCGCATATTCATTTTTTAGACATTTATGGAGTTGTTATCACCTTGGCATCCGTATTGATTTTACTACTTTTACACAAACAACGTAGCTCAAATGGAAGAACAAAAGGTTCAGCAATTTCGCACTATCAAAATACGCCGCGAGGACGCCCTGAATTACCATACCCAGGATCAGCCCGGTAAAATTGAGGTCGTCCCGACCAAACTACTTAGTTCTCAAATTGACCTGGCCCTGGCCTATTCCCCCGGAGTAGCCGAACCCTGCAAAGAAATAGCGAGGGACCGGGAGGAAGTCTATAAATACACCGCAAAGGGCAACCTGGTAGGGGTTATTTCTAATGGCACCGCTGTTTTGGGATTAGGAGATATTGGCCCGGAGGCTTCTAAGCCGGTAATGGAGGGAAAAGCCGTCTTATTCAAGAAATTTGCCGGGATTGATGTCTTCGATTTGGAAATCGATACCAAAGATCCGGCTGCTTTTGTTCAGATCGTACGATCCATGGAGCCCACATTTGGGGGTATTAACTTAGAGGACATTAAAGCACCTGAATGTTTTGAGATCGAGGAGAAGCTTCGGGGCATGATGAACATTCCGGTGATGCATGACGACCAGCACGGCACCGCCATTATCTCCAGTGCGGCGCTGCTGAATGCCCTGGAATTTGTTGGAAAAAATATCGATGAAATAAAAATCGTAGTAAGTGGCGCCGGAGCTTCGGCCACGGCTTGTACCCGATTGTACGAAGAGCTCGGAGCACGGCCGGAAAATATCGTAATGTGCGATATTGATGGGGTCTTGTACGAGGGACGGGAAGGCTTGGATGAGGTGCATGCCCATTTCGCTACGAAAAGAAGTATTCGCACTTTGGCTGAGGCTATGCAGGGAGCAGATATGTTTCTGGGATTATCAGCCGGCAATATTGTCTCTCCTGAGATGGTCCAGTCTATGGCCGAACGCCCTATTGTCTTTGCCCTGGCCAATCCCGATCCGGAAATCAGTTACGATCTGGCCATGCAGAGCCGGGATGATATTATTATGGCCACCGGGCGTTCCGACCATCCCAACCAAGTCAACAATGTACTGGGTTTTCCCTATATTTTCCGGGGAGCATTAGATGTACGAGCTACCGCCATCAATGAAGAAATGAAAATGGCCGCGGTGAAAGCGCTGGCTAAGTTAGCCAAAGAACCTACCCCGGAGATTGTTAACAAAGCGTATAGCAGCGATAAAATCACTTTTGGTAAAGAATATCTGATTCCCAAACCCCTGGATCCTCGCCTGATCACCACGATTTCCCCAGCGGTGGCAAAGGCGGCTATAGAAACAGGAGTGGCGCGTAAGCTGATCGAGGACTGGGATCAATACGATATTGAACTGCAGCAGCGCATCGGCATTGATCAAAAGCTGATGTCGCAGATTATTAGTAAAGCGAAAAAAGAGCCAAAACGTGTTGTATTTGCTGAGGCAGAAGATGTGAAAATTCTGAAGGCTGCTCAAATCATTCAGGATGAGCAGATTGCGATTCCTATTCTACTGGGAAATCAAGATAAAATTCAGGACCTGATTCAGGAACATCAATTGGAGCTCTCGGCCTGTAGGATTATCAATCCTTTTAAAGAAGGTCCGACGCGCGAAGCCTACGGTAAAAAATTATACGAGAAGCGGAAACGGAAAGGAATGACGTTTCAGGAAGCTAAAAATATCATGCGCTCGCGCAACTATTTTGGTATTGCCATGGTGGAAAATGGTGATGCCGATGCTCTCATTTCCGGGCTCACCAGCGATTACCCAAAAACCGTGCGTCCGGCCTTACAAGTAATTGGAATGAGCAGTGAAGTGAAGCGCGTGGCGGGTATGTATATTATTCTCAATAAAAAAGGGCCTTTTTTCTTTGCGGATACCACCGTCAACGTCAACCCTACTGCGGAAGAGCTTGTGGATATTATTGGCCTGACGGCGACTTCAGTGCGCTCTTTCGGTATTACGCCCCGGGTAGCAGTACTTTCGTATTCTAACTTTGGTTCCAGTACCGGAGAAGTGCCCGAGAAAACTGCCAAAGCGGTAGCGTTGGCGCACAAACGCTGGCCTGATTTAGTCATTGACGGAGACATTCAGGCCAATACTGCCTTGAATGTAGAACTACAACAGCAGAACTATCCGTTTAGCCGACTGGCGGATCAGGGGGCGAATACCTTTATTTTTCCGGATCTGGCTTCGGGTAATATTGCCTATAAATTGCTGATGGAAATTGGTAGTGCCGAAGCCATTGGGCCTATTTTATTGGGCATGAATAAGCCGGTACACGTGCTACAATTGGGAAGTAATATTCGGGAGATCGTTAACATGGTAGCGATAGCCGTGGTGGATGCGCAAGCTTATGAGACTATTAAACTATAATCACTTTAGCCATTTTCGACGGAACTGATGCACGGCATGGTGCTTGATCGCTTTGCCATGACCAAAGCAGGCGGTTTCAAAATAGTGAACGGTCAGCTTACGTAAACTGCACAGTCCTGCTTCGTAATCTTCGTAGGCAATGCTGGGCTGTAAGCGTAGCACATTACTGGCTGTATCGGCAGCAAACATCACTCCGCCCTCCTGAGGCCAGAAAAAAGCAAGCTGACCAGCAGCGTGGCCCGGTACATGAATGGCCCGAATACCTCCGGCAATCGCCAGCAGGTCCCCATCCTGCACTTCCTGATCTACCGCTGCCGGAGAAATTTGTGATGGAGTTTTTTCAATAAACGAGCGGTACAGTATTTTATTAAGCAGCCCTGGTGCCGGAGTTAGAGGCCGCTTTGCCTTTCCCTCCCGAACCAGGGCTGCATCGGCAGGGTGCATGTAAGTAGTGGCTGAGCAGGCTTTCTGTATGGCCGCCAGGCTCCCTGCATGGTCGGGGTGGCAGTGGGTAACTAAAATATGACGGATATCGCCCGGGGTTCTGCCAATCTGCTCTATGGCCATCATAAGTTTATGCGTGCTTCCTTCCAGACCAGTATCGATCAGGGTTAGTTCGTCCTGGTTAATCAGAAACGCATTCACCATGCCTAAAGAAATTTCGTAAACCGAAGGCGTAATCTGTCGAGCAAGCATAAAGTAGGTTTGGGTGTTTATATCACTGCTTTGTATTGCATTTTGTGAAGCTGGGTGTAGAAACCCTCCAATGCCAGTAGCTCATCGTGCGTACCCCGTTCTTTAATTTCCCCATGATCCAGCACTAAAATCTGATCAGCGTTTTGAATGGTAGACAGGCGGTGGGCAATAACAATGGCGGTACGGCCCTTCATCAGTCGGGAAATAGCTTCCTGAATCATCTCTTCAGTTTCCGTATCAACAGAGGAGGTGGCTTCATCCAGAATAATAATTTTGGGATCGTATACCATTGCCCGGACGAAGGAGATGAGTTGGCGCTGCCCTACGGAAAGTGTCGCTCCGCGTTCCTGTACATTATACTCAAACCCGCCCGGCAGTCGCTCAATGAATTTTCGGGCGCCCACCAACTCAGCGGCTTCCACAATTTTTTCGTGGCTGATGCTATCGTTGCCCAGCGTGATATTTTGCTCAATGGTATCGGAAAACAGAAAAACATCCTGCAAAACCACTCCGATGTTTTGGCGCAAGACTCCCAGGTCGTACTCTTTTACTTCTCTTCCATCGATTAAAATTTCCCCTCGCTTGATGTCATAAAAGCGGCTCAAAAGATTGATAATAGATGATTTTCCCGCTCCCGTCGCGCCAACCAGGGCCAGTGTCTCTCCGGATTTTACCTCGAAATTAATATCTTTTAAAACATAGTCTCGCTCATTATAGGCAAACCAAACGTTTTTGAACACTACCTGCCCTTGCATGTGGTCAGGAGTGTATAGGCCATTATCATCAATATGCTCTTTATTATCCAGTAGGTTCAGAATACGGGATGAACTCACAATACCCAGCTGCAGAGTATTAAAGCGGTCGGCGATCTGCCGGATCGGGCGGAAGAACATGTTGATGTACATGATGAAAGCAATCAGTATACCAATGGTCACTTCTTCATGCAGCACTCCTCGGGCCCCGTACCATACCAGCAGCCCGATACCGGTAGCCTGGATAATCTCGGCTACGGGAAAATAAATGGAGTAATACATGACTGACTTAAGATGTGCTTGCTTGTGCTCATCATTAATTTCCCGGAAACGCTTGTACTCCCGCTTCTCGCTGCTAAAAATCTGGACAATGCTCATGCCGGTGATATGCTCCTGCACAAAAGAGTTAAGGTTAGAAACCGCATTACGCACATCATTGAAGGCAACCTTTACTTTTTCCTTAAAAACATAGGTGCTCAGCAGCAACAGTGGAAGCGTAGACAGACTGATTAAGGTAAGCTTCCAGTCAATGTACAGCATCACTCCCAGAATCACGATGATCTGTAGAATATCGCCGATAATGGCCGCCACTCCCTGACTGAAGATATCGGAAAGCGTTTCAATATCTGAGATTGTTCGGGTAACCAATCGCCCGATGGGGGTATGATCAAAGAAGCGCAGGCGGAGGCTCAGCAGATGGCGGTACAGTTTAACCCGGATATTGCGGATCACACTCTGGCCCAGCCAGCCCGAAAGGTAGGTATGCAGATATTGCACAATACCCTGCGCCACAATCAGTCCTATCAACAAAATGACCATATTGATCAGCCCCTGATAATCGCTGACCAGAATATAATTGTCAATGGTTTTCTGAACGAAAAAGGGGACTGCCGGAGCCAGAAAAGCGATCAGAATGGTTAAGAAGACCAGTACATAAAAACGCCCGATGTAGGGTTTGACATACTGGAAAATACGTTTGAGCACCTGGGTGTCAATAATGTCACCACTGTTAATGCGTTCTTTATCCATAAGGGAAATTAATCATCCTGCTGATAGATATCCGCAGGATAGATGACCTCTGTTAAATATAAACCACAGGCATCAGCCGAACGGCCAGCCTTTCGTCGATCGCTACTTTCTATGATGGCTGGAAAGCCCGCTAAGGTAGTGGTATGGGTGCCTATATCCAACAGTGTGCCGACCAGCGTGCGAACCATGCCTCGCAGAAAGCGGTCTGCCGTAATGGCAAACATGCATCGATCTTCTTCTATTACGTGCCAATGCGCTCGAAGGATATGACAATTAAACGAAGTTGTTTGCGTCTTACTCTTACTAAAACTGGCGTAATCCCGTTTTCCGTACTGAACCAATTGAATGGCCGCCTGGTTCATGAGTTCTATGTCTACTGCTCTCGGAAAAAAGTAGCTTAATCCGTTCAGAAATGGATTTTTTTTCTGATGGATCATGTATTGGTAACTGCGGGATGTCGCATCAAAGCGGGCGTGAGCCTGATCAGTAACCGCCTGTAGTTGGGTAATGCTGATATCAAAGGGCAGTACCGCATTGAATTTATACAGATACACTGTTTCATCTAAGGTTTTTTCGGTATCAAAGTGTGCGACCTGCTTTCGGGCATGCACTCCCGTATCAGTGCGACCGCTTCCGGTCGTCAGTATGGGTTCTTTCAAAATGCGGGATAAGGCCTCATTCAGTATCTGCTGCACCGATATGGCATTTTGTTGTATTTGCCAGCCGTGGTAGGCCGCACCATGGTACATAAGGGTGATGAAGTAACGCATGTGAGCAGTAGTAGAATATATTGAAGGGATTATGGCCAAAAAAATGCGAGTGCAAGTATAAAAGAAGATTATGTATTTGTTAAGTATATTGCCAAATAAGGAGTGAAAATAAAATGACAAATACTTTACTTTCAGTAATTTAGCGTTTTATATTTAAACAAATAGATGAAGCGATGTGAGGGAAAATTAACAATAGTTTCATCATTAATCAATCGTATTTTTCTTTATCTGTTTTATTTTTGTTTTAACATACCCGTTTGGCACTTGTGGAATACACTGTTGAGCAGGCCCCCATTTTATAAGAAGTACGAGGAGTGAACGTTTTAGAGAAGCAACATAAGGTAGACCGTTTTCAAACAGCCAGTAAGTATTTTCTGGTACTTGGGGCCATTGCGCTTTTTTTGCTGTCTATCGATCTGCTGGGCTATTCGTTTCAGGGGCTGCGGGAGAACCTGGCTTCTTCTATCCTGTCAGTCACTACCAACCCCTTTATCGGACTGTTTATCGGCTTATTACTGACAGCAGTGATTCAAAGTAGTTCGATCAGTACTTCTATGATTGTGGCATTGGTAGGGTCGGGTACGGTAAGCTTATCAGCCGCGGTGCCGATTGTGATGGGCGCCAATGTGGGCACTACGCTAACCAGCACAGTCGTTTCACTGGGTTTTATTACCAGCAAGCGAGCTTTTCGCAAGGCCATCAGTGCCGGGGTAATTCATGATTTTTATAACATCATTCTGGTCATATTGCTGTTTCCGCTGGAGTATTATAACCAATCGCTTTCGCGGGCCAGTTTGTGGCTGGTCAGTAGTTTTGGACTGACTGATGCGGAGGTCACGACCGTGCCCACTTATCTAGGGTCATTCTTCGGAATCGGAAGGGGAGTAGGCTATTATGTAACTGAGGTGATTGGAAATAGCTGGATACTGCTGATCGTTGCATTCAGCATGTTGTTTCTCTCGATTAAGTATATGTCTACGATCATTACCCAGTCACTGATCGGGGAGTCTAAAGATAAGCTGAAGCAATATATCTTTCGCAGCCCCTATAAATCCTTCATCTGGGGTGGTGCATTGACTGCGGCAGTGCAATCAAGCTCTATTACCACGTCTCTTATTATTCCGCTGGTAGCAACGGGCAAAGTATCCCTGCCAAAATCATTTCCCTTCATTATCGGAGCCAATATTGGCACAACCATCACCGCCCTGATCGCTTCATTGTTTGCTACGGAGGTAGCCATTAGTATTGCGTTGGTACATTTGCTGTTCAATCTGTTCGGAGTGCTGGTTTTTCTGCCTTTCGCATCCGTACGTAAATTGCCGATTATGGCAGCGGCATACTTCGGGCGATTAACCATGCATAACCGCCTGTATGGCTTCCTTTACATTATTCTCATGTTTTTTATCATCCCTTTTCTGCTAATCTACTTCCATCAGCAGCCTTCTTCCATATAATTAAGTAAGACAAAAGGTATTCTTCCGATTCGTATCAGTGCTTAAATTGCGAATGTGCGGGAAGCTCATTATCTTAAGGACTTTTCCCCATTTTTTAATAAATTATACATGACCAAGCAATCTGCCACCGATACTTTTGAGGCTCAGAAAGAAAAAGTACAGGAAATCGTAAATAAACTAGCCGATCAGCTAAACCTTGACGAAGAGGAGATCGGCAAAGCCAAAGAGTGGGGCATTGCCTTGCTGGTAACGGGAGTATCAGTGTTCATCGTCTACCGCCTGTTGCAGCGGTTATTCGGAGTAGACAAAGACGTGCCTGTGATGGAAGCCGAACCAGAGAGCGATCCCGATCATATAGAACGGTCTACGGCGCTTTTCCGTACCCTGAAGGAGCAAGCTGCTTTGTTTTTAGTAACCGTTGCGCAAAGGCAAATCATGCAATTCCTCCAAAAAAACAATATCGTTGATGACGATGAGTAGTTTATATGACTCATTAAGACATAACCAACAAGAAAAACGAAAGGCACTGGCCGTACTGATTGACCCCGACCAATTGGATCAGGTGTCTGATACCCTGCGCCTCATCAGTGTATGTATAGAGCATCAGGTGGATTATTTTCTGGTGGGGGGAAGCCTGATCACCACCAACAACCTGGGTGAAGTAATCCGCACCATCAAAGATGAATGCTCCATTCCGGTTATCCTGTTTCCCGGAAGCAACCTGTATATCGAATCCAGCGCGGATGCGATTTTACTGTTATCTATCATCTCGGGCCGCAATCCCGATTTGCTGATCGGGCAGCATGTGGTAGCGGCACCTATCTTAAAGCGTAGCAATTTAGAAATTATGGCCACGGGCTACATTCTGGTGAATGCCGGGAATGTAGCTTCTGCTTCTTATATGAGCCATACCACGCCCATTCCTTACGAAAAACCCTCGGTAGCCGCCTGCACAGCCATGGCCGGGGAAATGCTCGGTCTAAAGCTGATTTACCTGGATGCCGGTACTGAAGCCGAACGCCCCATCAGCTCGAAAATGATCAATGCTGTACGGAAAGCGGTGGACATCCCTTTAATTGTAGGAGGAGGAATTAATAATCGGTATAAAGCCTTGCGAGCATACGAAGCCGGAGCCGACATGCTGGTGGTTGATACCATCGAGCATACGTCTGAAGCGCTTACCGAAGTAGCTGAGGCTACCTACCAATACAACAAAAAACAGAAAGTGTAAGTAATGATATCTTACCATGTATACAACAACCTACTCCCGCCGGCGAATGCTACAACGCTCGGCATCTGCTGCTGGTCTGGCGGCCCTTGCTCCTTTATCCACCCTGTTTGCCAGAGAGAAAACTACCTACCGGGTAGGAGTATGCGATTGGTCCATTGGTAAACACAGCGATGTAGGGGCGCTGGTCCTTGCCAAGGAGATTGGTCTGGATGGAGTGCAGATCAGTCTGGGCACGCCCACCAATAATATGCACCTGCGCCAGAAAAAAATCCAGCAAGCATATTTGAAATCTGAAAAACAAACCGGTGTAGAAGTATCCAGCCTGGCTATCGGCGAACTTAACCGTGTGCCTTATAAGTCTGATCCGGTCACTGAAGAATGGGTGAGCGATAGTATCGATGTCGCCAAAGCAATGGGTTGTACCGTTATTCTGCTGGCATTCTTCTCGGAAGGAGATATTAAAGGCGATGAAGCGGGTACGCAGGAAGTCATTCGTCGTCTGAAAAAAGTAGCTCCCAAAGCTGAAAAACAGGGAGTCATCTTAGGCATTGAATCTTGGCTAAGTGCGGATGAGCACCTGCGCATCATTGATGCAGTGGGCTCTCCCAACGTGCGGGTATACTACGATGTGGCTAACTCCCAGAAAATGGGCTATGATATTTATGAAGAGATTGCCCGCCTGGGCAGCGAGTACATCTGTGAGATTCATGCCAAAGAGAATGGTTTTCTGCTCGGTCAGGGAGCCGTGGATTTTAAACGGGTGAAAGACATTCTGGACGATATAGCGTATTCTGGCTGGATCATCATGGAGGGCGCTCAACCCGAAGGCATGGACAAACTGGAAACCTACACCACCAACCTACACTACATACAATCAATCTTTAATGAGGTCTGATGCGCAAACTACCTCTTTTACTACTCATAGCATGGGCCTGCTCCGCCGAGCTTGATACACCCCGCAAAGGCGATAGCTCTGTACAACCCATCCTTTACACTCCCGATGACCTGGAAACAACTGTCTGGGCCGAGTCACCCCAGTTCTTCAACCCTACCAACATCGATGTGGATGCCCGGGGGCGAATCTGGGTAACCGAAGCCGTCAATTACCGCGACTTTAATAACCACGAAGGCCACAAAGCGTTTGCCGAAGGCGACCGGGTCGTCATTCTGGAAGACCTGGATGGTGACGGAAAGAGCGATACCTCTAAAGTATTTGTGCAGGACCCTGATCTGCGTTCCCCCTTAGGCATTGCCGTACTAGGTTCAAAAATTGTAGTCTCCTGCGCTCCTAACATCATCGTCTACACCGACGAGAACGGTGACGACCAGCCCGATAAAAAAGAAATCTTCCTGACCGGCTTTGGCGGACTGGACCACGATCACGGCTTGCACTCAGTCGTAGCCGGACCGGACGGTCACTGGTACTTCAACACCGGGAATGCCGGTCCGCATGTGGTGACTGATCAGGCGGGGTGGACATTGCGTTCGGGCAGTATCTACACCGGAGGTACTCCGTATAGCACGGAGAATACTCCCGCCCAGGTAAGTGATGATGGTCGAATCTGGGTAGGAGGCATGGCATTGCGGGTAAACCCTGATGGCACGGGGCTGGAAGTATTGGCGCACAATTTTCGGAACTCCTATGAGGTGGCAATAGACTCCTACGGCGAACTCTGGCAGAATGATAATGATGACCAAAAAGATGCCAACCGCACCAGTTGGCTGATGCGAGGGGCGAACATGGGTTACTTTAGTCCTGATGGTACCCGCAACTGGCAGGCCGATCGTCGACCGGGGCAAAGCTTACAAACAGCCCACTGGCATCAGGAAGACCCGGGAGTGGCTCCGGTTGGAGATATCTACGGTTCGGGTTCTCCTACCGGAGTAGTGGTGAACGAAGGTGATGCCCTGGGCGAAGCTTACCAGGGTATGTTGCTCAGTGCGGATGCTGGTCGTAATGTGATCTTCGGCTATAAAACGCAACCGCAGGGAGCAGGCTTTGCACTGGAGCGTAGCAATCTGATTGCCTCAGTAGATGAATCAACCGAAGGTTACCGATGGTACGAGGTGGATGAAAACCGTCGCAAATGGTTTCGCCCCAGCGATGTAGCCATTGGCACCGACGGAGCCATCTACGTGGCCGACTGGTTTGACCCGATCGTGGGGGGACACCGGATGTATGACAAGGAAGGGTTCGGGCGGATCTACCGTATCACTCCTAAAAATAAAAAGCTTACTTCTCCATCACTTGATCTGACTACTACCGAAGGACAGATGGAAGCCTTGAAGAATCCGGCCATCAACGTCCGGAACCAGGGATTTCAACGATTACAGGCAAAAGGAGATGCCGCGGTAGAACCGGTAGCTGCCTTATTGTCCTCCGACAATCCCTACCATCGGGCGAGAGCCGTTTGGTTACTATCCCAATTGGGTGAAGAAGGGGTTGCAAAAGTAGAAGGGGTACTAACAGGAAATGACCCGCAACTGCGCGTGACTGCCTTCCGGGCGTTGAAGCAAGTCAAACCGGATGAATGGCTGGGTTATGCAGAACAGTTGGTGGACGATACTTCGCCGGCCGTGCGTCGTGAAGTGGCACTGGCCTTGCGGGATGTGCCGCTGGCGGATAGTCAGGAGCTACTTTTATCACTCATAGATGGTTACGATGGAGAAGACGAGTGGTCTCTGGAAGCACTTGGTATTGGGCTGGATGGAAAAGAAACTGATATTTATCCGCTACTGCTGGATCATTTTAACAATCCTGAACCCGAACAATGGTCAGTGAAACTGGCGAATCTGGTATGGCGGCTGCATCCTGAGACGGCAGTATCAGCGTTACAAATGCGTGCTATGTCATCTGAATTACCAGAACAACAGCGGCAGAGGGCATTGGTCGCCATTGCCTTTATTCCTACCGCCCAAGCGGCTCAGGCCATGCGGTCTATTGCCGAACAAAGCGGTACATCATTGCAGGAACAGGCCCAGTGGTGGTTATCATCTCGGAAGACCAATGAGTGGCAGGCTTTTCTGAAGGACTGGGAATCGCCCGCGTCTCAACGACCTGAACCACACCCCGAGTTTATTAGTCTACGGAAACAAGTGCAGGACACATCATTAAGTATAGAAACCAGAACCGATGCTATACAACAGCTGATGACGGACCAAACCGGAGTGTGGCATGCCTTACAACTACTTCCATCATTACCCGATACTTTAAAGTCCCTGCTCAGTCAGCCCTTATTGCAGCATGATGATCGGTACGTACGGGCCGTAGCCCGGCATTATACTCCGGAAGATTCGGTCGTGTATACCTCCGAAGCCGTAGCTGATTTATCGGTGAACGTAGAACATGGGCAGCAGTTATTTTACGCTAATTGCCTTACCTGCCATAAAATGGATCAGGCCGGAAGTGAAATTGGCCCTGACCTGTCCAATATCCATCGGAAGTACGATCAGGTGGGAATGTTGGAGGCACTAACGAAGCCCGATGCGGCCGTGGCTTTCGGCTATGAACCGTGGATTGTGACCACCAAAGAAGGTGGCGCCGTGTACGGACTACTATTATCCGATGGCCCGGTGGTATCCATCATGGATTTGTACGGACGACGCTATATGATGGAAGACGACTATATCGAACAGAAACAGCAACTTCCTTTCAGTCCCATGCCCCGCCCCCAGGATTTCCCCCTCTCCGAACAAGACATTGCCGATATGAATGCTTTTTTATTACAGATGGAAAGCTGAGCAGGGTTTGAAGGTGAAAGGGTTGAAGAGTTAATGGTTTACCTGTATATTTCTAAAAATAAAGCTGAAGGATTAAATCACTAAATGGCTTGTTGCCAATAATAACTAATCCTTCCATCCTTATCACTCGCAACACGTCAAACCTTTTCTAACCTATGCCATTACCAATTCGTCGCCGAGCATTTATTCGTCAGACCACCCTGAGTTCGTTGGGTATTGCCTTTCTGCCTTATTATCGCCGCAAGGCAGCTCCCAGTGATACGCTGCGGATCGCCATTGTGGGAGTGGGAGGGATGGGCCGCAACCATCTGAAGTGGTTTGCCGAACTGCCGGAAGTCAATGTAGTGGCCCTGGCGGATGTAGATGAAGATCATTTGAATGAAGCTTTGGCTGAAGCCCGGAAATTACAAGCCGGAGTGAAGGTAGAAGGGTACAGCGACTTTCGTCGTATTCTGGATCGGGACGATATTGATGCCATCTCCTGTGCTACTCCCGACCACTGGCATGCCCAGGTTGCCATGCTGGCATTTCAGGCCGGGAAGGATGTATACGGAGAGAAACCCCTGGCCTATAGTATCAAAGAAGGGCAGGACATGCTAAAAGCGCAGGAGAAGTACCAGCGCATCTTCCAACTGGGTACGCAGATTCATGCGACCGATAATTACCACCGGGTAGCGGAACTTCTTCATGCAGGATTGATTGGTGATATCGAGACGGTACGCATCTGGAAAACCGGGGAGTCACCGGGTTTGGGCCATCCGGCGCATCAGCCACCCCCGAACCAGCTTAACTGGGACATGTGGCTGGGACCCGCTCCCTACGCCGACTATTTTCCCGAACGCTGCCACTTTACGTATCGTTACTTCCTCGACTATTCCGGTGGGGTATACCAGGATTTCTGGTGCCATATTGCCGACATTGCCTTCTGGGGAGCCAAACCTACGGGCCTGAAAACCATCAGTGCGCAGGGCGAACCACCGGCTGATGGCGTGGCGGATGTTCCGGCCTGGATTAATGTGGACTTTGAATTTGAGAACCTGCACCTGCACTGGACTACCGAACAACCTAAAGTACCTGGTGCCGCTGACCGGGGCATTGGAGCTTACTTCGAAGGCAAAGATGGCACCTTGATCTGCGACTACAACACCCATGAAGTGACCGTGAACGGAGAGAAGCTGACAGAAACCTCCGAAGTGGAGCCGCGCATTCCTCGCTCTCCCGGGCATCAGCAGAACTTTGTGGATGCCGTGAAAGCCCGTACCCAGCCGGAAAGCAACCTCGCCTACGCCCGACAGATGACCATGCCTATGCACCTAGGATTAATCTCCTACCGCGTAGGTCGTTCCCTGACCTGGAACTCCGAGAAAGAAAAGTGCCAGGGTGATCGGGAAGCCAATGATCTACTAGGCCGTAAGCCCCGCAAAGCGTGGAACCTTGCGTGAAATAATGAGTAATAAATAATGAGGAGTGATTGATGACTGATGATTAGTGATTAATAGGTACTGTTACTAATCATTAGTCACGCTTCATGAATCATCATAAAAAAGTTAGAGTCTCTCGTAGAGGACTCTGAGCATCGTGGAAAAAAAGTGAGAGGTTTTAGGTGATAGTTAGGCAGAAATTTGTACCTGGTATTAAAACGAAGATAACGCATGAGACATACCACGTTATTTAACCCGGCAGCGCAACAACGCGAAGCCTTATTCATTCAATTGTACCAGCAGGCCTTTCCCTGGGTGGCAAAATACATCAGCCAGCGGGGTGGAACCCTGGAAGAAGCCAAAGATGTCTTCCACGATGCCCTGATCATTTACTACGAACGGGTCGTCGTCGGTGGGATGGTGCCCGAGCGGGGTGATCAGGCCTACCTGTTGGGGATCGCCAAATACCGCTGGATTCGTCAGTACCAGCAACAGGCCCATCAGCAGGAGCTGAAATCGGATGAGGAAGGGTGGGATCTGTTAGATGAAACGACCTCCACTCCTTCTTCCGAAAAAGTGCTGCGCTTTCTTTCTGTGGCCGGACGCAAATGCATGGACCTGCTACGTGCCTTCTACTACGACCAACAGGGTTTACCCGAGATTGCCAAAGTATTCGGCTTCTCCGGAGTGCGATCGGCCACGGTGCAGAAGTACAAATGCTTGGAGAAAGTACGAGATACCGCCAAAGAAAAATCCCTGACCTATGAAGACTTTGCCGCATAAAGCACCCCAGATAGAACAGTATCTGCTGCAACAGATGAACCCGGAAGAGCGGTTACTCTTTGAAGCGCAAATGGTACTGCACCCCGACCTGGCCGAACAAACCCAATGGCAACAACACACCTACCACCTCGTACGGCAATACGGTCGACAGCAGTTACGCGCCGAACTGGAACAGGTACATCATACCCTTTTCACCCATTCTAAGTATCAGCGTTTCCAACAAAAGATTCTCCAATTCTTCTCAAAATAATTACAAACTAAGTAACGCTTATTATAGTATCCGATCATCATTGCATGAACGTGGAGGAGTATAGCCCTGCTGTTTTTGGGGATAATAAGGGTATCTCTTAAGTATGCGGGTATAACTTAGTGTGAATTATACCTTATATCTTAATTACTTGAAAACAGTAACCTTTTGACTTTCATGATGGTAGCCCTTAAGCCGGGCAGACTTATACCGCGACGGCCGCTTTTCCATCGATGAAAAGTATACAAAAATCTAGCGGTTCCCCGCTGGGAAAAGCTTGAAACCGCTCCGGCGGCCCGGTTGCTACGCTCAGACAGCAAGCTTTCCCATTTAGAAGGTAAATAAGAGTATTTATAATCCATAACACATGTTAATTTATAAGGCTTTTCCCCGGATGATCGGTAGCAAATTCCGGGGTCTCCCACCTTCTAGAAGGAAGATGCCGGAATAAATCCGGCAAGATATATAGAGTTAGTTTGGTCCACTCACTTTAAGCACCAGATTTCCATCCTTTAACCTATCATTCACTCAACCCTTTAATCATTCGAAAATTATGATAACATCCAATGTAGTGCCGATGGTCATTGACAACCATGGCCGTAGCGAGCGGGCGTATGATATTTACAGCCTGTTGTTAAAAGAGCGCATCATCTTTCTGGGTACCTCCATCGACGATCAGGTGGCGAATCTCATCGTAGCGCAGTTGCTGTACCTCAACAGTCAGGATCAGAAACGGCAGATCGATATGTATATTCAGTCGCCGGGAGGGGTGGTGTACGCCGGGTTAGCCATTTACGATGCCATGCAGATGATCTCCGCCCCGGTATCTACGGTGGCAGTAGGGTTCTCTGGCAGTATGGCCACCGCGTTGCTCACCACCGGGGCTCCGGGGAAGCGTTATGCCCTGCCGCAGGCCACCATCCACATGCACCCAACCGGTGGGGGGGCGAAGGGGTACACCGAAGACGTGCGCATTGCCACCCACGAGCAGGAGCGCTTGCAGACCCAGCTTTTCCATATCATGGGTAAGCATACCGGACACTCCTGGCAGGAGATCGAGGAGTTCTTCCGGCGCGATAAATTTCTGAACTCCGCCGAAGCGCAGGAGTATGGACTGATCGACGAAGTGTTGGGCGACACCAGCCACCTCATTCAGTTGAACAAAAATGAACACACCGTCCGCTTCTACAACGATAAGTAAGCGTTTGGGGCACCTTCTCCCCCTTGTGCCTAAGGCTGAGGACGGGTGCCCACACTTTCAGCCCCTCAGCCAGGTAAGGTTTCCCCGCCGACCAGACGTTTCTCCGCCCCTTTATACTCGATCAGACCGGTCGAAGGTCTTATGAGTACCTGTAAAAAAGTATTTCTCACCGGTCGAAAGTACTTCGAACACCCCAACTAAAGTTATTTCGACCGGTCGAAACAAGTTCGTGGAGGGTGATCGAACCATATTCGACCGGTCGATCATCGTTTAAACCCCCCGCCAAACTACCTTCGACCGGTCAACTGTAGTTCGATCCGAGGACACCCACCCCAATTCACCCGTCATACCTCTTTCGTCTACCCCCTCAATCTCCGCTGAAACCGGCATCAGAGAGCTGTTACCCCATTTCTCAATAAAAAGTACACGCGCTTTACAGTTTCACAGGTCTTGCGATATCCTTTGTAAGGAATATCCGGGTTTAAGTTTAATTTGCTTTTGTAGCAGGAGTAGCCTGACTTCTTTTTGAATTTGGCAGTAGAATTTTCAAACCTGGCTGGAGACAAACGTGTTACAAATGATAGGGGCTTTCCCGCTAAGTCTAAGAACCTTTGTAGCATTTTGGTTTTATCAGAATATGATTCAACCTCAAGAAGCTTTAATAATACAACTTCTTGCCAACCTATTGAAAGAAAGATATCTTTAAACTATGGATGTACTAACTCCTGAGCAGCGAACAAAGAATATGAAAGCGATAAAGAGTAAGGACACTAAAATGGAGGTCAAACTCTCGAAAGCAATATAAAATATGGAAGCAGCTCGAAGGTTATGGACAAGAGAAGAATTAATTCTTGCAATCAATTTATATTGTAAAATTCCATTTGGAAAGCTACATAGAGGTAATCCTGAAATTATCAAGTTATCAGAACTGATAGGAAGGTCTGCAAATTCCGTTGCGTTTAAACTTGTTAATTTTGCCAGCCTAGACCCAAGCTTGCAGGCTCGTGGAATAAAAGGCGCAGCCAATGTAAGTAAACTGGATAAGGTAATATGGGACGAATTTTACAACAATTGGGAAGAGCTCCCATATCAAAGCGAAAAATTAAGAGCAGAGTTTGAGAACATTCCCATTGAACAACTAAGCCAGATTGAAGAAAATGAATTACCCGTAGAAGGGAAGGTTCGAGAGCAAACGGTAAAGGTTAGAGTCAATCAATCTTTCTTTCGAAGTACGATCTTAGCAGCCTATAATAATACTTGCTGCATAACAGGTTTACAAACTCCCGAATTGTTAATTGCTGGTCATATAAGACCCTGGAGCATAGACAAAAAGAATAGAGTGAACCCACGAAATGGGATAGCGATAAATGCATTACATGATAAAGCGTTTGAAAATGGTCTACTAACTATAACACCTGAGTATATTATAAAGATATCACCAATATTATTAAAGCAAAAAACTGATAATATAAAGAATCTCTTTCATAGATATGAGGACCAGAAAATTAATTTACCTAAACGTTTTTTGCCAGATACTGAGTTTTTAAAATATCACTATCATGAACGATTTAAAGCATAACCTTAAATTCAATTACTTGTATCGAGACTCGGGTAATTATAAGCAGTTTGGATCAATTGTTTTTTCCAACCCTAATCGTTTGTCTGAAAGAAAAGTAGATAGTGCCCTTCGTAGTTTATTTATTGACAGCAAGTATTTTGTTCATACCAATTTCAACATTCCATCCCTATTCTTTGAGAATACAAACTCAGAGGATCATGATTGGCATGAGTACGAAAGTATAATAGTTACTGATGAGAATCCAACGGATAATAGAACGATAGAGGAGCTAATAAAGAGGTATTAAATTGATCAAGTACTGAATTTTAGCTATTTAAGATCATTGCGCATGATTGATATTTATATTAATCCATAACCTCTACATATTATTTTAAATAAAAGTTAGCAATTGTGATTATTGAGTTGGCTGTGTTATCCAAATAGATAATCCTCATTTCACTTGTCCATTCCCGCTTTCCCATGTACATTTGGTATTAGCGATTTTTCACCGGGGTGCTTAAGATGGTTCTTAGGCTGAGATGATACCCGAAACCTGATCTGGATAATGCCAGCGTAGGGAATTGTAGCATCACTTTTTCAAGTTATCTATCCTTTCTCCTTCGTGGCAAGCTTCAGTCAGGGTTATTGACACCCACAACACTGACTATGAGCGATATTGTAAAACAGGATTTTGAACTGGCTCCCGATGCGTTACGCAACTGGCAGGGGCGCAAAGAATGGTTCTTCAACCGCGACCATACCGACACCTACGAGCTTTGGTACGAAGGACGGTACAAACGGGCCGAAGTCTGGCAGAAGAAAGTCATCGGCGACCTTATTCAACAGGATAAGCGGGTAAAAACCCTGCTGGAATTTGGTTGCGGGACTACCCGCTTCACCCGTTGGTGGCACGAGATCGGTATTGAAGCCAGCGGGGGCGACATCTCACCTTTTATGCTGGGGCAGGGCGTACATCTGTTCAACGGAGATCTCGTACTGGCCGATTCCCACCACATGCCCTTTAAAGATCACACCTTTGATGCCCTGGCATTCATCACTACGTTTGAATACTATAAAGACCCAGTACAGGTAATCCGGGAAGCGGTGCGGGTAGGGAAGTACGGAATTGTGTTCGGCATGATGAACCGCAACTCTCCCAAGGTGGTCCGACGACGGGTGCAGGAAGCGTTTGGCAAGAACCCCTTCTATGTGACGGCTACATTTTATACGCCTAAGAAGCTCACGGCCATCATCGATGAGGCATTACAGGGTCGGGACTATACCATCCGCTGGAATGCCACCGGTTTGCCCAAGTGGTTTCCGATGCAGGAGTGGAAACAGCCCTACGGAGACTTCTTCGGCTTACACGTACAATTACACGACGTAGTATGAGCGCCTTCGACGACAACTCCGGCAAAATTGCCGACCAGACCTTCAAAGAAATACTGTTGCCCCAATGTGGTGCGCAGCGGGAGGAAGTACTGATCGGTCCCTCCTTCGGGGTAGATACCTCGGTCATCGATATCGGAAATGGTATGGCGATGGCCGTAACCAGTGATCCGCTGTCGTTAATCTCTACGATTGGGATGGAAGCCTCGGCCCGGCTCTCCGTACACCTGATGGCGAACGATATGGCTACGACGGGCATCGCTCCGCAGTACGCTCAGTTTGTGCTTAACCTGCCGCCCAGTCTTTCGCGGAAGGCATTCGAAGAGTATTGGGGGCATATTCATCGGTTCTGCGAGGAGCTGGGAGTCGCCATTACCGGGGGACATACCGGGCAGATTGCCGGACAGAACTCCACCATCAGCGGAGGAGGTACCATGTTCCTGACGGCCCCTAAGAAAGACATCATCACCAGCAACCATGCCTGCCCCGGCGATGTCATTGTGGTGACCAAAGAAGCGGCCATTACCTCCACTGCCCTGCTGGCCATGTGTTTTCCGGAAACAGTGAAGAACAAAGCCGGGAACGAAGTACAGCAAACAGCCAGTGCCAACTTCCAGCGCATGTCTTCCCTCAACGAAGCCCTCTTTGCTACCAAAGCCCTGCAACCCAATACCGAGCTCACCGCCATGCACGACGTAACCGAAGGAGGTGTTCTGGGAGCCATCAGCGAAATGGCCGGGGCTTCCAACTGCGGATTTCTGGTGCACCATGATCAGCTACCGGTGAGCCCGACCGTGCAGGCCGTAGCGAAGGTGTTTAAGATTGACCCGCTCTATTGTGTGGGGGCGGGTTCAATGATCATGGCGGTAAAAGAAAGTTGTGCCTCCCGGCTCAAGGCCTATCTGGAGGCCCATATGATTGAAGCCACGGTGGTCGGGCAGTTTACCGCCCTCAGTGAAGGTTGTCGTATGGTGGAAGACGGGGAAGAAAAACCCTTCGCCTTTGATGGAAAGGACCCGTACTGGGAAGCATTTTTCAAGGCACTAAACGATGGATGGCGATGAAGAATGATCACAAGCTAGCAGGAGTCTATCTGGTCATCGACCCGGCGATGGAGCGCGCGCGGCTATTCCCCAAACTACGGGAGGCCTTAGAAGCAGGTGTCAACATCCTGCAACTCTGGAACCATTGGCCCACGGATGCCACGCCGGAAGACCAGCGTCAACTCATTAATGAAGTGCTGCAACTGGCCGCTCCCTTCAACGTTCCCGTGCTGATCAACGAAGCATGGCAATGGATCAACCAGACCCACCTGCACGGAGTACATTTTGATGCCATTCCTCACGATTGGGACACGATAAAAACAACCTTTGACCGGGAAGTACTAGTAGGGTTAACCTGCGGGAATGATGTAGAACGCATCCGCTGGGCCGAGGAACAACAGCTGGACTACATTTCCTTCTGCGCCATGTTCCCCTCCAGTTCGGTAGACACCTGCGAGATCGTCCGTCCCGATTCGGTATTAGAAGCGCGGAAGATCACTACAATGCCCGTTTTTCTGTCAGGCGGTATTAATCCTCAGAATATGAATGCTTTCAATTCCCTGGATTTTCAGGGAGTTGCGGTCATCTCCGGCATCATGCGCGCTGATTCGGTCACCGAGCGTATTCACGCCTATCAACAAGCTTTAAAAACATTAAGAAAATAACGTTATGAGAAAGTCACTGCTCGATAAACTGTGTTGCCCCGTAGATAAAAGCGATCTTCAGCATCAGGTATTCCAGGAAGATGAACAGGGAGACATCGTAGAAGGGTTGCTCACCTGCCCCCAGTGCCATCGCTACTACCCCATCATCTACGGTCTCCCCATCATGACCCCCGACGAATACCGGCAAAAAGAGTTGGAAACCCCTATTCTGGATAAATGGGGGCTCACCCTGGATCAGGCCCAGCCGGATGCGTTTTTGCTGGCGGATGGAAAGAAGGAGTTGAATGGGAAGGGTAGTTCTTCATAAACATGCGCGAACTACCTTATAGGACAAACCGCTTATTATTTAGACCCATACGCTTATCAAAAGCACTGGTACAATGAATGTCGGTATCATTCCATCTAAAAAAGAAGAATTACGTAGATTAGTAGTATGAAAACAATGATGTTGACGATACCCGATAGTGTAGAGTTGGATGAAAAGCAAACAACGCGCTTTTTAGCAGCCAAACTCTACGAATCGGGAAAACTAACCTTAGGGCAGGCGGCTGAACTGGCGAGCCTTTCCAAAGTGGCCTTTAGTGAGATCCTCAGTGACTATGATGTATCTCTGTTTAACTATTCTGCCGATGAAATAAGTAAAGATGCCACTGCCATCTAAAGTTGTCATTGCTGATACTTCGTGCTTTATCCTGCTGGATAAAATTGATGAAGTTAGCTTACTGAAGCAATTATTTGGTGAAGTTGTTACTACTTATGAGGTTGTCCATGAATTTGGTAAACAACTACCTGAATGGGTGAAAATAGAATCAGTAAAAGATGGTAAATATCAGTCGGTATTAGCATTGGAAGTAGATAGAGGAGAAGCCAGCGCCATTGCTTTAAGTGCTGAAAAAGAGGATGCATTACTTATCCTGGATGATCTACGAGCCAGGAAGTTGGCTGAAAAATTAGGGTTGTCTTATACTGGTACGCTGGGAGTGATAGCCAGATCACGTAAAGAAGGAGTAATCACTTCCGTAAAACCCATTATTGAAAAGATACGAAATACCAATTTCAGATTTGGTGAAGACGTGTTTTCTGCGATACTAAAAGCCGCCGGAGAAGAATAGAATCCTTTACAAAACAAATCACATGGTTTTCGGGTACTCATAAGTAAAAGCCTATCCTATGAAAGATAAGATTTGTGTGATTACCGGAGCCAACTCGGGCGTAGGAAAAGTGACGGCTCGAGAACTGGCGAAACAAGGGGCCCACGTAGTGATGCTGTGCCGTAATCAGGAAAAAGCCGAACGGGCGAAAGAGGATGTTTTACGCGTTTGCGGCCACAACCGAGTGGATATTGTACTGGCTGACCTGGGTTCTACCCAGCAGATTCGCGAGGCGGCGCAGTATATCAACGAGCACTATCCTAAGATTGATGTACTGAATAATAATGCCGGACTGATTATGGGTGATCGTCGGCAGACCACCGAAGATGGTTTTGAGATGAGTTTTGGAGTCAATCATCTGGGGCCTTTTCTGCTTACCCAGTTATTGCTGGACAAAGTGCTGGCCAGCGAGCGGGGCAACATCATCAATGTCGCTTCCGAAGCCCATCGCTTTGCCAGTTTCGATCTCACCGATTTGCAATACGAACGCCGTAAGTACAATGGACTGAAAGCCTATGCCCTATCCAAGCTCTGCAATATCCTGTTCACCCGTGAACTGAGCAAGCGATTACCGAGCATGAATGTGGTCACCAATGCGCTGCATCCGGGAGCGATTGCCTCAAACTTTGGGAAAGGGGTCTCGGGCATTTTTGGAGTAGCCATGAAACTATCCCGTCCTTTTTTGATCAATGAGGAGAAAGGCGCCCAGACCAGTATTTATCTGGCCACCAGTGACGAAGGCTACACCACTACCGGGAAATACTTTAAAGACCAGAAAGCTGTGAAGCCCAGTAAGGATGCCCTGAACGATTACCATGCCCGGCGGTTATGGGAGATCAGCGAAGAACTGCTTCAGACTGAATTTCTGCCCCAGAAAGTAGCGGCGAACGCCTGATCAACCTACTAAACCCTTTCCCGGTAGCTCCGTAAACGGTATTGTTATATCTTTGCCAAACCAATGAGTGAATGATAGAGGGATTGCATGGTGAAATAGAAACCATATTATTGGACCTGCAACACCATTCAGTAAGTGCATTTGTATTCACCCAATCTGTCATTCACGCATTCCATCATTCGTTTTAAAAAACAAATTACATGAAACTATACGATGTGCTCATTGTGGGAGCCGGGCCTTGCGGGTTGTCCTGCGGAATTGAGGCACAGCAACAGGGGCTGACTTACGCGGTACTGGACAAAGGAAGTATCACCGAATCCATCCGTCGGTATCCTATTGACATGACCTTCTTCTCCAGTGCCGATAATATTTCTATCGGGAATGTTCCGTTTACTTCGTTGAACCTGCGGCCCAGTCGGGTAGAGGCGCTGAAGTATTATCGGAAGGTGAGCGATCATTTTAAACTGAATATACACATCTTCACCGAGGTTCAGGATATTAAGCAGGAAGAAGGGATCTTTATCCTGGATACCAACCAGGGGCAATACCGTACGAAGAAGGTGGTGCTGGCCATTGGTTATTATGATATTCCCCGGAACTTGGATGTACCTGGCGAAGCGCTACCGCACGTGATCCAATACTACGACGAGCCTTATCGATATACTGGTACCAATGCCGTGGTGGTTGGCGGGGCAAACTCAGCGGTAGAAACGGCGCTGGACCTGTACCGCAATGGAGTGAACGTCACCCTGGTGCATATTTTTGATAGTATTGATAAAACCGCCAAGTACTGGATTGTTCCTGATTTGGAGAACCGGCTCAAGAAAGGCGAAATACAGTCCCACTTCAATAGCGAAGTGACTGAGATTACTGAGAAGGAAGTGGTGATACGAAACCTTTCTGATGGAGAAGTTAACCGCATTCCTGCCGATTTCGTCTTCCTGATGATTGGTTACCACCCCGATGCCAAGTTCCTGCGCAAAATAGGGATACGGCTGAATGGAGAGATGCTGATTCCAGAGATTAACGTGGATACGTTTGAAAGTAATGTTCCGGGCATCTATCTGGGTGGGTCGGTCATCGGTGGTGAAGAAACCAAGAAGATTTTTATTGAGAATGGTAAGCTTCATGCTCAGCCCATTATGCAGGATGTCAAGCGTAAGCTGACAGAGCGAGTCGTATCCAATGCCTGAAAAAAAGCACTTCTCAATGCGTTATAGCTTGGAGTAGCGCTTTCTTATCGTATTTGAAAAACCAATCTACGGAGCGACCACCACGGTTCGATACGGGGACAAATTCAATGAGGGGATATTCGCATCAAAAGCATTATTAATCACCCGGATCACTTCATTAGCCACAATGGCCTGCCCTTTGGGGTTGGGGTGTACCCCATCGGTAGAAATGATACCATTGGGGGAGAAGTCCGGTTGGTAATTCACTCCATCAATGACTAATCCTTGTGTGCCATCGGCCGCGGCCTGAGCCTCGGCACTCATACCAAGCAGCGCTGCCTGATCAGGCGTCAGTCCCGTAATATTGGCAAATACCGGGTTGATGTCTAATAAAGCAACTCGCCCGCCAGTGCTAGCTACAATCTGTGCAATAATGAAATTGAAGGTTGCCAGTCTGGTATTCACCGTGATCTGCTCATTCAAAGTAAGTACAAACTCATCCGCTGCCGGATCCTGCAATCCATAAAGACCATTGCCAAGGTCCTGCCCTAAGCGATTGGCAATCGGAAACAACAATAAATCGGTAGAAGTAGAAAGGCGTAACTTTGGCAGTGTCGTGGTATTGCCTTCTGCATCAACGGGGATAGTCACCTCACTCAAATCTTTGTCTACGATCACAATGGCATTCAGCGTTTCCGCCGAGGTGGTGGGAGTGAAAGAGATCTTTCGCTGGACCGCTTCTTCGGCAGTAAGCTTGTCCATACTTACTGCTGCATCCAGTCCATCATTATAATCCTGATAACCCGCATTCAGCGCATCCGCATTGGCCTGATCCAACGAAATAGGATTGTAAGGCACTAAGCGATAGTATGGCAACAAAGTGACCGGAGGGATGGTGATGGCCACACCCTGGGCATTGGGTACCGAAAGCATGGCATTGATAATGGCGGTATATGCCTCTGTAAAGTTGGTAATGTTGGTTAACGTAGTAGGGTCAGTGGTCTGAGCCGCTGGATCAACTTCGCCATCAGGGCCAGAACCCCCAGCGTTAGACCAACCGATGACATCATTGCCACCTAACCAAACCGTAAAGAAAGAACCCTGGGCAGCTACTGCCTGCTGGATCACCGAAGCAGAAGGAGAAGTTGCAAAGCGAGCGTAGAAGGGGTTGAACTGACCGTAACCGGGAGCTACTGCATCGATCACCCGCATGCCGGGAACGCCAAAGTTATTAAGCTGGGCAATATCGCCTGCATACTGGCCAATGGCTTCCCCCTGCGTGGCCACAGGACCAGGAATGCTAATGTCCAGTAAGAAACGTCCGAAAACAGGTGCGCCCGCTTGGGGAGGAATTTCATTCAAGGAAATATTGAAGCCATTGGCCGAATTAATATCTGGCTGGTTGAATGCTCCGCCACCTACGCCTTCAATCTGAAACTGCTGCGCCAGAATGTTGGGAAAAGAATACTGCTGTCCGCTGGTGTAGAGCGCGGCATCCATTAAGCCGGCGGTGAGGGAGTTGCCGATAGCCACGTATTTGCTAAAATCCACTGAGCCGGGATCGCCGCTAAGTTCAGTGCCGGGAGCAGGATTGTCCTCCAGCCGTTCCTGAATGAGCTCGTCTTCGGTATTGCAGGCGGTAAATCCCAGCGTCAGGCTGAGTAATCCTGCTATGATATATTTTTGGTTCATGGCTTCTTAGTTAAGAAATTCGTCGAAGGTGATGGAAATGTAGTAAAGCGCGCCCATACTAGGGTTACCGAAGGAAGTTGTGTAACGCTCATTCAACACGTTAGAGCCGCCTAGTTTTACAACAGATTTGATGGAGGGAAGCTTATAGCTCACTTGGGCATCCAGGGTTTGGTAAGCTGGGATGATTCCCTCCCCGAAAGATGACTCCCAGAGGAAAGCATCCTGCCATCTCCATACAATATTGAACCCAACATGATCGGTCAGCTTCCGGTTGGCGAACCGGATATTATAACGCCATTCGGGTGTGTTATACGATGCCCGGAATCCCTGTCGTATCAGGTCGTCCTGATCCAGCAGATTATTATAAGATACATTGCCACCAATAGTATAGCCCTGACTTAAGGAGTAATCCAGGCTGGCGGCAAAGCCATGAGCATTCACGGTACCTCCGGCATTCACATCAAAACCAAAGCGTTGGGTGGCTACGGTTTGCTGCACAATGCCTTCCGGGTTTTCTTCTCCGGCATAAGGCGGGAGGCCATTGCTGGTTACGGTTTGGGTGAAATCAATCTCGGCAATAAAGTCGCGGTAGGCACTATAGTAGTAATATGCATCAATCAGCAATTTATTATTAATCAGACTTTTATAGCCAACCTCGAAGGTGTTGACCTTTTCGGTAGTGAATTCGTCAAATTCTACCGGGTTTAGTAGGGTCACTGAAGCAGCCACATCGCCGGTTTCCTGATAATTGGCCTGGGCAGCCTGCACGCTGGGAGTCGTGTACACCTGATTGGTTTCAAAGTGATAACGATCTACGAGTGCCGGATTGCTTCCGACCAGCCGACGCGTGACTACATCCAGATCAATGAACTGGTCCTGGGTGGTTGGGATACGGAAACCACGTTGAAAAGAAGCCCGCAGATTATGCCCATCAGCTACCGTAACTACTCCGGAAATGCGAGGCGAGAATTGGCCATCGAAATATTCATTTTTATCGTAGCGTACTGAGCCGGTAAGATCTAGTTTTTCATCCAGTAACGACTTGGATAATTGCACATAAGCCCCCCATTCATTGATATCAAACTCTTCTCCATCATCCTGTAAGGCAAACAAAGTGCCATCTGATACCAGGTTGTAGCGGCGATAGTTAGCACCTACCACCACTTCAGCAAAGTCAATCTGTTCCGAAAAGTTATACATGCCCTCGAAGTGGGTCAGGCTGGTTTCGTCCAGGAATTTGGCTCCGCCCTGGGAGATGGGTATCTGGCGCAGAGAATCATACAAGACTTGGTAGCGACCACTGTCTAATAGATTCTGCCGCATATCATCACTGATACTGCGAGCTACGCCGTGGGCTTGATCTACTGTAGCTCCAAACAACCGCGCACCAGCAAAGGCTTCTACATAAGTCGGAATGGTAGCTTCCACATTGATCAGAGAAGCTAGCGTATTGGCGGCGTAGGTATCACCGGAAGACTCTTGGGTACGGTATCCCCGCAGGAAAAAGTTATTACTACGCAATTCGGCTTTGGCGGTCCAGATAGAGAAGTCATCCAGTACGAAACGGTCATTAGCTGTATATACTGTACTTCCGGTACCAAAATTATACTGGACCAAAGCTTCCAGGTTGTCGTTGATGCGGTAATGCAGGGCACCACCCAGTTTTAAGCTTTCGGTAGTGTTGTCTACGAACTCTTTTTCGGTATAGCCGGTAGGAGTGAAATTACCACTTTCATCCAACGGTAACAAAGCCTCAGCGCCTGAGCCCTGCCCGAGAACGCCTACATTTAGCAGTGGGTCACCGTAAACATTCACGCCATTATAGGTACGTAAGCCGGCCCGGTCATTTGGGTCAATATTTTCGAGGCTTCGTTCTACAATATCACTTTGGTTGCGATAATCTACTCCGATGAAATCGGCGGCTTTCAGGTATTCGGCATTGAGCTTAAAGGCAAATTTATTGTTAAACGCTTTGGCGTAGCGTAACCCATAATTTTGGTATAGTCCGGGATCGTCATCTTCTCCGTCAAGATGTGTTACTCCTAGTTTGGCCGTGGCACTCAGTCCCTGATACTCGAAGGGACTTTTGCTGCGCATCAGGATAATTCCATTGATGGCATTAGGCCCATACAATGCCGAAGCGGCTCCGGGTAGGAGTTCTACGCTTTCCAGGTCCAGTTCCGGGATACCGACGATATTCCCCACCGGAAAATTCAGGCCGGGAGCCTGATTATCAATGCCATCGATGAGTTGCACCAAACGGTTATTTCCATTGGCGCCAAAGCCCCGGGCATTCACTGATTTGAACGTCAGGCTTTGGCTGCTTACATCGATGCCCTTCAGATTGGCAATCTGGTCGTAAAAGCTGGGTGCGGCGGCAGACTGAATATCCCGAATATCCATTTTCTCAATAGAAACGGGTGATTCCAGAATAGATTCTTCTATTCGAGAGGCGGAAATGACTACCTCCTGCCCTAATATGGCTTGCTCAGCCAGTGAGATGGATAGATTGTTAGTTGCCTGGGTAATTTCTATTTCCTGACTTGCATAACCAATCGAGGATATAACGAGTGTAAAAGGGGGGACATCATTCACTGTCAGGCTAAAATCACCATCGAAGTCGGACACCGTTCCTACAACTTTCCCTTTTACCAGAATATTGACACCAATCAAAGGCTCGTTGCTACCTGCCTCTAATACTTGGCCGCTAACCGTTGTATTACTTTGTGCAAATATGGGATTGTTGGTAAGCAAAATGCTTAGCAATGGTAAGCATGCTAAAGACAGAAAGAGTCTCATAAAGCAGTTGATATTTAAAAAATGCTAATAAATAAAAGAAATTAAGCGTCTGTTTTAAAAGTATATCAAAGATATGGGATTTCTTTGAATTTAGTATGCATGCATAAGAATTTTTATAATGTCTACTTTTCTAATGACTTGGAATACAAATAGTGACGAGAGGAAGAAGTCAGTGAGAAAACGGACGCCAAAAAAAAAGCCCTGCTTGTAGGCAGGGCTTTTGATTGGGGGACTTCTATATAGCTCAGATAGCATCCAGTTCTGAGCGAACAAATTGCATGAGCGAACGGATATAGTCCGTGCTAAAATCAAATTTGATGTTGGCCGCTTCGTACACCTCGGGAATGGTTTTGGTGTAACCCAGTTGGAGGGCGTTCTTATAGCCTTCCAGCCCTTTCTGCGGGTCATCCCGGTAATTTTTCCAAACGGCAATGGCACCCAATTGCGCAAAACCGTACTCGATGTAATAGAACGGCACTTCGTAAAGGTGCAGTTGCTTTTGCCATAAGTAGCTTTTCTCCTTTTCCAGGTCACTCCAGTCAGTAATGTTGTCTGAGAACGCGTCAAAGATCTGATTCCAATGGGAAATTCGCTGCTCAAGGGTATGTTCCGGATTTTCGTACACCCAGTGCTGAAATTTATCGATGGTTGCTACCCAGGGCAGGGTTTCAATAATTTGTTGCAGATGCTCGCGTTTAGCTCGTTTCAGGTCTTCTTCCTCGGTAAAAAACAGGTGCCAGTGATCCATAGAAATGAGTTCCATCGACATGGATGCCAGTTCGGCTACCTCTGAAGGAGTATGTTGAAAATTTGTTAGTTCCAGTTCCCGGGTTAGGAAAGAGTGTACGGCATGGCCGCCTTCGTGCATCATGGTTACCATGTCGCGCAGGTTGGAGGTGGCATTCATGAAAATGAAGGGAACACCGGTTTCAGACAGCGGGTAATTGTAGCCGCCGGGGGCCTTTCCCTTGCGGGATTCCAGATCCAGATGGCCCATTTCCCGCATAATAGCGATGCGCTCGCCCAGATATGGGTCTAATCTGCCAAAAGCCTCAATCGTTTTCTTGGTCAGTTCTTTGCCGGTAGCGAAAGGTTTCAACGGGGAACGACCTTCCGGGTCTACGGCCTTATCCCAGGGGCGTAGGTGCTTTACTTCCAGTTTGAGCTTACGGGTAGCGGTCAGTTCATCCAGCATGGGTACAATCTCTTTTTCTACCGCTTCATGAAAGTCGAAACAGTCTTGCGGAGTATAATCAAAGCGTCCCATGGCGGTGAACATGTAATCGCGGTAGTTGGCAAAATCGGCATTTTTACCAATTTGGTTGCGGAGCCGGATGAGCTTGGTGAAAAGTGCGTTGAGCGGGTCCTTGTCTTCCAGGCGACGTTGGGTAATTTTATGGTAGGCTTTCTTCCGCACTTCCCGATCAGTTGATTGAAGCAGATTGGCTGCCTGTTGTAGGGTCATCTCTTTGCCATCAATCTTCACGTTCATGGCGCCGGAGATCTTGCCAAAATTCTGAGCCTCGTTTTGTTCTTCTGTTTTAAGCGGAATATTTTCTTCCCGGAATATCTTCGCATCTTTCTCCAACTCCCGGATCAGAATGGGGTACCCTTCTTTATTCTTCAATTCGCTCAGATAAGGGCTGTCCAGCGCTTTTTTATTTAATTCGTTGCTTACCGGAGCAATTTTCGGCTCAATTTGAGTAATAAATTCGGTATAGCTCTCGCGAAGCCGATCGTCGGTGGTATCGCAGGTCATTTTGATGTAGCGCCACGCCAGGTTCTCGGAAAGCACGGCTTCCAGTTCGCTTCGGTCCTGAAACCAGCGTTGTAAATCGGCAGCCGAGGTAATATTACGCTCCAGCAAATCGTCATAGTAGGGCTTGACGGCCTCCCAGGTAGTAACGTTAAAATCCTGGGGCAAGAGCTGTCTTTCTTTTTTTTCGGGGAGAATGATATCTTCTGTTTTCATATTCATGTTAAAAATTTGGTACTTGAGAGAGCAATTTTGCGGAACCTGCCATCTGAAATCTGTGACTTTATAACTTACGATTTAATCAATTTCAATAACGACATCCGAGGTTAAAGGGTGTCCAACACAGGTGAGTACAAACCCCTTCTGCAAATCCTCTTCGGTCAGCGCATCGGTTTCGTCCAGTTTCATGCGCCCGGAGGTGCATTTCCCCATACAGGCGGTACAAATGCCACTTTGGCAGGAATAGGGTAGGTCAATATCCAGGGCAATGGCAGTTTCCAGAATGCTGCTGCCGGGGTCTACGGTAAAACGATGGGTTTCTCCTTCAAAAATAATGGTAACTTCATGGGACTCCGTGACCGGAACATTGTCGTTTCCCAGCGCACCAATGGTCGTTTCCGTATCCCAGGAAGCCGTTGGAGTTGATTCCTTGGCGGCTGGTTTGTTTTCTTTTTTGGCAGTGGCTACAAAGCTTTCCTTATGGATCAGGTGCGTTGGAATGTTCAGCGTATGCAAAGCACTCAAAACATTTTCCATCATGCCTTGGGGGCCACATAAAAAGTATTCGGTCGTTTCTGCCTCGAAAGGCAGGTTTGCCAATAATTCAGGCACTCCCTCCGGGGTAATCAGTCCGCCCCGGCAGGCTAGCTGGGTGCTTACGTTCTCCAGCACGTGCGTCAGGTGGAAACGGTCGGGGTAGTGGCTAAGTAACTGATGCAGGTGCTCCCGAAAAATAATAGCGCTCTCGTCCCGGTTAGCGTAGATCAATGAAACCTTGGAATCCGGTTCTTTATCCAGTACCGACTTGATGAGCGACATCAGCGGAGTAATGCCGCTTCCCCCGCCAAACATCACCAGATGACGAGCCTGATCGGGATGAACCTTGGTGGTAAAATTCCCGGTCGGAGCCTGCACGGTGATGGTATCGCCTACTTTGAGGGTATTATTCAGGTAATTAGAGACCTTCCCTGAAGCAACCCGCTTCACGGTGACTGCCGGATGCTGGTCGGTGTAGGGTGAGGTGCATAAGGAGTAGGAGCGACGAACGGCTTCACCGTCAATGGTCAGGATAAGCGTGAGAAACTGGCCTGGCTCATATACGAGGTCCGGCTCATCAAACACGATGGTGATGGCATCTTCGGTTTCCCGTACAATTTCCTTCACCGCCAGCTGTTGTGGCTGATGCTTTTTAACCGGTTTTTCTTCGTTGGTTTCGGTTTCTTTCTTCTTTTTTTTTGTAAAAAAATTAAACTTCACAATACTTTATATTTGATGTCAATTACTTATACAACGCCTCCGGGCCAAAACATTCCCAAATTCCCTCGCCATAATCGGATGAATTCGCGCGCAAATTCCTAATTTTGGGCTTACGTTCAACAATATCGCATGGAATTAACTTCGCTCACGGCAGTTTCGCCGATCGACGGCCGGTACCGGAAATATACGCATTCGCTGGCTCCGTACTTTTCAGAATACGCACTGATCCGATATCGGGTTTTGGTGGAGGTAGAATACTTTATTGCCTTATGCGAGCTTCCGCTGCCGCAATTGTCCGATGTAGATGCCACGGTGTTTCCGCAGTTACGAAAAATCGTAGAGGATTTCACGGAAGATGATGCGTTGGCGATTAAGGAGTGGGAGCGGGAGACCAACCATGATGTGAAGGCCGTAGAGTATTTTCTGAAAGATCGCTGGGATCAACTGGGGCTGGCGGCATATAAGGAGTTCATTCACTTTGGACTCACCTCCCAGGATATTAACAATACGGCAATACCCATGAGCCTGCGAGATGCTATACAGCAGGTATATTATCCACTGTTGGAGGATATTTTACAAAAGCTGAATCGGCAGGCGCAGGAGTGGGCCGAGTTACCCATGCTGGCCCGCACCCACGGGCAGCCTGCCTCTCCAACTACTTTTGGCAAAGAGTGGCTGGTGTTTCACGAGCGGTTGCAGCATCAGTTGGGCCTATTACAGGTTTTGCCTTATGCGGCTAAGTTTGGTGGAGCTACGGGCAACCTGAATGCCCACGTAGTGGCGTATCCGGAAGTGGAATGGAAATCATTTGCCGAGCAGTTTGTGAATAGCACGCTTGGCTTACAGCGGAGCTTTCCAACCACCCAGATTGAGCATTACGACTACCTGGCGGCTGTTTTGGATGCTATGAAACGCATCAATGTTATTCTCATGGACTTTAGTCGAGACGTCTGGCAGTATGTGTCCATGAGTTACCTCAAGCAGCGCACCATAGAAAACGAAGTAGGCTCGTCAGCCATGCCTCACAAGGTCAATCCTATTGATTTTGAAAATGCCGAAGGAAATCTGGGCATTGCCAACGCGCTAATGGAGCACTTGTCTGGAAAGCTTCCCATCTCTCGCCTGCAACGGGATCTGACCGATTCTACCGCCCTGCGCAACCTGGGAGTCCCGATTGGTCATACCCTTATTGCGTTTGAGTCGCTGCTCAAGGGACTGGGAAAAATAGAGGTGAATGAAGCAGCATTACACGATGATCTGGAAGAAAATTGGGCCGTAGTAGCCGAAGCCATTCAAACCGTGCTGCGGCGGGAGGGATACCCGAAGCCATACGAGGCTTTGAAGTCACTCACCCGGGGGAATAATCAGATATCCCAGGCAGACATCAAGCGGTTTATTGAATCACTGGAAGTAGATAGCGCGGTAAAGCAAGAGTTGCTGGGCATTAGTCCATTTAACTATATTGGACTGAAAGCAAGGTGATAATTCAGGAAAGACCACACTATTCGGGAACCTTCCGGGTAGTTGTATTGGTTTGAAGAATTAGTCAGCTTGATTATGTTTGTTCAATGTACTAGCCTGAAGGGGCTGGACGTTTTAGTATAAAAAACTTTATTTTACGGTAAAAACCCTGAAACGGCTACTTAGGTAAGCCGTTCTTTTATTTTGGTTCTGCGGGTTGATTTAAATTTTTAGACCATGGCAATATCATACTACACCAAAGAAGGATTGCAAAAGCTCAAGGATGAGCTGAACACATTGAAGACCAAAGGCCGTACCGATATGGCCAAACAAATTGCCGAAGCACGAGACAAAGGCGATTTAAGCGAAAATGCCGAATACGATGCGGCCAAAGATGCCCAGGGGCTGTTGGAGCTTAAGATTTCCAAACTGGAGGAAACCGTGGGCAACGCGCGAGTTATCGACGGGTCAACAATTGATACCTCTAAGGTGTCTATTCTTTCCACCGTAAAAATCAAGAACAAGAAAAATGGAATGACGATGGCCTATATGCTGGTTTCTGAAGAGGAAGCCAACCTGAAGGCCAACAAAATCTCAGTAAAGTCGCCGATTGGCCAGGGGCTGTTGGGAAAGAAAATAGGCGATACTGCTGAGGTGAAAGCTCCGGCTGGAGTGATGGAGTTCGAAGTGCTGGACATTTCGGTGAATGGCTTTTAGGCAGTTGCTTATGACGGGTCATGCCGTCTTTTGAACCGCTATTCACTACCCAACTTTCAACCATCATGGCTAGTATCTTCACCAAAATCATCAACCGGGAAATTCCAGGGCACATTGTGGCCGAGAATGAGCACGCTATCGCGTTTCTTGATATCCGCCCCCTGACCAAAGGGCATACCCTGGTAGTGCCCAAACAGGAAGTAGATTATTACTTTGACCTGGACGATGTGCTGTATATTCAACTCAATCTGTTTGCCAAACAGGTGGCTATGGCTATTAAAAAAGTAATTGCCTGTGAACGGATTGCCACTGCCGTTATCGGGTTGGAGGTGCCGCATGCGCATATCCACCTGATTCCTATCAATAGCATGAGCGATGCGAATTTTAGTAATCCCAAGCTGGATCTAAGCGCTGAGGAAATGGCACATATTGCCGGGCAAATTCGTACCGCCTTATAGTAACACGTAAGATTTTTGAGATACCCGAGGCACTTTCGAAAGAGAGTGCCTTTTTTTATTGCCCAAAACCTTTCGCTTCCAGAATTATACCGTTTCTGCAACTCCGGCAAACCATTCTTTATTCCCTTCTTCATTTAGTACATCAGCGGCTTTGGGCAAAAGATGCTCTGACTTTTATTCCGCGTGGAATACTATAATTTTAATAAAGAAGCACAAGAAATAGGCGCAAATAACACGGATTGTACAAGTAAAGTACAATAAGTGCGCGATAAAGGCAGAAATAATACTACACAAGATCCTGCCCTACATTACCGAAGACAAGTCTGCCCAAAGAGCAAAATGCGTGAAAAAATTGCGGTGTACCATTTTGTGCTTTTGGGTACAGAATATACAAGATAGTAACGAAAAAATCATAAAGCTAGATTATATGAAGGAGTGGAGTGCATCTAGGAAAGTGTGGGAGTGGTGCTTGCTAGGATTTTTCTGGCTCGGAGCAAGCCAGTATGCGGTTGCACAGTGTGCAGGTAGTCCTATTACTTCTTTCGCATTAGAACAGACAATCATTACAAATACTGAGAATCATCTCGGGGAAATAACCGTCGTACTTCAAGGAGGTGATGCTCCTTTCATCTATAAACTTGTGGCTGATCATCGCGGCAAGGGCACCAAAGAAGTGCTGATCTCCTCACCTACTCACCAACGCAGATACACCTTTCAAGGTGTTCCGGCTAATACGGATTTTTTTTACCAAGTAGAGGTAGTCTCAAGCAACCGGAGTGAGGGTGCTATGCCAGAGGCAATATGCCAGAAACGGTCTGTTCTAAACATTGAATTGAAGTAGAGAGATGAAAAAAGGTATACTACTTATTGTTTTTGGAATATTCACTTGGTGGGGTAGTAATCATGAAGCCTTGGCTCAGTGTACAGGTACCCCAATTACCAGTTTCTCAATAACTAACGTACAAGATGTTACCTGCAACGGAGGCAGTGATGGATCAATTACCGTGGAGATTGTAGGTGGGGAAGCTCCCTATGTATATGAACTTAATGTGGACTTTGGGGGAGGTGGTATAGCTCCTTTCCTTAACTCGCCTTCTACTACGGATACTGAATACACGTTTTCAGGCTTACCAGCTGAGAGTGCAACCGGAGGAAGTTACCAAATCATTGTGAAGACTTCCAACAGTCATACCAGCGGTACACCTGCGTTGATAAAGCTTTGTAGCGAACGGCAGATCACAAATATTGATCTTAACCAACCTGATCCGATTGCTTTAGATGCTGGTTTGACAACCATCGTGGGAAATACCAAGTGTACTGGTCTGCCTGACGGATCTATTGACCTGAATGCTTCAGTAAGTGGAGGTACCGGACCATATGAGTACTCTCTGGATGGGGGAGCTTTTAGCGCTTCAACATCTTTTACAGTTTTGCTTCATGGTGATTATACCCTCACTGTTCGTGATGCTCAGGCATGTACCCAGGATTTTCTTATTACCATTCCCGACAATCGAGTAGCGCCTACCACCACTATTTCTCCTGATCCGGCAGAAGTATGTATCAATACTGATTTAGCCCTCGACGGCAACCCAGTTGGAGGCTCCGGAACATTTACGACCCACAGCTGGACCGGAGATACCGGGCCATTGTCGGCGACCAATATCGCCAATCCAACCTTCAATACTGCCACTCCCGGGGTTTATAATCTGACGTATACCGTCACCGATGATAATGGCTGTACAGCTACCGATGACATTACCGTGACGGTAAATACCGAGCCCCCGGCTGCTGATCAGACACCTTCGGTTTGTGAAGATGCGCAGGGTAGTGGTCAGGCGGTTGTAGATTTGACGGCATTGGAAGGCAGTATCAACGGAGGTGGAGGTATCACTTATAGCTGGTATCTGGTTTATGATGGGGTTACTCTGAGTAATGCCATTGGCACTCCGGCTGCCTACACGGTAAGCGATGGCGAGATTGTGTATGCTGAGGTGAATGATGGTTCCTGTACGAATGTAGCAGAAGTAACCTACACAGTGAATCCTTTACC
>JAVKCN010000014.1:0-26018 GCA_040222715.1 Cyclobacteriaceae bacterium | reverse complement strand
TTTCTAAAAACTCAGGCATGCTGTAGATCTTTCGTTCCAGGAAGCGGGGCAGAAAGAACTTGCCCACAATCAGAATGGGAATGGCCGCCCCGATCAGCGAATAGGACACCACGGCAATGCCACTTTCAAAAGCCGTTCCGTTCATGCCGATGATTTGCTCAGTAGATATATTGGAGGCGATCAGCGATGCGCCAATGATCCACCACGGCAGTGCCCTGCCCGCCAGGAAATAGTCCTCGGCATTCCGGGCGTGATCTTTAGGCTTCCGGGAAACATAGAGTGCCATGCTGATGACCAATACGAAATAAGTGCCGAAGACCACGTAATCAAGCAGTTGTAATTCCTTCATCGAGAGGAGATAAGTTGTAGGTTGTTGAAGTATCCATAGCCAAAAACTCAGACCGGTTACCTTGCGGTCGGTGCTGAATACCTATGCGGTAGTACGATCAAAGTTATGGCTAAAGATAGGCAGATCAGGCCGGGCCTGGTCATATTGCCATTATTTTATCACCCTTCATATGGGGTAACAAGTACTCCTTCACGAGGTGCTGGACACAGGTTCTTTGATAAATCAGCCATATACGATTGGTTTTTGCACTATTTTTTCCAATAGTATTAATTTTTTCTCAATTCTTTATTTTAAGTGTAATACTGGGCTTTTCCATTACGGGTTTTCTACCACCCGCAGGTTATAGGGGTATAGATGAAATTCATGGGTGATCAATATTCTGATATAGACCGACTGATCGGGTTGTATTTAAGTCAACGTGCCTCCGTGCACGAAAAAGAAGCTCTGGAAAGGTGGCTACAGGCTTCCCCAGCGAACCGGGAAGTATTTGAACAAATCAAATCGGTTTGGTTGTCTGCCGCGGATACTCCGCTATCCTCAGAAGCGAAGCAGGTCAGAGAACGTATCTGGAAAGCAGGCACCGAATCGGTTCAAAACACCAAACCCACCGTACATCGGGTCCTGGACCTGGTTTACCTGGGTAAAGTGGCCGCTATTTTTATCCTGTTCCTGCTCGGGGCGGGCTTGTTCTCCTATTGGGTTCAGGAAAATCCGGCTTTGATACTTCCGCCCCCGGTGGCCCTGATTGAGGTAAATAATCCTTCCGGTCAGCGGTCGTTCCACACCCTTGCTGATGGCACGGAGGTATGGCTCAATGCAGAAAGCAGCCTGAAGTATCCCGAAAAATTCAGTGATACATTGCGGTTCATTCAACTGGACGGTGAAGCTTTCTTTGCGGTAGCCAAAGACCGGCAGCGGCCGTTTATCGTGGAAGCCGCCGGTATCCAAACGCAGGCGCTGGGCACTGCTTTTAATATTCATTCCTATCCGGAAGACGACACGGTGCAGATTGCGCTGCTGGAAGGCAAAGTACGGATACAAAGTAATGAGCAGGCCCAAACTGCTATTTTGTCTCCGGGCGAAGTACTGCTGGCCGCCCGAGATCATACTGATTTTCACCGAAAACCCTTCAATTATGAAAACACCTTTGGCTGGAAAGAAGGCATCCTCATTTTTGATGGAGCTGATTTTAACAGTTTCCGCACCGCGATAGAACGGTGGTACGGGGTAGAAGTGACGGTAACGGGAAACCCGCCCGCTGACTGGCATCTTCGAGCCCGGTATCAGCAGGAAGACCTCCGGCATGTTCTTCGGGATGTCAGCTTTAATAAGCACCTCAGGTTTTCATTAGAGGATGACCAAGTATTACTCACCTTTTAATAACCACCCTATGGACTATTACTGACTGGTATTTAAATGAGCAAAAGGCTGAAGAGATTTGGCTTTTTCTTTTGCCTTTTCGGGGTATCCCTGTCGGGCAAAAGACGCAAATAAGTTAACGCTAATTACAACAACACAACTATGAAAAAAACAACTTACCAACTACTCCTTCATCTGGCAGGTTATTCATGCATTGGCATTTTATCTCAACTCAGTGTCATCAGTTTGTGCCTGGCCCACGAGGCGGAAGCCCAAAGGGTGAAAAGTGTGCATGAAGTAACGATTGAGACAGCCTACCAGAACGTATCATTGGCTGAGGTATTCTCAGACATCGAGGCCAAAACAGACTTTGAATTTACCTACGACCGTAAAGATACCTTTCTGAAGGATCGTTTCAGTAACACCGCCCGACGTACCACCGTGGGGGACCTTCTAAAGGATATTTCCCTTACCTCCAGGCTGATTTTCCAGCAAATCAACAACAATATTAGCATTAAAAGGCAGGCTAAGGAGGAAGAAGATAAACCAGTCATCATCATCAAGACGGCCATCAATGTGTCCGGTAAAGTCACCTCTCAGGTAGATGGGGCTGGTATACCCGGAGTAAACGTTATTGTAAAAGGTAGCGGTAACGGTACCGTAACGGATATTGATGGAAACTACAGCCTCAGTGTCGCGGATGAAAACGGTACGCTGATATTTTCCTCCATCGGGTTTACTACTCAGGAAGTCGCCATCAATGGCCGGTCGGTCATTGATCTGGCATTGTCGGAAGATGTACAGAGCCTAGAAGAAATTGTGGTGATTGGCTATGGTACCCAGAAACAGCGGGAAGTAACGGGTTCTATTGCTACGTTAGAGGCCGAGCAACTGGAAGACCAGCCGGTAGGACAGGTGGCGCAAAGAATTCAGGGCAGGATTCCAGGAGTGCAGATCAACCAGGCTTCGGGCACTCCCGGGGCGGGCATGGCCATTCGCATACGTGGGGCGGCTTCCATCAACGCCGGGAACAGTCCGCTGTTTGTGGTAGATGGTTTTCCGATTGTGGGGGATATCAATAATATCAATCCCAATGAGATTGAGAGTTTTTCGGTACTAAAAGGAGCTTCTGCCGCCGCATTGTACGGATCACGTGCCGCCAATGGGGTGGTACTGATTACGACCAAACGAGCCCGGAACGGACAAACCTCCATACAGTTCAATGCTACCTATGGCATGGCCCGGGTGCCCCAGAAAGGAAGAGCCGATATGATGAATGCCCAGGAGTTTCTACAGTACAAGAAAGAGTTTTTTGAGGATAAAATTAAATACGAAGGGTATACCGGTGGCATACCTGAAGAATACCAGAACCCGGAAGGCTATACCGGGAAAAACACCGATTGGTACGATGAATTACTGCAAACCGGCATACAAAACAGCTATAACCTTTCTTTTCTGGCGGGCAAAGAAAAATTTAATACCGCCACTACCCTGGGGTATTATAAGGAGGATGGAACCGTCATCAACAGCGGTTATAAGCGATACTCTCTGCGCTCTAACAATGAGTATCAGGTGAATGATTTCATCCGCGTCGGCATTAACGTGGCCCCTACCTTTCAAAACAGTGAAAATCAACAGACGGGCGGGACCCACGGCTCTAACTATTTGTATGGTGCCTTGATCACTCCGGCCATCTTTTCGCCAGATGATACGAATGAAGATGGAACCCAAAAAGTCAATTTTACAGCACCCAGCTTATTTACTTTTCCTAACTGGAAAAGATCGATGGCCGAACGGACCAACATTGCCAGTGCGACCCGTTTACTGTCTAATGCCTACGCCGAAGTAGACTTTCTGAAGAATTTCTCTTTCAAAAGCTCAGTCTCCATAGACTTAGAAAATAAGAAGGAACGCTATTTTAACCCTTCTACCGCCGGAGATATTTTTGCCCCGCCTCCTAAAATGGCGACAGCCTCCTACACCACCACTGATTATAGCTCGTGGCTGACTGAGAACACGCTCAATTTCAATAAAACCTTAGATGAAACCCACCAGATTGATGCCCTGGTCGGTTATTCAGCCCAGAAATACCGAGAGGAATACAACCGCTTAACTGGTACCGATTTTCCCGATGATGTGATTACCTGGATAGATGCCGCCGCCATCAAGAATGGTAGTAGTAACGTCACCGAGTGGTCTTTGCTTTCTATGTTCAGCCGCCTGAACTACAATTATAAAGGCAAATATCTATTCTCAGCATCCATTCGCCGCGATGGTTCTTCCCGTTTTGGATCGGACAATCGCTGGGGCACGTTTCCGTCGGTATCTGCCGGGTGGATTATCTCGGATGAAGGCTTTGCCACCAACTGGTTAACGCTAAGTTATCTAAAGCTACGGGCAGAGTATGGGGAGTCGGGTAATTTCAACATTGGTAACTATAGCCAGTTTGGAAATATCGCGTCTACCAATTACGTGTTTGGCGACCAACTGGTACAGGGCCAAAGCCCTAATTCCATCGGCAATTCCCGTTTGACCTGGGAAACCACCCGGGGATTTGATATTGGACTGGACCTTGGTCTGTTTGATGATCGCGTCTCACTGACCTTCGATTATTACGATAAGACCACCAGTGACATGCTGTATCAGGTAGATATTCCCAACGGCACCGGCTATTCCAATATTCAGGATAATATCGGGGAGTTTCATTTCTGGGGATATGAGTTTGGTGCCAGCTCTATTAATTTTGTGGGGGATTTTCAATGGAACACTGACTTTAATGTTTCCATCAACCGCAACGAAGTCATGCAACTGGGCACCAATAACACGCCTATTGGCGGCATTGGCAACTATTCCAACACCATTTGGCGAACGGAAGTTGGCCGCCCCATCGGTCAGTTTTACGGGTACGTGTTCGACGGTATCTATATGACCCAGGAGGAATTTGATTCTCAGCCCAAGCATCTTACCTCAGCAGTAGGCACGATGAGAATGAAAGATATAAATAATGATGGGGTCATTAATACGGATGACAAAACCTATATCGGCAATCCCAATGCTAAGTTTCTCTTTGGTATTAATAATTCGTTCAAATACAAAAACTTTGACCTGAATATTGTGATGACCGGGTCGTATGGCGGTAAAATGTATTATGCCTTGGCCGAATGGTCGGAGACACTGGAAGGAGCTTTCAATGTAGAGCGGCATGTGATAAACCGCTGGCGCTCTCCGGAAGATCCTGGGGATGGCATCGTAGGCCGAACCCTGTCCGGTACGACCGAGTTTCCCCGCAATGTTCAGTCCCGACTGGTGCTGGATGCTTCTTACCTGACCGTGAAAAATATTACGCTCGGTTATACGCTGCCCAAGTTCAGCGAATTTGTGAACCGAACGCGTATTTACGCCAGTATTCAACAGGCACTGGTTCTGACAAAATACAAGGGCTCCAGTCCGGAAGCGAGCTTAAACGAACTCAATGGTTTGCAGGAAGGGGTAGATTTTAATCCCTATCCGGTTCCCCGAACCATTGCTTTGGGCCTGAATCTTAATTTTTAGTCTATCAAACTGGAATCTTATGAACAAGCTAATATATCTATTATCAACGACCATCCTACTGTTCACTTCCTGCTCCGAAGAGTTTCTGGAGCTCGTCCCGGAAAGCTCGGTGACTTCCGGTAACTTTTATAAAACTGAGGCCCAATTTGACCAGGCCCTGAATGGAGCCTACGCCGCAGTCAGAGATGCAAAAGGCTCAGTTTCCGCCTGGACCATGGGAGAGATGCGCTCGGACAATACGCATCTTGAATTTAATGTCACCAATCGCGGACCGGGTTATATAGAAAGAGAGTATGCCGATTTCTTCCTGGATAATAACTCCAGCGGCATGGTAGCCATTAAGTACAATACCTGCTATGTTGGCATTGCCCGGGTGAATGAAATCCTGAGTCAGATTGAAGATGCCGGACTAAGCCAGGAGACTGTAGATCGTTTTACCGGGCAGGCAAAATTCTTACGGGCACTGTTTTACTTTGATCTGGTCAGGTATTTCGGAGGTGTCCCGTTATATCTTGATGCCGTCACCGGCGCCAGTGATGCCTATCTGCCTCGCGCCTCGGTAGAAGAAGTCTATCAGGTGATCGAAGCCGACGTCCGGGAAGCCATACAAAAGCTACCGGTGCCCGGTTTCCCGCAGGATGGTCGGGCCACCCAAGGAGCGGCTCACATGCTGTTAGCCGATGTGTATCTGACGCAGAAAGAATATGCTATGGCCGAGGCTGAATTGAAAAGTGTGCTGTCCATGGGGTACGGGTTACTACCGGACTATGCTTCGGTATTCAGCCTGGGGAATAAAAACAGTGTAGAGTCTATTTTTGAGATCCAGTACCAGCAGGGGAATCAGGGGCAGCAAAGTAACTTTGTTTATCCTTTCCTGCCGCTGGCTTCAGACGTTAGCCTGATTACCGGAATTACCTCGCAAAACCGACAGGGTGGGGGATGGAATGTGCCCACCTTTGAGATGATTGATACCTATGAAGCAGGCGACCAGCGGTTGGATGCCTCCATTGGCATAGCCGAAGGAAGCGGAGTCATTGGAGATATGCAAATAGAGTCGGTGAAAAGCCCCGTAGGTTATACTATTCCTGCTGATAAAAGGGCGTATCCTTTTATCAAAAAATACCTGCACCCGCATAGCCTGGAACAGAATACCGACGACAATTTCCCGATTTATCGCTATGCCGAGACGCTGCTCTCCCTGGCCGAAGTCATGAATGAATTAGGCAATGCCTCCGAAGCCCTGACTTATCTGAATCAGGTCCGAAACCGGGCCGGTTTGGCTGATGTCACCCAAACCGACCAGGCGGCATTGCGCGAGATCATTGCCCATGAAACCCGGGTGGAACTCGCCTTCGAGAATAAAAGGTGGCTGGATCTGGTCAGAACCGATATGGCGATTGAGGTCATGACCCAAAACGGGGAGTACTTAAAAGAGTTTCATGCTGGGGAGTCTTATATACCGCAAAACAGTTACGAAGTCACGCCCGAGCGATTACTTTTTCCGATTCCTCTACGGGAGATACAAATCGGTAATCTTACGCAGAACCCTGGCTATTAGGTAAGATTTGTGATTTAGGATCAGCGATACTATCTATTAGTATTGCTGATCTTATTCAGAGATTTGGATAAAAGTGGCGAAGCAATGCTTTAGCAGATTGGGACTTAATACACTAATACAACTAAAACCAATACTCATGTCAATACCATTAAGACAGCTACATAGGGGACAATGGCAATTTTTTGCGGTCATACTGCTGACGCAAGTTTTGCCTGTCAGTACGCTGCTTGCCTCAGCAGAAATTGAAAAGGATATAACAGAAGTTTACACCATCGTAGAATCAACTAATAAAGGAGCGGAAGCAGCGATTGTGGTTGAGGGAACTGTAACCGTTCAGGAAGATGGAGAAGGCTTACCAGGAGTAAATATTCTGGTAAAAGGCAGCAGCATGGGAACGATTACTGATGTAGAAGGGAAATACAGCATCAATGTACCTGACGAAAACGACACCTTGGTTTTTTCATCCATTGGATATCTCACTCAGGAAGTAGCCGTAAATGGTAGAACCATCGTTAACGTAACTCTGACCGAGGATGTGCATAGTCTGGAGGAGGTAGTGGTTGTAGGGTATGGTACCCAGCGTTCGCAGGATGTAACCGGGTCGGTAGCCACGGTGGCCATGGAAAATGTAGCAGACTTACCGGTAGCGGGTCTGGACCAGGCCCTGTCGGGACAAATAGCCGGGGTGCAGATAAGTACATCCAACGGAGTACCCGGAGGAGGACCTCAGGTACGGGTGCGGGGTGTAGGGGCAGTAGGGGCCGCCAGTCAACCGTTATACGTGGTCGATGGATTCCCCCTATCTTCCAGTTCGGATCAGATATCCAATCCTATCAATGATATTCCCCCGCAGGACATAGAATCCATTACCTTATTGAAAGATGCCTCGGCTACGGCTATTTACGGTTCAAGAGGCGCTAACGGCGTACTATTGATTACCACAAAAAAGGGAACCAGTGGAAAAGCAAAAGTGCGGGTATCCGCTTATACCGGCCTTCAGGCTATTCCTCCGCGGGCCAAACCCAATCTGATGAATGCCCGGGAGTTTGCCCAGTTTAAGAAGGAGTCAATTTCTGATCAAATCCTGGCGGATACCGGTCAGGAACCTACGATTGATCAGATTCCTGAAATCTACCGCAACCCTGAACTGTTGGGCGAAGGTACCGACTGGTTTGACGTGATTACCCAGGTAGCCCCTACCTCGGATATTAACTTAAGTCTGAGCGGAGGTAATGAGAATTTAAGAACCTATATATCCGCCGGGTATTTCAATCAGGAGGGCGTGGTACGCACCACCGGTTATGAACGATACTCGCTGAGAGCCAACATAGATGCTGATTTAACCTCAAAGCTGAAGGTGGGCGTCAGCCTCGCTCCTACGTTTTCGAAGCGGGAAAAGAGAATCACCGGCGGCAATGGTCGAAATGAGCAGGGCTTTGGCGAAGCTCTGGTAGCCAGCCCTATTCCCCCGGTTTATAATGAAGACGGTACCTACAACGCCATGATTCAGGAAGACCCGGGCATCTTCCCTTATCCGAATCCTTTAATGGCTTTGGAAGAAGTAGATGATCATACGCAAAGTGCTCGCATATTGGTAAACGCCTTTGCCCAATACGAGATACTTGAAAATTTAAGTCTGAAATCAACGATTAATGCAGACTGGCAGAGCGAAACCAGAGATTTTTTTCATCCGTCTACTGTAGGGTACCTCTTCCAGTTTCCTCCCACAATTCCCAGCGCCTTTCATGGCACATCATCTTACCTGAACCTGTTGAGTGAAACTACCCTGAACTATCAGAAAACGTTTGGAAATGGCCATACGGTGACCGGCTTGCTGGGCTATAGCGTTCAGCACGAAACCAACCGGAGGACCGACTTTAATGGCAATGATTTCCCGGATGATGATGTGAAGACCTTCAATGCGGCAGCCAGGATCACCGGAAGTACCGGCATGGAAGAATGGGGGTTGATCTCCTATCTTGCCCGACTTAATTATAGTTATAAAGACAAATATCTGCTTACCACTACCCTGCGAAGAGATGGCTCCTCGAGGTTTGGTGAGGATAACCGCTGGGGTAACTTCCCTTCCGTAGCCTTGGGCTGGCTCTTGTCCGAAGAATCTTTCATGCAGGATGTAGACTGGTTGGATGAGTTGAAACTGAGGGCCTCCTATGGCAGATCGGGTAATTTTCAGATCGGAAACTATACCTATATGAGTGAGATTGCTTCCAGTAACTATGTTCTGGGGGGCGGACTGGTCGGGGGTAGAATCATGAATTCGCTGGGGAACCCCATTTTAGGATGGGAAAAAATGCGGGAAATCAACCTGGGAATGAACATCGGCTTATGGAGAAACCGCCTATTCCTGACGGTTGAACTTTACAAAAGAAACACCGAAGACTTGTTGTTGAACGCGGAACTGCCCCGCTCTTCCGGCTTCTCCGAAGCCATTGAAAATCACGGAGATGTTCAAAACAAGGGTGTTGAACTGAGTATATCTTCCAGCAATATTGTAAGCGAAAACTTTAGCTGGACTACTGATTTTAATATCTCTTTCAACCGAAATAAAGTATTGGAATTAGGGTCAACCAACACCCCTATTTTAGCCGGTAGCAGTTACGAAGGCAATCCCACCAATATTACCATGGTTGGCAAGCCTTTGGGGATGTTCTATGGGTTTGTCTTTGATGGGATTTATCAGAACGAAGATGAAATTGAAAGAGATCCTTCTTTTCCCGGGGCGGTACCGGGGAATATGCGGGTGAAAGATATTAATGGCAATGGGGTGATTAACGATGTGGAAGACTTTGCCATCATCGGGAATCCCTATCCGGATTTTATCTGGGGGATCACCAACAATCTGACGTACCGGAATTTTGATTTAAGAGTGAGTGCCACCAGTCAGGTAGGAGGAAGCAGAATCAGTTCAAACCAGTTCACCACCCACCTGCTGGATGGCTTGTTCAACGTGAGTCGTGACTTGAATGACCGATGGCGATCTCCCGAGCAACCGGGAAATGGAACGGTACCCACGACCAATGGCACCGGCTATGGCCGGCGGTTATATCGAGATATCAACTCGCTGTTTGTGGAGGACAATACCTATTTCTGGATCAAAAACATTACCCTGGGATACAGGCTTCCCAATGGGATTAGCCGAGCGGCCATCAAAAGCGCTCGCTTCTATGTGAGCGTTCAGAACGGCCTGTTATTCACCAAATACTCGGGTAATCCGGAAGTGACCAGCTATGTGGAAGGCGAATCTGCCCTGGCACCGGGTTATGACTCCAATCCTTATCCGGTTCCGGTAATTTATACAGCCGGAATGAGTTTAGCGTTTTGATTCAATTTTTATAAGAGAAGACAATGAAAGCAAACATATATATCACCGCGTTTTTATTCATGGGTTTGATGTCCTGCAATGACATGTTGGATGTTCAGCCCGCAACGTTCACCAGTGGGTCTAATTATTATGAAACAGAACAACAGGTTGAAACCGCCGTGAACGGTGCCTATTCGGTATTACAGACACTGAATACGAGCGCTAATTTCTGGATTTTTACCGAAGTAAGATCCGACAATTCTACCTACCAGTACAATCCCAACAACCGCTGTTGCATCACCCGCGAGCAGGTAGATGAGTTTCTAAACACCGCGACCGATCGTTATACCGAAGATGTCTGGACGGTGTTATACAACGGGGTTCAGCAAGCTAATACCATACTCAACCGCATTGAGGGGGTGACCTTCTCCGACATGAGCAAAAAGGATCAGTTCATTGGTGAAGCAAAATTTATCCGGGGCTTTTTGTATTTTAATCTGGTAAGGCTGTTTGGCGAAATTCCGTTAAGGGTTGATGAAGTTAAGGGGCCTACGGATGCTTTCTCTAATGAAAAAGCCAGTGTAGAGCAGGTGTATGCCCAGATTGTTCAGGACGCAAAAGATGCTGCCGCCAACCTTCCGGTGAGCTACACTGGCTCGGATGTTGGGCGAGCCACCCAGGGAGCAGCACTGACCCTATTAGGAGAAGTGTATCTCACCTTGAAAGACTATCCGAATGCCGCAAGCACCCTACAACAGGTCACGCAGCTAGGCTACGGGCTGGTATCGGATTACGCCAGTATCTACGACCCTGACAACAAGAATAATTCGGAATCAATCTTTGAAGTACAGTTCAATGCCGGTGTACAGGGTGAAAACAGTAATTTCTTCTTCAGTTTTGGTCCTTTTAGCGGCGGTTTGGATTTAACTGGTTATCAGGGGCAGTTGGGCGGTTTAAATATTCCAACCCCCAGTATCATCAATGCCTATGAACCTGGTGACCAAAGAAAAGAGGCATCGATCGGCTATTATGCCAACCCGGATAACAGTAACTCATTTGAGTCATTTAGTGGCGACTCCATACCCTATATCAAAAAGTATTACCACCCGCCTTTTGCAACTAATGGCTGGACCGATGATAATTGGCCGGTGTATCGCTACGCCAATGTTCTCCTCATGTTGGCTGAAGCGTTAAATGAAGAAGGAAGCACAGGTGAAGCCTATGGCTATTTAAACGCTGTGCGTGAACGAGCAGGTCTGGGTGCCTTGTCCGGTTTAGATCAAGCGGCATTTCGGGAAGCGGTTTATCATGAAGAAAGGGTAGAATTAGCGTTTGAGAATCAGCGCTGGTTTAATCTGCTGCGTACCGAGCGAGCTTTGGCAGTGATGAACGCTCATGGGGTAGAAGAAAGTGCACGGCTGCCCAGGGTTGGTGCTGAATCTTTTAATGTACAGGAGTACATGTTGGTTTTTCCTATTCCGGCGTCGGAGGTAAGGCTGAATGGTTTTGTCCAAAACCCCGGTTATTAAAAGGATGAAAATTTTGTTTAACCTTAAAGTAAGAGCGCATCATAAGATTGGGCTAGAACCCCGGTGATTGAATAAATACTTATAAATAGCACTCACTGAGCGACCGCATAGAATTTACTGCTTAAAGTGATCTATGCTGGTCGGCAAGTGTTATTACTTTAAATAATTTTTTCTTATGTATCAGAGGCTTCATTTTTCAATACTTGCGGTTACCTTCTTTTTTCTTGTAGCGATACAAGCCTGTAATCAAGTGGCTGATAATCAGGAAGCTGAAGAGCGGTTGCCCGAGAAGATAAGTTATAATTTTCACATCAGACCGATCTTATCCGACAACTGTTTTGCCTGCCACGGACCCGATGCCAATAAAAGAGAAGCCGGATTACGATTGGATATTGCCGAAGCTGCCTACCAGGCATTAGAGGAAAATCCTTCGGCGCATGCGCTGGTGCCCAACCAACCGAATGACTCGGAGGTGTTTTTGCGGATCTCATCCACGGACGAGGAGGAGATGATGCCTCCCCCGGAGTCTGAACTGAAGTTAACCAATCGTGAAATTAAGCTCATCGAAAAATGGATCAAACAGGGAGCTAAATATGAACCTCACTGGGCTTTTGTAGCTCCTGAAGAGCAGGAGATACCTCCGGTTGGAAATGAGGAGTGGGTGAAAAATGACATTGATTATTTCGTATTGCATAAACAGGAGGAGGAAGGGGTTGCTCCCAATGAGGAAGCCGATAAAGAACGCCTACTGAAACGGGTAAGCTTTGACCTTACCGGCCTGCCGCCCAGCTTGGAGATGATGGATGCGTTCCTGGCGGATAGCAGCACTAACGCCTATGAGCATGTTGTTGACCAACTGCTGCAAAAGCCGACCTACGGAGAGCGGATGGCCGTGCATTGGATGGATGTCGCCCGCTATGCTGATTCTTACGGCTATCAGATGGATAATTTCCGTAGCCAGTGGCCCTGGCGGGATTGGGTGATCCATGCTTTTAATGAGAATATGCCGTACGACCAATTTATCACCTGGCAGTTGGCCGGTGATCTGTTACCCAATGCCACCAAGGAACAACTGTTAGCTACCGGCTTCAACCGTAACCATAAAATTACCGAAGAAGGAGCTATTGACGAAGAAGAGTACCGCGTAACCTATGTCATTGACCGTACCAATACCGTCAGTAAATCCATATTAGGCGTTACGATGGAATGCGCCAACTGCCATGACCACAAATATGATCCGTTCTCCCAAAAGGAGTACTTTCAGATGTTTGCTTTCTTCAACAATGTAGACGAGCTCAGAGAGCACTATACAGCCATTGATCCTACCGTTGGTACCCCGGAAGCCTATGCGAAAAAACCATTGATGGAAATCAGCGATGAGGATGTTGAAAATATCCTCACGTTTATTAATAAACAGGATACCAGCCAATTGATTGTATCCGTCATGGGTGAGCTTGACACCCTGCGGAGCACCTACGTGCTTGAACGGGGAGTTTTTAATGCCTATGGCGAGGAGGTGCAACCCGCTACCCCGGAAGCTATTTTGTCCTTTGATCATCAATATCCTCAAAACAGACTGGGGTTAGCCCAATGGATATTTGACCAACGAAATCCACTCACTTCCCGGGTGTTTGTCAACCGGGTTTGGCAGGTGTTTTTTGGTAGAGGTATTGTGAATACTCCCGGGGATTTTGGCATGCAGGGCGAACTTCCCTCCCATCCGGAATTGCTGGATTGGCTGGCAGTAGATTTCATGGATCATGGCTGGGATATTAAACGCCTGGTGAAGCAGATAGTCACTTCCGCTACGTATCGACAATCAGCCGTAATTACTCCCGAGAAGCGAGCGACTGATCCTGATAATGTGCTGTTGGCGCGGGCGCCGCGATACCATCTTCCGGCAGAATTTATACGAGACTTGGTGCTGGCCAGTAGTGGGTTACTGGTGAACACGATCGGCGGACCCAGCGTAAAACCCTATCAGCCGGAAGGTTTGTGGGAAGCCGCCACGGCGGGAGGATCGAATCTGGAAAACTACGTGCAGAACCACGGAGACAGTCTCTACCGACGGGGATTGTATACGTTTATCAAACGAACCGTGCCCCCTCCTTCCATGTTGATTTTTGACGCCAGCAACCGCGACCAGTGCGAAATAGGAAGGTCAAATACCAACACCCCACTACAAGCCCTGGTCATGATGAATAACCCGACCATACTGGAAGCTTCGCGGGTGTTGGCCGCAAAATTATTAGAGGAAGACAGTCCAGAGCAGGATAAGATTACCAAAGCCTTCCGGTTAATTGTATGTAGAAAACCCGATGAAAAAGAGATCACCCTGTTAACCGGTTATTACCAGCAGCGGTTGAAAACAATAGACGAGCAAAGTGCCGAAAAACTACTATCCGTGGGTGAATACCCGCTGCCCAACGATCTGGACAAAGTTACGCTGGCCGCGATGATGCAGGCCATCAATATGATTTATAATTTAGAAGAAGCCATTACAAAAACCTGATCATGGAAAAAGATTTTTTAGAATACCGGTTAAACTCGAATAGACGGCGTTTCTTATCTAAATTAAGTTTAGGGGTTGGTAGCGTGGCATTAGGTTCCTTACTGATCCCCAACCTTTTTAAGGGAAAAGAGCCCGGTTTAATAGAAGATGCCAGTATCATTCCCGGCCAGCCTCACTTTGCCCCGAAAGCCAAAAGGGTCATCTACCTGTTCCAGAACGGAGCGCCCTCCCAACTGGAGTCTTTTGACTACAAACCCAAACTACGAGAGATGATGGGGCAGGATCTTCCTGGATCTATCCGGGGGGAGCAAAGGTTAACTGGTTTCACTGCCAATCAGGCATCATTACCACTGGTGGGCTCTTTCACTGACTTTCAACAATACGGAGAGGCGCGCGCCTGGGTAAGCGATCTGTTTCCCCATACCGCTAACATTGTAGACGATATCTGCATTGTGAAGTCCATGTATACGGAAGCGATTAACCATGACCCGGCACTCACCTTCTTTCAGACCGGCGCCCAGCAGGGCAATCGGCCTAGTATGGGTTCCTGGCTGAGTTATGGGCTGGGGAGCGAAAATCAAAACCTGCCGGCTTTTACGGTGCTTATTTCCCGGGGCAAAGGCAACAGCCAGGGCGTATATTCAAAATTATGGTCCAATGGTTTTCTTGATTCCATTCATCAGGGGGTGCAGTTCAGCAGTGGGGAAGACCCGGTACTTTACCTGAATGACCCGGATGGGATGAACAAACTGGAACGCCGGGACATGCTGGATAATCTGGCGGCACTTAATCAGATGTCGTATGAAGAATTTGGGGACCCAGAGATCAATACCAAGATTCACCAGTATGAGATGGCTTATCGCATGCAAACTGCGGTGCCGCAAGTGATGGATATATCTAAAGAGCCGGATAATATCATTAACATGTACGGGGAGGAATGTAAGCAGCCCGGCACTTTCGCCGCCAACTGCCTGTTGGCTCGCAAACTTTCGGAAAGCGGGGTCCGCTTTGTACAGTTATATCACCAGGGTTGGGACCAGCACGCCGACCTTCCCCGGGACATTACCGGTCAGGCCAAAGATGTAGATCAGGCCTCTGCTGCCCTGGTAACCGACCTGAAACAACGGGGATTACTGGATGAAACGCTGGTAATATGGGGTGGCGAGTTTGGTCGTACCAATTTCAGTCAGGGCAAACTGACCAAGAACAATTATGGCCGCGACCATCACCCGCGTTGCTTTAGTATCTGGATGGCCGGTGGGGGAGTGAAACCGGGCATGGTATACGGAGAAACCGATGAGTTCGGTTACAACATCATCAAAGACCCGGTACACGTACATGATTTTCAGGCTACAGTATTGCATCAGTTGGGACTGGACCACGAAAAGCTAACGTACAAGCATCTAGGTCGCAGGTTTAGACTTACCGATGTGGCCGGTAAGGTGGTGAATGATCTCTTAGTTTAGTATAATGTAACTGTGAGAAATCATTTGTTCGATCATGATCGGATGAAAGTATAATGGTACTATTCTATTAGCATCAACACTGAAATACTATTTGAAAACACCTCAGCATCACGAAGTTGTTGTTAAACTCTGATCCATGAAGTTCCTCTCTGGTGTGGTAATTTCGAGGAGGATTTGCTAATTCAATAGCTATTGCCAATTGTAAAATTACAATTTGATTTATTGTATGGTTTAAAACTTTAGCTTACTTTGAATCTTATTTTTAAGTAAGTTGCAATTTGTGCTGCGCACCTACATGACCTATGAATACTCAATCCTTGTCAGATAAGGAACTGACGGCGATGTTGAAAGCAGGCAGTGAAGCGGCATTCAACCGCTTATTCTATAAATACGAAAAGCAACTCTATGCTTTTTCCCTGAGTATATTGCCATCGGTAGAAGATGCTGAAGAGGTGGTACAGGAAGTTTTTTATAAGATTTGGAAGAATAGACATTTACTGGACGAGCAGCTATCTTTTAAGGCTTTTATTTTTACGATGGCCAAAAACCACCTCTATAATCTTCTTTCCAAAAGAGTTTCTGAAACTACGTATAAGCAATATTATCTAAGAACCACCTCCCTTCTGGCCGAGGATACAGAAGAAATCTGCCATTTCCACGAGCTGAAAAGTATCATCCAGCAGATGGTTAACAAAATGCCGCACAAAAGAAAGCAGGTGTTCATGATGAGCCGGTTTCAGGGATTGACCAACCGGGAGATCGCCACCCAATTGAACCTTTCTTTAAGCACCGTTGAGAACCACATCAATAAATCGTTGAAAACAATAAAGCAGCAGCTCCACCTGCATGATGCCCACCTGCTGTTACTGTTCCTGTGCTTGTGGTATTAAACTCTGCCTAAATCACTTCAAACGCAATTTTCCGATTTTTTTAATTTTTTTTAGTTGTCCCGTAGGTGCAACCGCCTGCTTATCGGTATTACTTATATAGATAAGATAAAAGGTGATGGACACCAGACTTTTAGAGAAGTTTTTCCGAGGAGAGTGCTCCGTAGAAGAGGCACGCGAAGTGCGGAGTTGGTTTGACGCTGAAAGCGACAAGGAACATCTGTTGCGCCACTTGCAGGATCGTTGGCAAAGGTTCGAAGTACCTGAAGAAATAACCCCTGAACATGATCCGGCGGCATTACTGGAGAATATTCACGCCCGATTACAAAAGGAGCGGGATGAGGAAAGTAAGCAAGTTAGTAGTCAGCTAGGTAGCACCAATCAGTTTTACTTCCTCAGGGTCGCGGCCATTATCGTGCTGGCGTTCGGTCTTTCTTTTCTGGTGCAAAAGATCATGTCTGCCGAACAACGGCCAGAGATCAGTTATTTGGAAAAGGAGGCTCCCAAAGGAAAGCAAGAAGCCGTCATGTTGCCGGATGGCACCAAAATAACCTTAAATGCCGATAGCCGACTTTCCTATCCTGTAGAATTTTCAGGAAATAAACGAGAAGTGAAGCTGGAAGGTGAAGCCTTTTTTGAGGTGGCCCGAGATGAAAAACGCCCATTTACTATTGTCAGCGGAGATTTGCTTACTACCGTATTGGGCACTTCGTTCAATGTGAAAGCCTACCAGGGTGAGCCGGAGATCAGTGTTTCGGTGGCGCACGGAAAGGTGAAGGTCAGCAGATTTGATATGACCAACCAGGCTTATTATTTATCTCCGGGTAAAGAGGCCGTTTATCAGCCGGACAAAAAGTCTTTTACAGTGCAGGAATTTGAGGCGAAGGAAACACTGGCCTGGAAAGAGGGTATCCTCTACTTTAAAGATGCTACGTTTGAAGAAGTGAAAAAAAGACTGGAGCGATGGTACGGGGTGGAAATTCATGTCGTAGGCAAAGCTGCTCAGGAATGGCAATACAGCGGCATTTTCGAGCGGCAAAGCCTGGATAATGTATTACTGAGCATAGGATATGTGAAGCATTTTACCTACGAAAAAAATGGAAATCAGGTGAAAATAATATACAACAACGCTTAAAAACGATAGTATGAAGACAGAAACCTCATAAGCAGAAAACCGGCAACATATTACTGCTGCCGATTTGAAAGAAACGTCCTTCCGGACAAAAAGCATAGCCGGATAATCATCTTTTATCCGTAACAGGATAGCTATGCTTTTAGACAAACCGAAGCACAACTAAAACTATACAACACTATGAAATCTAAGCTACCCCCACTCCTACACTATATCTCTAAGCTGTTTCTGGGCAGTATCATGCTGCAATTCGTGTTCTTCAGTACCCTGCTGGCATTCGATAGAGAAGCCCAGCAAGCCATCAGTGCTAAAGAGGTATTTATTTCTATTGATCTGCAGAATGCATCCCTGGCTGAAACGTTTAAAGAAATAGAATTAAAGACCGACTTCACCTTTTCTTATGAGAAAAAAGATCTTGATAAAAGCGTTCAAATTAATCTGACGTCAGACCGTCAATCAGTTGCGGATATTCTGTTGAAAATATCTCAATCAACCCAGCTTAAGTTCAAGCAGGTCAATAACATCATTAACGTCAGTAAAATCTTAGGCCAGGCTTCTCAAAGATATGAAGTTGAGCTTAAACCAACTGCCACTGTTACCGGGCAGGTAACTTCATCACCGGATGGAGAGGGGTTGCCGGGAGTAAATATTCTGGTAAAGGGCAGTATCACTGGCACCGTGTCCGATGCTGAAGGAAAGTATAGCATCAGTGTATCCGATGAAAATGCCACGTTAACGTTCTCTTCTATCGGATATATCACCCAGGAGATCCCGGTAAACGGCAGAACGGTCATCGACGTGGCTTTGGTGGAAGATGTACAGAGCCTGGAAGAAATTGTGGTGGTAGGATATGGTACCCAATCTACCCGAAACCTGTCCAGTTCCATTGCCAAAGTCGGTGAGGAAGATCTGGCCGACCTGCCGGTAGCCCAATTTTCTCAGAAGTTACAGGGGAAAGTATCCGGAGTACAGATCTCGCAGACGACGGGAACTCCCGGTGCCGGCATGGACATTAGAATCAGAGGAGCAGCTTCTATTACTGCCGGTAGTAATCCTTTGTTTGTAGTGGATGGAAACCCGATTGTAGGAAGTATCAGCAACATTAATCCCAATGAAATCGAGAGTATCAGCGTACTGAAAGATGCTTCAGCAACGTCACTGTACGGTTCAAGAGCCGCCAACGGGGTTATACTGATTGAAACAAAAAAGGCCGTGCCCGGTGAAACCCGGGTTGACTATAACGGCTATATTGGTATCCAGCAGGTGCCGCAGCGCGGGCGGCCGGATATGATGAATGCCCGTGAATTTGCCACCTGGAAAAAAGAGATTGCCGAGTTCAGAGGACAGGAAGTGGACCCGGAATACCAGAACCCCGATCAATACGGAGAAGGCACCGACTGGTACGATGCCATCACTCAGGTAGCCCCCATGCAGGATCACAGCCTAACCCTCAGTACCGGTTCTGAAACCTTCAGTACGACTGCCACTGCCGGGTATCTAAAACAGGATGGAGTCATTGTGGGGTCCGGTTACGAACGCTATTCACTGCGGGTGAATACCAACTTTCAACCGCATGAAAAACTAACCATTGGCTTGAATGTAGCGCCCACGTATTCCCTAAATACCAACAGTGGAGTGGATGGCGTAGGTAGTGTGATCAACGAGACCTTGCAAACTTCGCCCCTGGCTCCTTTACGAAATCCGGATGGAAGCTTAACCTTGACGGCTACTTCACCCGGCATGTTTCCAACTCCCAACTATGTAAGAAGTCAACAAGACCGGGTCATTGATAATAAGGACACTCGGATTTTATCTAATATGTATGCCGAATACCAGATAATGGATGGACTGTATTTGAAAACATCCGCCAATATTGATAAAGGAAACTACCGTAATTTTAGCTTCAACGGCACCACCACCGGTACCCGGGGGGTGGGACTGTATGATATACCATTTGCTGCGCTGAATGAAGGAAGCTATCTTTCCTGGGTCAATGAAAATATCCTGAACTATCAGGTAGATGTTGGAGAACATCGCATTGATGCCCTGGTCGGTTTCACTGCCCAGAAGTTTCGGGAAGATGTAAGTACGATCAACGCGGAGAATTATCCGGATGATAAAGTGCAGACCATCAGTGCAGCTGGTACGGTTCGAGCTTCCAGCGGGGTACAGGAGTGGAGCCTGCTTTCGTATCTGGCCCGGGTAAATTATAATTATCGGGGTAAATACCTGCTTTCTGCCGCCGTTCGCCGGGATGGCTCGTCTCGTTTCGGCAGTGAGAACCGCTGGGGAAACTTCCCTTCAGTATCTGCCGGATGGATTTTGTCAGAAGAGAGCTTTATGTCCGATATTGAGACCATTTCTTTTCTGAAACTTCGGGCCAGCTACGGTATTATAGGGAATTTTAATATTGGCAATTATACCCATATCCCTACCATCTCTACTGCTAATTATGTGTTTGGCAATAGTATTGCCGCGGGCAGAAGGGTTGACAACCTCGCTGACCGGGAAATAGGCTGGGAGACAAATGATCAATTTAATATTGGGTTAGACCTGAACCTACTCGATAACCGCATTGCTTTTACGTACAATTATTACCATAAAAACACCAAAGACCTGCTATTTAATGTCCGGGTGCCTCGAGCTTCCGGGTTCTCAAACATTCAAACCAATATCGGCGAGTTGAGATTCTGGGGACATGAATTTGCTATCAGTTCTTCCAATATTCAAACCAGTAATCTTACCTGGACGACTGATTTCAATATCTCTTTTGACCGCAACCGGGTCGAGTCGATGGGAACCAAAACTTCTGAGTTGATTACCGGGCCGGGTAGTGGGCTTATCGGCGGGTCGCACATTACGAAGGAGGGGCAGCCGATTGGCATGCTGTACGGCATGATTCACGAAGGGGTATATGATAACCAGGAAGAATTCGATAGCTCGCCTAAGCATAGCACCTCCCAGGTGGGAACGGCCAAGTTCAGAGATGTGAATAACGATGGAGTTATTACCGTAGATGATGCCGCTATTATTGGCAATCCTCATCCTGATTTCATCTTTGGGATGACCAATAGGGTTCAATATCAGGGCTTTGATTTTGCAGTAACGATTTCAGGCACCTATGGTAACAAGGTACTTCGGGGATCAGAACAAACCCTCACCAATCTGGACGGAGTTTTTAATGTATTGGCTGATGTCAAAGACCGGTGGAGATCGCCTCAGGACCCCGGAAGTGGAAGGTACGGGAGTCTGGCTGCCGGAACAACGTACCCTGAGCGCGACTGGTGGGGTACCCAGATGCTATATGATGCGAGCCATCTGTTCATCAACAATGTTACCTTAGGATATATGGTTCCTGTCAATGATACCGGGTTTTTGAGAAGACTTCGAGTATACGGAAGCATCCAAAACCTGCATGTTTTCACGAATTATCCCGGAGCAAATCCTCAGGTGAGTCAGAGTCAGGGTTCTACGCAGTTAGGCATTGACGGAGGCTCTTATCCAGTGCCTCGAACCTATACAGTAGGAATAAATATTGGATTCTAAAGAGGAGACAAAAAATTAACATCATTAAAAGGCTTATATCATGAAAATCAATACCATCATAGCGGGAATACTATCAGTAGCATTGGGAGCCTGTAGTGACTTTCTGAGTATTGCTCCTGAAGGTGCAGTAACCCCCGATAATTTTTTTCAGACTGAATCTGACTTTAGACAGGCGGTAGACGGAGTGTATGCTCCCTTGCAGGAATTATATGATGCTCAGGCGAGTTGGTCCATGGCTGAAATGCGTTCGGATAATACCCATTACTTTTATAATGTGGATTTCCGACAGCCATTCCCGGAGGAGGTCGCTGACTTCCTGAATGGCTCCGAAAACAGCGTGGCTGAACAGAGATACTATATTGATTACGACATCATTGCCCGGGCCAACCAACTGCTATCCGTTATTGATGAGGCAGATCTTGATCAGCCTTTAAAAGATAACTTTAAGGGACAAGCACTTTTTTTGAGAGCTATGGCCTATTTTGATTTGGTTCGGTTTTATGGGGGCGTTCCGTTGCCTCTCGAACCGGCTACCGGCCTGGAGTCAGCCACGCTGCCCCGATCCTCGGCGGAAGCTGTTTATGATCAGATCATTACCGATGCTACTGCCGCCACTGACCTGTTGCCCAGCAAGGAAAATCAGGAGTCTGGTCGGGCTACCTCGGGTGCCGCCTGGACACTCTTGGGAGATATCTATGTAACCCTCGAGCAATGGGAAAATGCCGAAAATGCGCTTACCAATGTCACCGGCTATGCGCTGCTGGACAACTATGCGGACATTTTTGATCCGGTCAATAAGAATAACGAAGAGTCTGTTTTTGAAATTCAGTATTTAGAGGGCACCTCCCTGGGGCTGGACAGTTATTTTCCGTATTTCTTTGTGCCACTAACCGATGAACATGCCCAGTTAACCTTGGGACCTTCCGGCTCTCAAAACGCCCCATTATCCGGCTGGAATATCCCCACGGAGGATTTAATCTCAGCCTACGAAGATCCTGAGCAGGACGAGCGTTTTTATGCTTCTATTGGCTTTTATACCGGAGCTTCGCTCATATCGGATACCACTTACGTGAATTTACCTTATATTAAAAAGTATCAGCACCCTCATTCCATTTTCGGCCAAACCAACCAGAATTTTCCGGTGTACCGCTACGCCGAAGTATTGCTCATGCTGGCGGAAGTGATGAATGAGCAGGGAAACACGGCGGAAGCCCAAAACTACCTGAATCAGGTGCGTAATCGAGCTGGACTGGGTAATTCTATGGCAAGTGGTCAGGCTGATCTCCGGGATGCTATTCTGCATGAGCGTAGAATTGAACTTGCTTTCGAGGATAAAAGGTGGCTGGATCTGGTCAGAACTGGTAGCGCAGTCGCGGTGATGAATGCCTACGGAGCACAATTGAAAGCTGATCCGGCTTATTATTATTTATCCTCGGCTTCGTACAATGTGGATCAAAATGATCTGTTGTTCCCCATTCCATTTTTGGAAATTCAGGTGAATCCTGATCTGGAGCAAAATCCGGGATATTAAACTACATTTGATTCCTCCTCCTGCCATTGGCAGAAGGAGGAATTACATACTATTGAACCTGAAAAATGAAATAACCTAATCTGCTCATCAGACCTGAAAATGAAATACAAGCACACTATACCTAAGAAAATTTTATCCCTGGCTATGGTAAGCCTGGGCTTTACTACGCTGGTCAGTGCCCAGCAACCTAAGAATGCGAAAGAGATACAGTTTGAGAAGACCCAGATCGCCTCTGAAAGTTATGAGTCCGTGGGCGTCTTTGATGTGAATAACGATGGGCAACACGATATTGTCTCCGGGGCATTCTGGTACCAGGGCCCGGAATTTGTAAAGCGGGGCTATATCGGCGAGGTAGAACCGCATATGGAATACTGGGATGATTTTTTGACCATCCCTTTGGATGTCAACGGAGATGGTCGAACGGACTATGTGACCGGCGGCTGGTTTAGCGAAAACATCCGATGGCGGGAGAACCCCGGCGATGATTCGGAATGGACCGTGCATACTATCGATCAAACCGGGAATGTAGAGACAGCCCGCGGATGGGATGTGGATAATGATGGCCACATAGAGATTGTGCCTAATAATCCGAACGATCCTCTGAAGATCTATCAGCTTGACCGGGATAGCAATGGAAAACCTTTGGGCACATTTAGTAAAATTCCCATAGCAGACGCGCAGGACCATGGACTGGGCTTCGGAGATGTCAATGGGGATGGCCGGGGAGATTTCATTGTCAGTACCGGATGGCTTGAAGCTCCTTCGGATATGATGAAAGGAAAGTGGGTGTTGCACGAGGAATTTGAACTGGGCGGGGCCAGCGTCCCTATCCTGGTGGTGGATGTAAACGGCGATGCTAAAAATGATCTTATCGTGGGTCAGGGCCACGACTACGGGCTCCATTGGTATGAACAAACGACCGATGAATCAGGGAAAAGAACGTGGATGAAACATGCCATCGACACTGAAAATTCTCAGTATCATACCATGGACTGGGTTGATCTTGACGGGGATGGTCAACCTGAGCTGGTTACCGGGAAACGGTATCGGGCCCACAACGGAGGTGACCCCGGGGGAAATGAACCGGCCGGACTCTACTATTTTCAATGGGACGGAAAAGGATTCGTGAAGCACACGATTTCGTTCGGCCCCCTGGGTAAGGGAAAAGGAACCGGTATTTATTTTTCGGTCGCAGATCTGAGAGGAACGGGTCGCCAGGATATCATCGTAGCCGGCAAAGATGGGCTTTATGTATTTTATAATCAGGGTGACCAGTAGGCTGATCAGAATGCTTTTGGGCATTTGAAAGTTCTTGTTTGAAGGAACTCACTTTTATGAAAGCCGTTCTGACATCGCGCTCTGCCAAAAATTTTTAACCAGGAATTTCCCTCCATTTTACGAGTAACAGAAAGATATTTGTATAATCGCCGTGGTAAAAAATGAAGTATGTTTAGATGCTCGTCTCCACTAAATACTCGAAGAGAAACCACTAAAGTAATATGAGAAAAATTAGTGTATCGGCCCTTCAGGGCAGCTTATTGTTATTCATTACGTTCATCCATACGATTGCCCTGGCAAAAACTGATACAACAGCTATTGGTGAACAATCCCAATCCCTTTTTGAGCTTAAAGACGGCGACCGGGTGGTTTTCCTCGGAAATTCACTCTTCGAGTTTGATCAACAGTATGGGTATATTGAGTTTGCCCTAACCTCAAGGTGGCCGGATCGGGCTATTACCTTTCGTAATCTGGGGTGGACCGGAGATACGGTGTTTGGGGATGCCCGCAGCTATTTCACCTCTCCTCCCAGTGCGTACGAACTACTGATTCAGCAAATAACCAAGGCCCAGCCTACGGTGGTATTCCTGGCATACGGAGCCAACGAAGCATACGAAGGGGAAACCGGACTTTCTCATTTTGTAGACGGACTCAATCAGTTACTCGATGAGATAGACAAGCTGGGGGCAAAAACGGTGCTGTTATCTCCCATTCCGCAGATGCCCGCCGAACCTACGGTAAATAACCTGGAGGAACGTAATCAGAACCTGCAGCTGTATGCATCGGCGATATCCAGGACAGCCGCCGAGCGAGACATGCATTTTATTGATCTTTTCAAGCCACTTCAGAAGCTGAGTGGCAGCATTGCATTAACTACCGATGGTGTTCATCTAAATGAAACCGGATACTATCACCTGGCCACCATGATAGAAGATGGACTGGGCTTACCCCCCCGAACCTGGTCTGTCAAGGTGAACCTATCCCAGCAGCTAGCTGAGTCAGCAAGTTCTGCGGCCATTCTGGATTCAGATATCGGAAAAGAAAACATAGAATTCACTGTAGATGATACACTTCTCCCGCTTCCGCGACCTAAACAGGAAGAAGTGGATGATGATGCACGAAAACTCTCTATCAGTGGCCTTGGCCGGGGATGTTATACCCTGCGGGTTGATGAGTCTCAGGTGGCCTCCGCCATGGCTAAGACCTGGGCGAAAGGAGTGGAAATCAGTCAGGGTGCCTCCTTTACGCAGGCGGATCAGTTACGGGACCGTATTCTTAAAAAAAATGAGTTGTTTTTCCACCAGTATCGCCCGCTAAACCGAACCTATATCATTGGTTTCAGATCCTACGAACAAGGGCGGCATATAAAAGAGTTGGAAGATCTTGATCTTTTGATTGGGTGGCTGGAAGACCAGATTGCCGAAATACGCGCGCCAAAACCTGTCTCTTATCAGCTTACCCCAGTAATGTAGTATTGAAATGATAAACAGAATAATCATCATATCCAGGTTCTTTGACTTCACCCGACGATTCAATCCCGGGCCTCATCGGCAACAAACCATCTTATCCGTACTCATTTTTTTCCTTGCCGCACTGTTAGAAACTACCGTGGTCTACGCCCAAAATGATCTGCAGGACATTCCCGACCCGGACCCGCAACGGGAACTCGAGATGATGCACGTAGCCGATGGTTTTGAGGTAACCCTGTTTGCCGCTGAGCCCATGTTGGTCAAGCCCATCCAGATGAACTGGGACGCTGAAGGCCGGCTCTGGGTGGTAAGCAGTACCATCTACCCCCAACTAAAGGCCGGAGAGGAACCGCATGACAAGATTTATGTATTGGAAGATACCGATGGAGATGGAAAGGCCGATCACTCTACAGTTTTTGCCGAGGGATTGCTTACCCCTACTGCTATTTTACCGGGCGATAGTGGAGTGTATGTAGCCAACGCAACCGAGATTTTGCATCTTAAAGATACCGATGGCGACGGAAAAGC